>DAORTX010000123.1:0-4121 GCA_035432885.1 Usitatibacteraceae bacterium
CCGGTAACGCCCCTTCCGACTTTGGAGGATCCAAGACGATGACCATCCTGAGAAACATCCTCGCCATCATCCTCGGCCTCGTGGTGGGCGCCGGCGTCAACATGTCGCTCATCATGCTGGGGCCGATGGTGATCGCCCCGCCCCCGGGGATGGACGTCACCAATGCCGAGAGTTTCCGGGCGAGCATGCACCTGCTCGAGGCGAGGCATTTCGTGTTCCCCTTCCTCGCCCACGCGCTCGGCACGCTGGCCGGAGCCCTTGCGGCCTTTCTCGTCGCCGGCAGCCGTGGCGCCGTGTTCGCGTATCTCGTCGGGACGGTCTCCCTCGCGGGCGGCATCGCGGCCGCCTTCATGATTCCCGCGCCCGCGTGGTTCATCGCGCTGGACCTCGTGCTCGCGTACCTCCCGATGGCGTGGGTGGGCATCGCGATCGGCCGCGGCCTCAAGGGAAGCGTTTCCGGAAGCGGCGACCGTGGCGCGTAGCGATGCTCCCGCGCGGCGCATTCGGGCGGCCGCGCTGGTGGCGGCCGGCTGCCTGCTCGCCACGGCGTGCGCGGGGCTTGCGCGGGACGAGGCGGTCGCCGGGGACGATGAGGCGAAGTCCTCGATGCTCGCGGCCGTGCAGGCCTCCGCCGATGCCTGGAACCGCGGCGACCTGAAGGGCCACCTCGCGATCTACGACCCATCGGTCACCGTCATGACCAGGTCCGGCCCCCGTCCGACGATCGAGGCCATCGAGAAGTCGTTCGGCCAGGCCTATTTCGTCGACGGCAAGCCCAAGCAGAGCCTGCGCATGGAGCAGGTCCACATCCGGTCGCTGTCGGCGCGATCGGCGCTCATGACCGGGCGCTTCGTTCTTTCGGGCGGTTCGCTGCCGGAGCAATCCGGCTGGTTCACGCTGGTCTGGATTCGCACCGCGCAGGGCTGGAGAGCGGTTCACGACCACACCTCGTAGGCGCGAAGCCGGCGTTGCGGCGCGCGGCCGATCGCCCGACGAGGCGCAACCTGGCGGTTGCAGGCGGCCACCCGTATCGGCAAGATTGCCGCAGCAGGCACGACCCATCCCCCGACGACGGGAAAGGCGAATCGACCATGGCCACGAACGCGGTCCGGCTCCACCGAGTCCTGCGGGCGAAACCGGAGCGCGTCTACCGCGCGTTCCTGGACGCCGAGGCGATGGCCAAGTGGCTTCCGCCGTATGGCTTCACCTGCAAGGTCCACCACCTGGACGCGAAGGTCGGCGGCACTTTCCGGATGTCGTTCACGAACTTCACCACCGGCAACGGCCATTCCTTCGGCGGCGAGTATCGCGAACTCGTGCCCTTCGAGACGATCCGCTACACGGACAAGTTCGACGACCCGAACCTGACCGGGGAGATGCTCACGACGATCACGCTGACGCCGGTGTCCTGCGGCACGGAAGTGAACGTCGTCCAGGAAGGATTGCCCGCGGTCGTTCCGCCCGAGATGTGCTACCTCGGGTGGCAGGAGTCGCTCCTGCAACTGGCGACGCTGGTCGAGCCGGAGATCCCGGATTGAGTCGGCGGCCTGCGGCCCCGATTCCCTAGCCGGCCCGAACACGCCTATGCGGACCCTGCCCGGCGACGCCGGACTCGCCGTCGAGCGACGCCGGTAGACGCGATGCTCTGGAGCGCCTTCGCGATACTGGCCGTGGTCACCCTCGCGTTCGTCGCCCTGTCCGCCCGTTTCCTGGCGGCCATCCGGGAGGAAGCCCCTCATCTCTACGAATCCTGGGGCCGCCCGACGACCGGCCGCTACGTGTGGCGCAGGCGAAGCTTCATCCCGTTTTCCCATTCCGTTTCGACGCGAACCTATCGCGAGGAGCTGGCGGCGTATCCGCGATCGAGGGCGTGGGCGAGCTGGCTCTTCGTCGCGCACTGGATGCAGGTCGGCGCCGTCGCCTGGTGCCTGGTGAACCTCGCGAAGGCGACCGGGTGAATGCCGGCCGCGCGCGGGAGCGGTCGACCGGAGGCCGGCAACGCCGGGCGCCTTCGTGAACGTCGCGAAGCCCGTGCGCGACACGTTCGTCGAATCGTTCACGGAAGCGTTTTGTCGCGAGTTCATGCAGGATCGGGAATGGCGGATCAACCACTACCTGCGCCACGGCACGGCGCTCCGGAGGGCCACATGACCAGAGTCACGGGAATCGGCGGGATCTTCTTCAAGGCGAAGGACGCGGTCGCGCTGCGCGAGTGGTACCGGACGCACCTGGGCATCGACGTGCAGGAGTGGGGCGGCGCGGCCTTCCGGTGGGTCGACGCGGGCGGCCAGCCGGCCACGGGCACGACGGTCTGGTCGGTCTCGGAAGCGAGCGGCGACTACTTCGCCCCCAGCGCGTCCGTTTTCATGGTGAATTACCGGGTCGCGGATCTGCACGCGCTGCTGCGCGAGTTGAGGAAGGAAGGCTGCAAGGTGCTCGACAAGACCGAGGAATCCGAATACGGCAAGTTCGGCTGGGTCCTGGACCCCGAAGGCAACAAGGTCGAGCTGTGGGAGCCGCCGCCGGGGCAATGAGCACGCGCGTCGCGGCGGGCGGATCGCGGCGGCAATTCCCATCGGAGACGACATGTTCGCAGGCCATATCGGCGCGGCACGGGCCAACGGCAGGACCGACCGGCGCACCCATCCGGGCGCCCTGGCCCTTGCCGCGCTGCTGTTCCTCGCATCCGGATGCGCTTCGCTTCGGGACCTGGCGTGCGCGCCGGGCGAGGAGCGCTCGGTCTCCGAGACGCTGTACTTCGGCACCGCGCGCGCCCATGGCGTCGTCACGGCCGGCGAATGGGAGGATTTCCTGCGGACGGCGGTCACGCCGCGCTTTCCCCGGGGCTTCACGGCGTGGCCGGCATCGGGACAGTGGCAAGGGGCCGACGGCGCCATCGTCCGCGAGGGCTCGTACGTGCTGAGCATCGCGCATGCCGGCGATGACGCGAGCGATAGATCCGTTCGCGCCATTGCCGCCGACTACAAGGCGCGCTTCGCCCAGGAGTCGGTGCTGCGCGCGAGGAGCATCGCCTGCGTGTCGCCATGACGCGGGAGTCCGGGTTGCGCGACCTCTTCGTCACGCCGGCCGGGGCGGCGATGTCGCGGTGCTTCGCTGCGGCGGTACGCGACCGTCCCGCGGGCCGGGCCGGCGACGGCGGGATGATGAAGGGCGATTCGAACGACAGGCGGAGCGCGCGATGAGGACCAGCGAGAGCGAGGCGAAGGAGTCGCTGCGGCGAATGCTGGCCAACGGGCCGCTCACCGCACTGCCGCGGCGGCAGCGCGATCTCGACGTTCTCCTCGCGCTCGGCGCCGCCCGTTTCGATCCGGATCGGCCCTATTCCGAGGCGCAGGTGAACGGCCTGCTGCAGGCCTGGCTCTCGCCTTTCAGCAGCCGCTTCGGCGTCGACCACGTGACGGTGCGGCGCTGCCTGGTCGACGCGGGGCTTCTCCTGCGGGACAAGTCCGGTGCCGCCTACCGGCTGGCGGACGATCGCCTGCGGGACCGCGTCGAGGATCGCGCGAGGAACGTCGATCCGGGCGCGATCCTCGCCGAAACCAGGGCCGCGAGGCAAACGCGCATGCGGCCCGTCAGGACGGACGTGCTCCGGCTCGAGCCGCAGGTCGTGGCGCACGCCGAGGCCATGTTCGCGGTCCTCGCCGATCCGGCGATCTACGAGCACGAGAACGAACCGCCGCCGTCGCTCGAGTGGCTGAGGACCCGGTTCGAGAAACTGGAGACGCGCCGCTCCGCGGACGCAAGCGAGCTGTGGCTCAACTGGGTGATCCGGCTTCCGGGCGCGGGCCTCATCGGCTATGTCCAGGCCACGGTGATCCCGGATGTCCGCGCGGAGATCGCCTACGTGCTCGCGAGCGAGCACTGGGGACGGGGTCTCGCGCAGGAGGCCGTCTCGGCCATGATCGGAGAACTGGTCGAGTTCCACGGCGTGCGCAGCCTTTCGGCGGAGTTGAAGCGCACCAATGTGCGCTCGCGCCGGCTGCTGGAGCGCCTGGGCTTTGCGCTCGCCTCGCCCGAATTGCACGCCGAACGCCGCGTCGAGCCCGATGAATTCCTGATGCTTCGCGACGTCGAGGGGGCGTGAATTTCGCGCGAACGCG
>DAORTX010000123.1:4221-8041 GCA_035432885.1 Usitatibacteraceae bacterium
CATTGGCCGCGGGTCGTTCCCTTGCCCCACCCCAGCCCGCGCAACAATCTCTGGCTGCGGCGAAACCCGTGGTTCGAGGCCGAGCTGCTGCCGGTCCTGAAGGCGCGGGTCGCGCAGGTCCTCGCCGGCGAGTGCTGACGCTGTGCTAATTTGATGGCCCGTCGAACGAAAATGCCCCCAGGAAGATGAACCGAAAACCGATGCCGCGAACCCTCGAGCTGCTGCGCGGGGAGGCGCTGCTGGGCACGATCGACGTGAAGCCGGGCGAAGGCGATCTGCCCTGGTTCAGCGGCGCGTTCCACCCCTCGCCCGCCTTCGAGGCCGTGCGGGAGTTGTTCGACCTCGAGCTGCAGTTGCTCCGGGACAACGAGGCCGACGACCAAGGGCAGTGGGACGACTGGGAGGAGGTGCACGAGCGCCTTCATGAGCCGGGCATGCGCCTGCAATCGGCCGACCGGTCCTACGCCGACGACGGGATCCTCATCCACATCGACGGCGCCGAGGCCTGGTGGCGCGGGGAGCCGCAGTGACATGAACGCGATCGAGATCAGGCACAGCCGCGAAAGCGACTTCGAGCAGATGGCGAGCCTCTTCGCGGAGCCCTCGAACTACGGCTCGACGCTGCAGTTGCCGCATCCGTCGACCGACATGTGGACCAAGCGCCTGGGATCGATCGGCGAGGGCTCCTTCAGCCTGGTCGCGTGCCGGGGCGAGCTGCTCTGCGGCCAGCTCGGGCTGGAGCCGCGCAAGCACCCGCGCCGCCGGCACGCGGCCGCGCTCGGCATGGCCGTGCGGGAATCGGCGCGCCGGCAGGGCGTGGGATCGGCCCTCATGGAGGCGGCGATCGATCTCGCCGAAAAGTGGCTCGCGGTGCAGCGCATCGAGCTCGAGGTCTTCGTCGACAACGAGGCCGCGATCGGCCTCTACCGGAAGTTCGGCTTCGTGGTCGAGGGCACGCTGAGGCGTTATGCCTTCCGCGACGGAAAATATGTCGACGTGCTCGCGATGGCGAGGATCGCCGGCTGATGGACTACCACTGTCCCCTGTGCAAGTCGGATCTCGGCAGGAGCAAGCTGAGCCGCGCCGTCATGGCGCGCCTGGAGATCGAGTGCTCCCAGTGCGGCAAGCCGATCCGCGTGAACGTCCACCGGGCGGAGCGGATCGTCGTCCTCGCCAACTTCGCGGTGATCCTCGTGCTCGCGGGCCTCGCGTACTGGTTCCACAGCCGCGAGCTGGTGGTCGTCGCCTTCCTCGCGGCGATGGTGGGCGCGGCCTCGCTGCCGCTGGTCGAGCGGGTGTGGCTGCGGACCTGGCCGCGCTACGTGACGATCGACTGTCGTCCATTGCCCTAGGCGTCGGTGGAACCTCCCGAGCGGGATCCGCTGCCGCGCCCCGGCAAGGCGATCGCGGTGAGACGCCTGCGCGAGAATGATCTCGCCGCCTTCCAAGCCTATCGCCGAGACGAGGAAACCGGCCGCTACCAGGGCTGGACACCGCAGACCGACGCGCAAGCCAAGGCGTTTCTCGCGCAGATGGCCCGCGCGGCGCTCTTCGTGCCGGGGGAATGGATCCAGCTCGGCATCGCGGCGCCAGGAACGGACGAGCTGGTCGGCGACATCGGAATCTGCGTCGCGGCCGACGGCAAGGAGGCGGAAATCGGCTTCACGCTGCGACCGCGATCCCGAGGGGCCGGACTCGGCACGGAAGCGGTTCGCGAGGCCATCGGCCTCGTCTTCGAGCTGACGGACGTGGCCCGAGTGGTCGCCGTCACCGATGCGCGAAACGCGTCCAGCATCCGCCTGCTCGAGCGGGCCGGCCTGGGACGCGTCGACACGGTGCAGTCGACGTTTCGCGGCGAGCCCTGCGTCGAGCACGTCTACGCCCTCGCGCGCGTCGCGGGCCGTTGCCGGCCCGCGCCGATTGAAACCGTGCCGAGCGCGCGCGACGAAAACCTCGGCTATCTCCTCGGCCTGATCGCCGTGACGGCCTTCGCGGTCACGCTGCCTGCGACGCGGGCGGCGGTGCGGGGGCTGGACCCGGTGTTCGTGGGCCTGGGACGCGCGATCGGCGCGGCCGTCCTCGGCGCGGCGTTCCTGTGGGCGACGCGGGCGCGCCTGCCGACGCGGGCGGAGGCGAAGGGCCTCGTGACCGTCGCCCTCGGGGTCGTGGTCGGGTTCCCGCTCTTCACGGCCTGGGCGATGCGCTACGTCGATGCCTCCCACGGGGGCGTCGTCCTCGGCCTTCTCCCGCTCGCCACCGCGGCGGCCGGCGCGCTCTTCTCCGGGGAGCGTCCCTCGGCCCGGTTCTGGGTACTGGCGACGATCGGCACGGCGCTGGTGGCCGGGTACTCGCTCACGCGCGCCGGGGGAACGCTGCATTTGGCCGATCTCGCGCTCTTCGCGGCGATCGCGAGCGCGGGCGTCGGCTACGCCGAAGGCGCGCGCCTTTCCCGGACCCTGGGCGGCCTGCAGGTCATCTCGTGGGCGCTGCTCCTGTCGGCGCCGGTACTCATCGTGCCCGTCGTCCTCGCCGCGCCCTCGCCGGCCGAGGTGCCGCTTTCGTCCTGGCTCGGCTTCCTCTACGTGATGGTGATCAGCCAGTTCCTCGGCTTCGTGCCGTGGTACCGGGGTCTCGCGCTCGGCGGCATCGCCAAGGTCGGCCAGACGCAGCTCCTGCAGCCGCTGCTCACTATCGCAGCCTCGGTTCTTCTGCTCGGGGAGCGCGCCGACAGGCTCACCTGGATCGTCGCCGGCCTCGTGCTTGCCGTCGTGGCGCTCGGCAAGCGCGCGCGCGTGTCGGTCCCCGGGAAAAGCACGACACCGCGGCCATCGCCGCGGAAGGGCCGCTGATCCCGGCCCTGGGACGAGAGAGTTTCCGCATCCGTCGTCGGCGTGTTCCAATGGACCCCGGAGGCAGAACAATGGGCAAGTGGGTGAAAATCCTGTCGGGCGTGGCCGCCGTGATCGTTCCGGCGATCGCGGCGCTCGTCCTCGCCGTCGTGCCCGCGGCGCATGCCGGGACGCCGCCCGCCAGCCCGGCATTGCGGCATTCGGTCGAGCAATTGCGGGCCAGCATCGGGCGATGGAACGTCACGACCGAATTCCTCAGGCCCGACGGGTCGGTGGCGAAAACCGTGGAAGGCACCTACGCGTTCTCCTGGGTCGTCCCCGACCGCGTGGTGGCGGGCCGAAGCGACATCCCGGAACTCCGGCAGTCCTCGGGCCTGCTCTTCTACGTGAACGAATCGCAGGCGACGATCGAGATGGCATCCGTGGGCGGCGACGGGAAGCTCTGGGTCATGACCGGGCCGCTGGGCGGTGAGGTCCGCACGACGCCGCCGTACAGGACGGCGGCCGGCGGCGTCGGGCGGCTGCGCTTCACCCGGTTCAAGGTCGCCGAGGGCGCGTTCGAGTCGCGGATGGAGTACACCGAGGACGACGGCAAGACGTGGACGCCGGGCAACCACCAGACGTTTCGCAAGGCGGAGCCGGGCAAACAGTGATACCGGTCCTTGCCACCGGCCTCGTCCTCGCCGGCGCGCTGATCCTCGCGGGTGCGCTCGTCATCCTGGGGAAGCTCGTCCGGCAGTTGCCCGCGGGAACCCTGCGCGACCGCTGGTACGGCATGGGCGCCTTCATCGTGATCTTCCTGGCGGGCTACCTCGGCTATGCCGCCTTGTTCTGGAACCGTCACGCCGAGCTGGTCGACCTCATCGTCCCGGCGATCTTCTTCTTCGGCGCATGCTTCGTGTGGCTCACGGCCGCGCTGTCGTTTCGCACCACGCTCGACGTGATGCGCATCAGCCTCCTCGAGAAGCAGA
>DAORTX010000124.1:0-7905 GCA_035432885.1 Usitatibacteraceae bacterium
CTCCCACCAGCAGCGGATGGCCCGCTTCCTGGAAAACCACGACGAACCCCGACGCGTCACGACCTTCGGCCGCCACCGCCTCCCCGGCCTGGCCGCCCTGCTGTGCACGCTGCCCGGCCTTCGCTTCTTCCACCAGGGCCAGTTCGAGGGGCGCAGCATCCACTTGCCGATGCCCTTGAATGCGGCATCACCGGAGGCACCGGACCGGGAACTGGAAGAAACCTACGTGAAGCTGCTCGGCATCGCCGACGAGGCGATCTTTCATGACGGCGAGTGGAAGCTGCTGGACGTCGCGCCCGACAACGACGCCACGCACGAGAATCTCGTCGCGTATCGCTGGCAGGGAGCGGGGGCAATGCGCGTCGTGGTGGTCAACCTGGCCGACGGGACCTCCCACGGCCGGGTCGTGATCGCGAACGACCTCGATCCGGACGGGCGGCTGGTCTTCACCGACCTGCTCGACGGCCGTGCATACCGTCGCGATCGGAAGGCGCTCGCCGACCATGGCCTCTACATCCGGCTCGACGGCCACCGGGCGCACATCTTCTCGGTAGCCCGGGACAGCGCCTAGGGAACGCTCAGCCGCCCTTGGCGAACTCGGGATAGAGCGTCATCCCGCCGCAGACGAACATCGTCTGCCCGTTCACGTAGTCCGACTCGTCCGACGACAGCCAGACCGCGGCCTTGCCGATGTCGTCCGGAACGCCGATCCGGCCGTAGGGAATGAGCGTCAGCAGGGAATCGAGCGCCTCCTGGGTGTCCCAGGCCGCCCGGTTGATCGGCGTCTGGATCGCGCCCGGGCCGATGGAATTCACGCGGATCTTCTGCGGCGCGAGTTCCTGGGCCAGGGACTGCATGAAGAGCTTCACGCCCCCCTTGGACGCGGCGTAGTTCACGTGACCGGCCCAGGGAATGATCTCGTGGACCGAGGACATGCAGATGATCTTGCCGGCCGCCTGGGATATCTCCGGACGCACGCCGCGGCGCATGAACTCGCGTACCGCGTGCTGGGAGCACAGGAACATCCCGGTGAGATTGATGCCGATGACCCGGTTCCATTGCTCGAGCGTCATGTCGACGAAGGTCGCGTCCGCCTGAAGACCCGCGTTGTTCACGAGGATGTCGATCGTGCCCCAGTCGGCGAGCATCTTGTAGAACATCGCATCGACGTCGCCGGGTTGCGAGACGTCGGCCTTGATGGCCACGGCATTGCCGCCCGCCTCCCTGATCTGGTTGACCACCTTTTCCGCGCCCGCCGCGCTCGACGCGTAGTTCACGACGACGTCGGCGCCCGCGCGGGCGAGGGACAAGGCCACGCCGGCGCCGATGCCGGAACTGGCGCCCGTGACCAGTGCCTTCTGTCCCTTCAGGGGTTGATGTGTTGCCATGTCTCCTCTTTTCGCGGGCTTGCCCGCAGTCTGACTGCCGTTGTGGTGGTCCGGAATCGACGGCCGCCAGGCCCGCCTGCCCGCCCTGCGCCTAGTGCGGGCGCCATTCGTCGATGAGGGACGCCACCAGCCCCGTCCAGCCGGTCTGGTGCGAGGCGCCCAGTCCCACGCCCGTGTCGCCGTGGAAATACTCGTGGAACATGATGTAGTCGCGCCAGTGGGGATCGGCCTGGAACTTCGCGATGTCGCCGTAGACGGGGCGCATGCCCTCGCCGTTTCGCACGAAGATCGAGATCAGCCGGTCGGCGTGGGTCTTCACGACGTCCCCGATCGGCCACTGGCGCCCCTGCCTGTCCTCGACGGTGAGGTCGTCTCCATAGGCCTTGGCGAGCTTTCTCAGCGACTCGATCATCAGGAACGCCGTCGGGAACCAGATCGGGCCGCGCCAGTTGGAATTGCCGCCCTTGATCTTGCAGTCGGCCTCGCCCGGCTCGTAGACCACCTGGTTGTGACCGAGGACGAAGGGATTCGCCAGGTGCGCCTTCGACAGGCTGCGCAGGCCGAAATCGGACAGGAACTCGTCGGGGTCGCACATGCGCTGCAGCATCCGCCGCAGCTGGTCGCGGTTCACGATGGTGAGCGCGAGCGTCTCGCCGCCTTTGTGCGGGATGCGGTTCACGCATTCCTGCACGAGGTCCTTCCGGTTTTCCAGGAACCAGTTGAGGCTCGTGGTGAATTCCTTGAACTGCCCGATCCAGTCGGCTTCCAGGCGCTCCACGGCGTAGAGCGGGATGAGACCCACCATCGAGCGCACCCGCAGCTTGTCGAAGCTGCCGTCGGGGTAGCGCAGGACGTCGTAGAAGAAGCCGTCCTTCTCGTCCCACAGGTTGTGGTCGCCCCCGCCCATGTGCTTCATGGCCGCGCCGACATAGACGTAGTGCTGGAAGAACTTGGTGGCGAGCCCTTCGTAGGTGGGATTCTCCTTCGCCAGTTCCAGCGCGATCCGCATCATGTTGAGGCAGAAAAGCCCCATCCAGCCCGTCGCGTCCGATTGCTCGAGCGTCGCGCCGCCGGGGAGCTTCTCGGAGCGGTCGAACAGCGTGATGTTGTCCAGCCCCAGGAAGCCGCCCTCGAAGATGTTGTTGCCGCTGCTGTCGACCTTGTTGATCCACCAGGCGAAGTTGATCAGGAGCTTGTGGAAGCACCGTTCGAGGAATTCGCGGTCCGCCTTTCCCGAGCGGATGCGGTCCATGTTGTACACGCGCCAGACGGCCCAGGGATGCACCGGCGGGTTGAGGTCCGAGAATTCCCACTCGTAGGCCGGGATCTGCCCGTTCGGGTGCTGGAACTGCTCGAAGAGCATGAACCAGAGCTGCTCCTTGGCGAACTCCGCGTCGATCAGGGCGATGGCGATGGTGTGGAAAGCGAGATCCCAGGCCGCGAACCACGGGTACTCCCACTTGTCCGGCATGGACAGCACGCGCATCGAGTTCAGGTGGCGCCAGTGGCGGTTGCGCATGTGGGTCCGCGAGGCGGGCGGCGGCTGCCCCGGGTTGTCGCCGCCCAGCCATTTGCCCACGTCGAAAATGTAGTTCTGCTTGGACCACATGAGGCCCGCGAAAGCCTGGCGCTGCACCCTGCGCTCGTCCTCGCTGGCGCCCTTGGGGTGGATCGAGGCGTAGAACTCGTCGGCCTCGCGAAGCCGTGACGCCACGATCGCGTCCACCTCGGCCAGCGGGTCGGCCAGGTCGGCATTGCTCAGCCGAAGTCGCACGACCGTCGAAGCGCCAGCAGCCACGCGGCGAACGTAGTGCAGGCACGCCTTGGTTCCCGTCTGCCCCGGATTGACCGCCGCCTCGCCGCCCACGACATGGCGGTGGAAGGCATCCTTCACGAACCGCCGGCCGTCATCGGCCGCCGGGCCGTAGAGCTTGGCCGCATGGGTCTCGTTGTCGGTGAAGAGCGGCGTGGCATCGGCCTCTCCGTAGAGGACGCGACGCCCGACCTTGTACTCGAACGGCAGGTTGTCCAGGCCATCGGCGGCGCTGTCGTCCGCGACCAGGCAGACGTAGCCCTTGCCGGGGACGCCACGGACGATCACCGGCTCCTGGCGACGTGCTTGCGTCCACGCCCAGATGTTGCGAAACCACAGCTGGGGCAACAGATGGAGCTCGGCCTCATCGGGCCCCCGGTTGAAGGCCTCGATGCGAATGCAGATGTCCTCGGGGCCCGCCTTGGCGTATTCCACGAAGACGTCGAAATACCGGTCCTCATCGAAGATTCCCGTGTCGAGCAACTCGTACTCCGGACCCGCCCCGCCGCGATTGCGGTTCTCGTCGATCAGGCGCTGGTAGGGGTATTCGGCCTGCGGGTACTTGTACAGGTACTTCATGTAGCTGTGGGTCGGCGTGCTGTCCACGTAGAAGTAGTATTCCTTCAGGTCCTCGCCGTGGTTGCCCTCGCTGGGGATGAGCCCGAAAGGCCGCTCCTTCAGGATGGGGTCGCGTCCGTTCCAAAGCGCGAGCGACGAACACAGGATCTGGTAGCGGTCGCAGAGACCGGCCAGGCCGTCGTCGCCCCAGCGGAAGGTCTTGCTGCGGGCCATGTCGTGGGTGAGGTGCCCCCACGCCGAGCCGTCCGCGCTGTAGTCCTCCCGGACGGTTCCCCAGGAGCGCTCGCTGAGGTAGGGGCCCCAGCGCTGCCACTCCGCGCGGCTCTCCCTGATTTCATCCAGGCGCTTCTTTTCGCTCGTGCTCATTTCCATCCCCAGGTTGAAGCCAGGGCTCGACGCGAAGCGCTATTCACGCGCTGGCCGGACGCCGGCGCCGCGAGAAGCGGCATCCGGCCACGTTGCGCCAAACCGGCGAATGCAGGAAAAATTCCTCGGCGATCGATCGCAGACGCGCGGACTCGCTCTATGCCATCGGCTTCTTGTCCGCCAGATGTAGCCGCCCGGACAATTGCTTCAGAAGTAGAACGGTCTCCGCGGGATGCTCGGCGATGACGTGGGCAAGACCTTTCGGGGTGACGGGCCGCAGGTCGGCATCCGACTTCGCCACTACCGTTGCCGATCCCCGCACGTTCGAGGAGATGCGCCATCTCGCCCTCCCGCAGCGGCGCGGTTCCCGCAGAAGCGCGAGTATAGGCACACTGGGTGATGATGCAACGGTACTTTTCCGCGTGACGGAGCTTGGCGCATCCGCTTGCCGGTCTCTTGCCGAACAGCGCGGCCGACGCGGCCGTCAAACGAACGGGCGGCTTCCCCGGCGCGACGCCCCCGCACCCCGGGTCAGTAGCCGAACGCGCGCATCCCCTGGTAGAACGCGAAGCTCGTCGCCCAGGCAAGCGCCAGTGGCCATGCGACGGCGAGGGTCGTGAACGAGAGGCTTCGCGATTCGGCGCGCAGCGTGGCCACCGTGGACAGGCACGGGGTGTAGATGAGCGTGAACAGCATGAAGCTCGTGGCCGCGACCCAGTCCATCGAGTGCGCGAGGCCCGCCGCGAGCGCATCGCCTTCGAGCCCGTAGATCACCGCGAAGGCGCCGATCACGATTTCCTTCGCGACGAAGCCGAAGATGAGCGCCACCGCAAGCCGCTCGTCGATGCCGAGCGGTCCCAGCACGGGCTGCATCGCGGTGCCGATCCAGCCGGCGATCGTGTCCGGGCCGGCGGGCGCGGCGCCCGCGGGCAGGTGCGTGAGGAGCCAGACCGCGATCACGCCGACGAAGATGAACTTCGTCGCGCGGCGCAGGAAGTGCTTCACCTCCACCCAGCCGCGCATCCAGACCTGCCGCAGGGTGGGCATCCGGTAGGGCGGCAGTTCGATCACGAACGGCTCGCGGCTCGCGAACCGGCGGCGAAAGAGGAGCGCGGTCACGATCACCGAGGCGAAGCTCGCGAGATAGAGCCCGAACAGGACCCAGGGCGCGCGCGACGGCGCGAGGACGGCTGCGGCCACGAAGACGAACACCTGGAGCCTCGCGGAGCACAGCGACATCGGGATGGTGAGCATGGACAGCAGCCGCATCGGGCGGTCGCGCATCACCCGCGTTCCCATGATGGCCGGCACGTTGCAGCCGAAGCCCATGAGGATCATCACGAACGCCCTGCCGTCGAGTCCCAGGCGGGCCATCAGCGCGTCGGTGAGGAACGCCGCGCGCGACAGGTAGCCGCTGTCCTCGACGGCGGCAAGAAAGAAGAAGAACAGCACGATGAGCGGCACGAAGGCCGCCACGGTTCCCACGCCCGCCCAGACGCCGTCGAGCATCAACCCCCGGAGCAGGTCCGGGAGTGCTGCGAGGAGCGGCTCGAGAGCGGCACCGCGCGCCCACTCGAAGAGCACCGCCACCCATTTCTGCAACGGCGTGCCGAGCCAGAACACCGCCTGGAAGATCGCGAACATCGCCAGAAAGAAGAGCGGCAGCCCCAGCCACGGGTGAAGGACGACGCGGTCGATGCGATCCGACGCCTGTTCCGAGAGTCGCTCCGGGACCACGACCGAAGCGTGCAGCAGCGCCTCGATCTCCTCCTCCCGCCGATGGTCCTCGGCGAGCGCCGCCCGGATCAAGGCAACGCGAGGCGGGCCCGCGTGGTCGAGCACATGCGCGAGCTTCGCCATCGCCTCGGGAACGCCGGCGCCGTACCGGGCCGAGAGTGCCATCACCGGAACTCCCACGCCCGCCGACAGGCGCTCGGTGTCGATCTCGATGCCGAAGCGCCTCGCCTCGTCGGCCATGTTGAGCAGGACCAGCGCGGGAATGCCCAGCGCCTTCAACTGGAGCGCCAGCGCGAGCTGCCGGTCGACCTGGGAGGAATTGATCACCACGGCGATCGCGTCGACGCGCGCCGCCTCCAGGAAGTGGCGCACCACCAGTTCGTCCTCGGAGAACCCGTGCAGGTCGTAGAGGCCGGGAAGATCGACCAGCTCCACCATGTGGGCGCCGACGAGGACCCGGGCCGTGGCGAGATCGACGGTGACGCCCGGCCAGTTGCCGACGCGGGCCTGGGACCCCGTCAGGCGATTGAACAGCGTCGACTTGCCGCAGTTGGGCATGCCGAGCAGGGCAACGCGTTTCATCTGCCGGGCCCGGGCACCGAAGTTAGGGCGTGAGGGATACGACCGAACGCAGCGAGACGCCGCCGGCTTCGGCCAGCCGCAGGGCCACGTCGGTCGTTCCCAGCCGCACATGAAGGGGGCCGTGGAGTCCGCTGCGCCGCAGCACGACGATCGCCCGCCCGGCGCGGAAGCCCAGGGCCGCCAGGCGCTGCCGGAACCCGTCCGGGCCATCCACCAGGGCGATGACACCCCGGTCTCCGGGGGTGAGTTTCGACAGGGGCACGCGGGCGCTCATGGCGGCGTTCTTGAGAGTCATTCTTATTTGCATCATACCACCGGCCTTGCGGCAATGCACCAATTGCGTTCCCGCAAACGCGACCCCATGAAAACGGGCGACCCGAAGGCCGCCCGATCCGTCCAAGCGTGCGGCGCCGCCGGCCCGGGCCCTAGGCGAGGCCCTTGGCGACCATCTTGCGGCGAAGGAAGGCGATCTGGGTCTGCAGCGGAAGCTGCTTCGGGCACACGTCGTGGCAGGCAAGGAGCGACATGCAGCCGAAGACGCCGTCGTCGTCGCCCACCAGCTCGTAGAAATCCTCGTCGGTGCGCGTGTCGCGCGGATCGAGGCGGAACCGCGCGATCTTGTTCAGGCCGACCGCACCCACGAAGTCCTCGCGCATGCGCGCCGTGCCGCAGCCGGCCACGCAGCATCCGCACTCGATGCAGCGGTCCAGCTCGAAGATCTCCTCGGCAAGATCCGGGTCCATCCGCTCCTCGATGCGCTTGAGATCGACCTCCTCCTGCTTCATGTGCACCCAGGTCTCGAGGCGCTCGCTCATGCCGCGCATCCACTTGCCGGTGTCGACGGAAAGGTCCGCGACCAGCTCGAACACGGGAAGGGGCGCCAGGGTGATCACCTCGCCCAGGTTCTTCGTGAGCGTCCGGCACGCGAGGCCGGGGCGCCCGTCGATCATCATCGCGCAGCTGCCGCAGATGCCGGCGCGGCACACGAAGTCGAAGGCGAGCGAGCCGTCCTGGCGGTCGCGGATGTCGTTCAACGCGATGAAGAGCGTCATCCCGTCGGCTTCCTCGATCTCGTAGCTTTGCAGGCGCGGCTTGTCGCCGGGGAGCCTCGGGTTGAAACGCAGGATCTTGAACGTGAGCTTGCGGGGGGCTTGGCCGTCGGCCATCGTCGGCTCCTCAGAACGGTTCGTCGATGCGCTCGTTGCGGCCGCGCAGGACCGGGGGGAGCAGGTGTTCGTAGGGCATCAGGGACTGCTGGAGCGCGAAGCGGTCCGCGGCGGACGCCTTGGCGCTTTCGACCTCGGCCGAGCGCGCGGGCGTGTCCGGATGTTCGATGTAGTCCTTCGCGCCGTAGCCGCGCCAGCCCGGCGGCAGCTCCATGCGCCTCACGTCGAGCGGCTCGTAGCCCAGCGTCGGCAGCGTGTCCGACTCGCTCGACCA
>DAORTX010000125.1:0-7869 GCA_035432885.1 Usitatibacteraceae bacterium
ATCGGCGGCGTCGAGTACCACTGGACGCCGGACACGGGCCAGGTGCCGCTCGTCTCGGACATGTCCTCGCACATCCTCTCGCGCCCCGTCGATGTCTCGCGCTTCGGGCTCATCTACGCGGGGGCTCAGAAGAACATCGGCCCGGCGGGCCTGGTGATCGTGATCGTGCGCGAGGACCTCATCGGCCAGGCGCTGCCGGACACGCCGAACGTGCTCGATTTCAAGCTCCAGGCCGATGCCGACTCGATGCTGAACACCCCGCCCACCTTTTCGGTGTATCTCGCCGGCCTCACGTTCAAGTGGCTCCTCGCGAAAGGGGGGCTCGCGGCCATGGAGCGGGAGAACGTGGCCAAGGCCACGCTCCTCTACGACTGCATCGACGGGATCGACTTCTACTCGAGCCCCGTCGCGAAGGAGGATCGCTCGCGCATGAACGTGCCGTTTCGCCTCCGGGACGACGCGCTCGACGCGCGCTTCCTCGCCGAGGCGGAGGCGCTCGGCCTGTCGCAACTCAAGGGCCACCGCTCGGTGGGCGGCATGCGGGCGTCGATCTACAACGCGATGCCGATGGAAGGCGTGGCGGCGCTGGTCGAATTCCTGCGCGACTTCGCGCGTCGCAACGGCTAGCGCAAGGCCGTGGCCGACCAGGAAGGCGCCTGACGATGAAGCCGGGAGAGAAGGCCGAGGCAGCAGCGGCGGGCGAACGCTTTCGCGTCGCCACGTGGAACGCGATCTCTGCCGAGGGCCTGCGACGTTTCCCGGCGCACGCCTATCGGGTGGAAAAGGCGCTGGCCGAGCCGGATGCGATCCTGCTCCGCTCCCACGTGCTGGAGGCGGAGTCGGTGCCCGCCAGCGTGAAGGCCATCGCGCGCTCCGGGGCCGGCGTGAACAACATCCCGGTGGCGGAAATGAGCCGCCGGGGTATCCCCGTCTTCAACGCGCCCGGCGCCAACGCCAATGCCGTGAAGGAACTCGTGATGGCGGCGATCTTCGTCGCCGCGCGCAACTTCGTGGCCGCGATCGACGGCGTTCGCGCGCTCGCGCCGGGCCCGGATTTCGAGCAGCGAGTCGAGGAGGGCAAGAAGGCCTTCGCGGGCGTCGAGGTCCGCGGCAAGACGCTCGGGGTCATCGGGCTGGGCGCCATCGGCGGCCTCGTGGCCGACGCGGCGCTGAAGCTCGGGCTTCGCGTCGTGGGTTACGACCCGATGGTCACCGGGGAGACCGTCTCGCGCCTTCCGGCGTCGGTGCGCCTGGTCGCCTCCGTTGACGAATGCTTCGCCGCCGCCGATTTCCTCACCCTCCATGTCCCGCTCTCCGAGGGCACGCGCCACCTCGCGGACGCGAGGCGCATCGCGCTCGCGCGTCCGGGCGCGGTGCTCCTGAACTTCTCCCGGGCCGCGATCGTCGACGAGGAGGCGGTCGTCGCCGCGGTGAGCGAGGGGCGCCTCAAGACCTACGTCTGCGACTTTCCCAGCCCGCGCTTCGCGGGGCATCGCGGCATCATCGCGTTGCCGCACCTGGGCGCCTCGACCGAGGAGGCGGAGGAGGCGAGCGCGGCGATGGTGATCGACCAGCTGCGCGACTTCCTCGAGGAGGGCGAGGTGCGAAACGCGGTCAACTTCCCGGCGGTGGAGATGCCGCGGGAATCCCCGCACCGGGTGGCGATCGCCAACGCGAACGTGCCCAACATGCTCGGGATGATTTCGACTACGATGGCTCGCAGCAGGCTCAACATCCACAACATGGTCAACAAGTCGAAGGGGGAAATGGCGTACACCCTGGTCGATCTCGACAGCGAGGTCGGTGCCGGGGTGCTCGAGGAACTCTCCCGCATTCCCGGCGTGCTCTCGGTGCGCCTCGTTCCTCCGCTCGCGGAGCCGCTTGCGTGACCGACGAGCTCGATCGCCTGCGCGGCGAGATCGACCGCGTCGACGGCGAGATCCTCGCCCGCCTGAACGAGCGCGCGCGCCTCGCGCGGGCGATCGGCACGCTCAAGGTCGGGCAGGCCTACCGGCCCGAGCGCGAGGCGCAGGTCCTGCGCCGGATCAAGGAAGCCAATCCCGGCCCGCTCGGCGACGAGACGGTCGCGCTGATCTTCCGCGAGATCATGTCAGCCTGTCTCGCCCTCGAGCGCCCGATCACCGTGGCCTATCTCGGCCCGGCCGGCACGTTCAGCGAAAGCGCGGCCATGAAGCACTTCGGCCTGGCGGCGGTGACGATGCCCATGCCGTCGATCGACGAGGTCTATCGCGCGGTGGAATCCGGCGCGGCGGACTTCGGCGTGGTGCCCGTGGAGAATTCCTCGGAGGGCGCCGTCGGGCGCTCGCTGGACCTCATGCCGCAGACGACGGCGAAGGTGTGCGGCGAGGTCCTGATCCGCGTCCACCACCACGTCATGTCGCGCGACCGCTCGCTCGACCTCGCCGCGATCCGGCGCATCTTCTCCCACAGCCAGTCGCTGGCGCAGTGCCACGAGTGGCTGAACAACAACGCGCCCAACGCCGAGCGGGTCGCGGTGGCGAGCAACGCCGAGGCCGCGCGCCGCGCGGCGGAAGAACCCGGCAGCGCGGCCGTCGCGGGAGACCGCGCCGCCGAGCTCTACAAGCTCGCCATCCTCGCCTCGAACGTCGAGGACGAGCCCAACAACACCACGCGCTTCCTCATCCTCGGCGACTACGAACCGAAGCCCTCCGGCCGCGACCGAACGTCGCTGGTGCTCTCGGCGCGCAACCGCGCGGGCGCCGTCTACGAGATGCTCACGCCCTTCGCCGGGCGCGGCGTCTCGATGACCAAGTTCGAGTCTCGCCCCTCGAAGATCGCGCTCTGGGAATACCTCTTCTTCGTCGACATCGAGGGCCACCGGGACGATGCCAACGTCGCCGCCGCGCTCGCTGAAGTCGGGGGCATCGCCGGCTATCTCAAGGTGCTGGGCTCCTATCCGGTGGCCGTCCTGTGAGCGCCGCGAGGCGCACGTGCCGGTGAGCACCGGGGCGGCGAGCCCGGGCAATCTCGCCCCGGAGCACGTGCGCCGGATCGCGCCCTACGTGCCCGGAAAGCCCGTCGCGGAAACGGCTCGCGAGCTGGGTCTCGAGGAGTCCGGCATCCTCAAGCTCGCGTCCAACGAGAATCCGCTGGGCTCCTCGCCGAAGGCGATCGAGGCCTTGCGCGGCGCCCTGGGGGACCTCGCCTGGTATCCCGACGGCAGCGGCCACGACCTGAAGGCGGCGATTTCGGCCAGGCTCGCCGTGCGTCCGGAGAACATCGTCCTGGGCAACGGCTCGAACGACGTGCTGGAACTCGCCGCGCGCGCTTTCCTCACGCCCGCCGATTCCGCCGTGTACTCCCGTCACGCGTTCATGGTGTATCCGCTCGTCGTGCAGGCCATCGGCGCGCGCGGCATCGAGGTGCCCGCGCGGAACTACGGCCACGACCTCGAGGCGATGTCGGCCGCGATGGGGGCCGACACGAAGATCGTCTTCCTCGCCAATCCCAACAATCCCACGGGCACCTTCCTCGAGTGGGAGGATGTCCGGCGCTTCGTCGAGCGCGCCCCGTCCACGACGCTCGTCGTGCTGGACGAGGCCTACGGCGAATACCTGTCCCCGGAGCGGCAATCGCCTTCGCCCGGATGGATCGCGCGCTTCCCGAACCTCGTGGTGACGCGAACCCTGTCCAAGGCCTACGGCCTGGCCGGGCTGCGCGTGGGCTACGGGCTCGCACATCCCGACGTGGCAGAGCTCATGAATCGCGTGCGCCAGCCGTTCAACGTGAATCACCTCGCCATGGTCGCCGCCTGCGCGGCGCTGGGCGACGAGGCGTTCATCGAGAGGAGTCGCCGCGTGAACGCGGCGGGCCTGGAGCAGCTCTCGAAGGGCTTCGTGCGGCTGGGTCTCGAGGCCATCCCCTCGTCCGGGAACTTCATCGCGGTGCGCGTGGGCGATGCGGCCCGCATCTACGGTTGCCTCCTGCGCGAAGGCGTGATCGTGCGGCCGATCGCCGGCTACGGCATGCCGGAGCACCTTCGCGTGACGGTCGGCACCGCGCCGCAGAACGAGCGCTTCCTCGCCGGTCTCGAACGGGCGCTCGGACAGACGTGAGCCGGCCTTGCGACGCCTGAAGACGATCGCCGTCATCGGCGTGGGCCTCATCGGGGGCTCGTTCGCGCTCGCGATGCGCCGGGCCGGCGCGGTGACGAGGATCGTCGGCGTCGATCGCGACCCCCAGGCCCTGGAGCGCGCCGCGGCCCTGGGCATCATCGACACGGCGGTGCAAACCTGCGCCGAGGCCACGGCCGGCGCCGATCTCGTCTTCGTGTCGGTACCGGTGCGTGCGATCGGACCGGTTCTCCACGATGTGGCCCGCGCGCTGGAGCCGGGGGCGGTGGTGACCGATGCCGGCAGCACGAAGGCCGACGTGATCCGCGTCGCGGCATCGGAGCTGAACGACAGGATGGCGAGCTTCGTCCCGGGCCACCCGGTCGCCGGCCGGGAGGCGAGCGGCGTGGAAGCCGCGGTGGCCGATCTCTTCAAGGGTGCGCGCGTGGTGCTCACGCCGGAGGCGGGGACGCTTCCGGAGGCGGTCGCGCTCGTGCGCGCCTGCTGGGAAGCCTGCGGCGCACGGGTCACGCAGATGCCCGCCGCGACGCACGACGGCGTATTCGCCGCCGTGAGCCACCTGCCGCACGTGCTGGCCTTCGCGCTCGTCTCGGAGATCGCCTCGAGAGCCGACGCGGCGGAACTGCTCGGCTTCGCCGCGGGCGGCTTCCGGGATTTCACGCGAATCGCCGCCAGCTCGCCGGAGATGTGGCGCGACGTGGCGCTCGCCAACCGCGAGGCGCTGCTCGCGGAACTGGACCGTTACCTGGCCCGTGTCGCGGTCTTTCGCGAGCTCGTGGACAAGGGCGACGGGCCGGGCCTGCAACGGCTCATGATCGAGGCGCGCAACGCGCGCCGGGCCTGGGCGGGCGGCAAGCGCAGCTCGTCGGACGAATAGTCCCATGACCGGGCAAGGGGCCATCGAGCGCGATCGCTCGCGAAGCGCGG
The DNA here is from genome assembly GCA_035432885.1 of Usitatibacteraceae bacterium. GTDB lineage: Bacteria > Pseudomonadota > Gammaproteobacteria > Burkholderiales > Usitatibacteraceae > FEB-7. Next base: position 5,043 of record DAORTX010000125.1, read on the forward strand.
GGACGACGACATGAGCCATCTCGATCTTCCCAGGGCAGAGCGCGCGCGCGGCACTCTCCGGCTTCCCGGCTCGAAGAGCATCTCGAACCGCGTGCTGCTCCTGGCCGCGCTCGCTGACGGCACGACGCAGGTGCGCGGCCTGCTCGACTCCGACGACACGCGCGTGATGCTCGAGGCGCTGGCCGCGCTCGGCGTGGCGCATTCGCCCGGAGAGCGCCAGGGCGAGCGGCAGGTGACGGGCGCGCCGGCGGGGTTCCCGGTGAAGCGGGCCACGCTTTTTCTCGGCAACGCGGGGACCGCGTTTCGCTCGCTCACGGCGGCGCTGGCGCTGGGCGACGGCGACTATCGCCTGGAGGGCGTGCCGCGAATGCACGAACGGCCGATCGGCGACCTCGTGGACGCCCTGCGGCAGGCCGGCGCCCGCATCGCATACGGGGCGAAGGAGGGCTTCCCGCCGCTTGCGATCGCGCCCTGCGAGCGAACGGGCGATGCCGTCCTGCGGGTGCGCGGGGAGGTGTCCAGCCAGTACCTGACCGCGCTGCTCATCGCGCTCGGCGCGGCCGGCGGCGGCGCGCGGATCGAGGTGGTGGGCGAGTTGATCTCCAAGCCCTATGTGGAAATGACGCTCGCCCTGATGGCCCGGTTCGGCGTGAATGTCGGGCGCGCGCAGGGCCTGGAATCCTTCGTGATTGCGCCAGGCGCCCGCTACCGCTCCCCGGGCCGGATCGGCGTCGAGGGCGATGCGTCCTCGGCGTCCTACTTCCTCGCGGCGGGTCTCCTGGGCGGGGGCCCGCTTCGCCTGGAAGGCGTCGGCCGCGAGAGCCTCCAGGGCGACGTGCGATTCACGGAAGTGATCGAGGCGATGGGCGGAACGGTGACCTGCGGAGACGAGTGGATCGAGGTGACCGGCCGCCTGCCGCTCGATCCCCTCGATGCGGATCTCAACGCCATTCCGGACGCGGCGATGACCGCGGCCGTCCTCGCCCTGTTCGCGAGCGGGCCGTCGCGGCTGCGAAACATCGCGAGCTGGCGCGTGAAGGAAACGGACCGGCTGGCCGCGATGGCCACGGAGCTTCGCAAGTTCGGCGCGACGGTGGAGGAGGGCGCCGACAGCCTCGTCATCGCGCCGCCGCCGGGTTTCGGGGCCGGCGCCGCGCCGCGCGAGCGGGTCGCCGTCGATACCTATGACGACCATCGCATGGCGATGTGCTTCGCCCTCGCGGCGTTCGGGCCGGCGCCGGTCCGGATCAACGACCCCGGGTGCGTCTCGAAGACCTACCCGGGTTTCTTCGCGGACTGGGCGAGCGTGGTCGGGCCGGCATGAGCGGCGAGACGCCGGTCATCGCCATCGACGGGCCCTCGGCGTCCGGCAAGGGCACGGTGGCCGAGCGCGTCGCGCGTGCCCTGGGGTTTCACTACCTGGACAGCGGGGCGCTCTATCGCCTCGCCACGCTCCAGGCCATGCGCCTGAACCTGTCCCTGGCCGATGGGGAGGCGCTCGCCCGCGCAGCCCGCGACATGGCGATTTCCTTTCGAGACGGCGGGATCTGGCTGGAGGGCGAGGACGTGACGGAGCCCGCCCGCACCGAGGCGGTCAGCGCCGCCACGTCGCGGGTCGCCGCGAACCCCGCGGTTCGGGAGGCCCTGCTCCAGCGCCAGCGCGGTTTCCGGGTGCCGCCGGGGCTGGTCGCCGACGGTCGCGACATGGGCTCCGTGGTGTTCCCGGATGCCGCCCTCAAGGTGTTCCTCACTGCGGAAGTGCCCGTTCGCGCGGAACGCAGGCATAAGCAGTTGATGGAAAAGGGAATGTATGCAAAAATGCCGGACGTTGTGGAGGAATTGAGGCAGCGTGACGCGCGCGACAGCTCCAGGCCCGTGGCACCGCTAAGGCATTATCCCGACGCGCTTTTTCTCGATACCACGGGCGTTTCGGTCGACCAGGCGGTCGACCAGGTGCTGGCCTGGTACCGGAATCGCGCGGCCCGATAGGCCCGCTTCCCCCAACCGGGCAGAAAAAGCCCAAGGGTGTCAATCGGTTAGGTGTGCTCCCGCGTTCCGGCACCCGTCGGAATGCAGGGGAAGCTCCCGACCGGTCGGCGTTTTTTAACCTGACACGGCCGCAAGGTCGTGCCATTGAAAGTACAGGTTCATTTCCCATGCTGGCCCAATCCACCTCATCCCCTAGCCCCACCCCCGCTCCCGAAAGTTTCGCCGCCCTTTTTGCGGAAAGCCTCACGCGCCAGGAAATGCGCTCGGGCGAAGTGATCACCGCCGAGGTCATCTCGGTCGATCCGAACGTCGTGATCGTGAACGCGGGACTGAAGTCAGAAAGCGCAATTTCCACCGAGGAATTCAAGAACGACCGCGGCGAACTCGAGGTCAAGCCCGGCGATTTCGTTTCCGTCGCGATCGAGGCCCTCGAAGACGGCTTCGGCGCCACCAAGCTCTCCCGCGAGAAGGCCAAGAAGCTCGCCGCGTGGTCGGAGCTGGACACCGCGCTCGAAGGCGGACTGATCATCACCGGCGTGGTTTCCGGCAAGGTGAAGGGCGGCCTCACCGTGATGGTGAACGGCATTCGCGCCTTCCTGCCGGGCTCGCTCGTCGACCTGCGGCCGATGAAGGACACCTCGCACTTCGAGGGCAAGGAACTCGAGTTCAAGGTCATCAAGCTCGACCGCAAGCGCAACAACGTCGTGGTCTCGCGCCGCGCCGTCATGGAGGAGACCGCGGGCGTCGAGCGCCAGCAGCTCCTCGAGACCCTGAAGGAGGGCGCGGTCGTCAAGGGCATCGTCAAGAACATCACCGACTACGGCGCGTTCGTGGACCT
>DAORTX010000126.1:0-7797 GCA_035432885.1 Usitatibacteraceae bacterium
CGCGCCTCACGCCACCGTCGGCGCGCCTTCGGTGAGCGTCATCAGGATATCGGCGTACCACGCGCAGTTGAGTCCCAGGCTCTCGTCCTTTTCCTGGTCGCGCGTGAGCATGTCGAGGCTCGCCGAGTGCACCCCGAGCAGCTTCCACGGCAGGTCGTCGGCGGCATCCCCCGCGGCCCGCATGACGACGGGCGCCCCGCTCGTCCCGCGGTGGGTCCTCGCATCGGTGAGGAAGTAGCCCTTGCCCTGGAAGCGCAGGCCGAAAGAGGAGGCGATCACGGCCTGGCGCACCACCGGCGCGTGGTGGAGCGTGTCGTGGAAGCCCAGCGGGAAGCCCACCACCAGGAGCGAGGTGCCGACCTCCACCCGCGCATAGTCGGACGGGTCGAGGAGGTGGGCGGGCGTGAAGGCGCGGGAGACCGTGGTGGCCGGCAGCGCGGCGCGCACGATCTCGATCACGGCCACGTCGATCTCGCCGGCGGCGTCGAGCCCCTGGCGCCAGACGGCCTTGCCGTCGCGGTAGAGCGGGATCGAGAAGCCGGTGGAGCTGGCGAGGTTCTCCGCGTCGTCGTGCAGCTCGATCTCGATCCGGTCCGGGAAGTGCTCGCTCGGCTTGTCGATCACCACGTGCCGGCTCGTCACCAGGTACAGGCGATCGTCGCGGGCGAAGAAGAACCCGCTCGCGTTCGTGAGCGGGCTCTGGCCGTTGAAGGTGAGGACCCGGGCGGCGGTGAGCAGGAGCGGTTCGACCAATTCGGCGGCTCTCGCGATGGGGGGCGCCTGCGGGACGGATGCGACCCTCGACGGCGACAGTGTAAGGGAAGTGCGCGGGCCTCCGGCTGCCCGAAAAGGACGGGGCCGGTCACCGGACCGGCCCCTTGTCCCGGGAAGCGCGACCTGCGACGGCCGGCGCTAGTCCTTTTTCGACGCCTTGCAGTCGAACGTGGCCACGACCGCCGCGTCCAGGGTGCCATCGGCCTTCTGCGGCCGGTAGCTGATCGTCACGGTGCGCGCGGACAGCACGACCTGCTCCGCCGCCTGGGATGCCCCATCGGAGAAGGCCTGGTCCCAGCTCGACACGGAGACGTTCGAGAGCGAAAGCGTGTAGTACTCGACCGCTTCCTTTCCCGCCTTGCGCGCCACGAAGGTGGCCGAGGCGAACGACGACTTCTTGGCCGCCGCATCCGCGAGGCCGGGGCTCGCCTTGTCGACGAACTTGGTGAACGCGAGCTGGCCGCATTTCGGGCCGTCCACGGACTGCGCGAAGCTGGTGACGTCGATGTCGTCCTTGTGCTTGCTGTCCGTGGACTCGCCGGGCAGGCCGACGATCTTCAGGAACAGGTCGCCGGCCTCGACGGCCTGCGTGGCGCCGACGGCGACGCCGGCGGCAAGCACGACCTGGAGGGCTCGACGCGCGCTTCCGGATGCTCTCTTCTTCATGGATTTCTTCCTCTTTTCTGGCGTGGTGGGTGAAACGGGTTCCAGAACGTATGCTTGCGCCTCATCCCGGTCAAGCCGCAGCGCACCATGATCCGGCCGACGGGGTCACGAACCATTCGCAAGGGGAGACCTGGATGGCGGCGCCGACGGCCTACGACGAGATCGCCTACCCGGGCTGGCCCTATCCGCAGACCCACCCCGACCGCCTCGCCACCCTCGGCACGCTCTTCGGGATGTCGCCCGCGGATCCGGCGTCCTGCCGCGTCCTGGAGCTGGGTTGCGGCGACGGGGCGAACCTGCTGCCGATCGCCTGTGCCTCGCGCGGAGCGCGCCTCGTGGGCATCGACCTCGCCGAAAGCGCCGTGGCGCGCGGCCGCGCGATCGCCGGCGAGCTGGGCTTGCAGAACCTGGACCTGCGCAGCGGCGACATCTCGCGGCTTCCCGCCGACCTGGGCGAATTCGACTACGTGATCGCCCACGGCGTTTATTCCTGGGTGCCCGAGCCGGTGCGCCGCGCGCTCCTGGAAGCGTGCCGGCGCCACCTCGCGCCGCAGGGAATCGCCTTCGTGAGCTACAACGTCCAGCCCGGCGGCCACCTGAGAAGCATGCTGCGCGAGATGCTGCTCATGCACGCCGAAGGCATCGACGATCCCGGGGAGCGCTGCGCCGCCGCCCGGGCGTTCCTCGCGCTCATCGCCGAGGCGCGGCCCGTGGAGGAGACGAGCGGGACTCCCAGCGCGCTGGCGCTCGAGGCGCAGCGCCTGTCCGGGCGAAGCGACGGCGGCCTCTTCCACGACGACCTCTCGCCGGTCTTCCACCTCTGCTACTTCCGCGACTTCTGCGACGAGGCCGAGGCGAACGGGCTGCAGTTCCTGGCCGAGGCGCAATTCCACGAGATGCAGGACCTGGGCCTGCCGGCGCCGGCGCGCGAGCGCCTGGCGGGTTTCGCGCCGGACCTCGTCTCGCGCGAGCAGTACCTGGACTTCGTGAAGGAGCGGCGCTTCCGCCAGACGCTGCTCTGCCGGTCGGAGGTCGCGCTGCGCAGCGAAGTCCGCGGCGAGACGGCCGCGGCGATGTCCGTCTCGTCCCAGGCGCGGCCCGAAGGGGAGGCGGAAGACCCGCTCGCGGAAGGCGAGCGGCACTATCGCGGCCGCGGGGGCGGCACGGTTTCCACCGACCGGCCGCTCGTGAAGGTCGCACTCGACATCCTCGCGCGCGAATGGCCGCGCGCCTTGCCCGTCGACGATCTCCTCGCGGCCGCCGCCGCACGCTGCGGCCGGACTGCGGGCCCGGCCGAGCGCGCGATGCTAGGCGACTTCGCCCTGGCGTGCTACGCGGCCGGCTGCGCGCAATTGCACCAGCGCCAGCCCGCGTTCTCCCGATGGCCGGGACCCAAGCCCCAGGCGAGCGCGCTCGCGCGCCTCCAGGCGCGGGCGGGCCTGTCGGTCACCGGCGTTCCGGGCAACATCGTGGCGCTCGACGACGCCCTCGCCCGCCGGCTGGTCGTGCTGCTCGACGGCACGCGCGACCGCGCGGCACTTCTGCGCGATATCCGCGGCGATGCGGCGGCGATGGCCGGCTTGAAGAAGGCGGCCGGGGAAAAAGGCGATGCGTCGTCGCTCACCGCCGCGCTGGAACGCAGCCTGGATGCCCTGGGGCGCTGCGCGCTGCTGCTGGCCGAGGCCCCGCCTGCTTGCGGCGCCGGCCGATCGAGGTCTAGCGCGGCGTAACCGCGAGCCGGTCGCCGGCAAGCGTCTCGCCGGGTGCGATGAGCCCTGCGCCCCGGAGCTTCGCGTAGTACGGCGCAAAATCCGGCGCCGTCGCCTCGAACAGCTCGCGGAATTCGCGGATGAAGAAATAGGTTTCCTGGAAGGTGTCGATCTTGTAGCGCGTGCGCATGATGCGAAGAAGATCGAAGCCGATGCGGTTGGGTTCCCCGCTCTCGATGCAGTAGGGCAGCTCGCCCCCCGAGGAGAGGATGCCGGCGCCGTAGGCGCGGAGGCCCGCCGGCGTGTCGATGAGGCCGAATTCCACCGTGTACCAGTAGAGCCTCGCCAGCATCTCGATCGCGCCGAGCGCGTGGGCCTTGAGGCCGCCGCGGCCGTAGGCCTCGAGGTAGTCGGCGAAGACCGGATCGAAGAGCAGCGGCACGTGGCCGAAGAAATCGTGGAAGACGTCGGGCTCCACGATGTAGTCGAATTCCTCCGGCTTCCTCAGCCACACCGTCACCGGGAATCGCCGGTTGGCGAGGTGCTCGAAGAAGGCGAGGTCGGGCAGCAGGCCCGGCACGCCCACCAGAGCCCAGCGCGTGGCCTTGCCCAGCCTCGCGTTCACCGCCTCCAGGCGTGGAATCGCGGCCGCGGAGTCGAGCGCGGCGAGGGAGTCGATGAATTCGCGGCAGGCGTACTTCGGCACCAGCGCCGCCTGCCGCGCGTACAGGCGACGCCACAGGTCGTGTTCGGCGGCGGTGTAGTCGCTCCATTCCTGCTCGACCGTGTAGTCGGGCCGCATGCGCGAGTAGTCGCCGCGCGGCGCGTGGGCGGTGTCGCCGGTCATGGCCTAGGCGCCGTACTTCTCCACGCGCTGCTCGATGGCGCCGAAGATCGTCTCGCCGTGGCGGTCGAACATCTCGATCTTCACCGTGTCGCCGAAGGCGAGAAACGGCGTCTTCGCCTCGCCCAGCTCCACCTGCTCCACGAGCCTCGCTTCCATGATGCAGGCGTAGCCCGAATCCGCGTCCGGGTTGGAGATCGTCCCCGTGCCGATGAGCGTGCCCGCGCGAAGCTCGCGGGTCTTCGCCGCGTGCGCGACGAGCTGGAAGAGATCGAAGGTCGCGCCCACGCCGGCGTTGGGGTTGCCGAGCCACTTGCCGTTCACGTGGCACACCAGGCGCAGGTGGATCTTGCCGCCGTCCCAGGCATTGCCCAGCTCGTCCGGCGTGACCGCGACGGGGGCGAGCGCATTGGCGCCCTTGCCGTTCACGAAGCCGAAGCCCTTGGCGAGCTCCGCGGGAATGAGGCGCCGGAACGAGACGTCGTTCACGAGCGTGAGCAGGCGGAGGGCGCCGGCGGCCTGCGCGGGCGTGGCGCCCATGGGGACGTCGCCCGTGATCGCGACGATCTCGCCCTCGAGGTCGATGCCCCAGTCCTCGGAAATGGCGCGCACGGGATCGCGCGGGCCCATCATGTCGCCCGCGCCCCCCTGGTACATGAGCGGCTCGCGGTAGAAGCTCTCGGGCACGTGGTCGTTGCGCGCCCGGCGCACCCGCTCGACGTGGGAAAGATAGGCCGAGCCGTCCAGCCACTCGTAGGCGCGCGGCAACGGCGCCGCGACTTCGCCTTTCGCGAGCGCGGCCCGGAAGTCGAACGCATGCCGCTCCCCGCCGCAGGCGAGGCTCTCGTCGGCGTCGAGGAGCTTGCGATGGACCCCCTCCCAGTTCTCGAGCGCCTGCTGCATCGTGGGAGCGATGGCCGGCACGACTACCGCCTGGGTGAGGTCGCGATTGACGAGGACGAGCCTGCCGTCGCGCGTGGGGCCCTTCAGGGAGGCGAGTTTCATCGGGTGTTCTTCTTTCGGGACTGGGTTGGGCCCGGAACACGTGCGCCGGGGAACCCCGCCCAGGCGGCGTCGTAGTTCCCGTCGAGCGCGGTCGAGGCCATGGCGAAGGCGGTGGGGTCCAAGGCGTAGCGGCTCTCGAACATGAAGGCGAGCGTGCCGCCCAGGTATTTCGGCGCGAGCTTCGCAGCCACGGCCGCGTCGTGCGAGGCGCGGTCGGGACCGTGCGCGGCCATGGCGTTGTGCAGGCTTGCGCCCCCGGGCACGAAACCGCCGCGCTTCGCGTCGTACTCGCCCTTCACGAGCCCCATGAACTCGCTCATCACGTTGCGGTGGAACCAGGGCGGGCGGAACGTGTCCTCGGCCACCATCCAGCGCGGCGGGAAGACCACGAAGTCGACGTTCGCGGTGCCGGGCGTGTCCGACGGCGCGGTGAGCACGGTGAAGATCGAGGGGTCCGGGTGGTCGAAGCCCACGGTATTGATCGCGTTGAAGCGCGCGAGGCCGTACTTGTACGGGTAGACGTTGCCGTGCCAGGCGACGACGTCGAGCGGCCCATGGCCGTATTTCGCCCGCCAGAGGTGTCCACCGGACTTCACGACGACCTCGGTGGCTTCCTCTCGCGCCTCGAAGGCCGCCACGGGCGCGAGGAAATCCCTCGGATTGGCGAGCCCGTTGGCGCCGATGGGCCCCAGTTCCGGCAGGCGCAGCGCGGCGCCGTAGTTCTCGCAGGCGTAGCCGCGCACGGGGCCGTCCACCGCCACGCGAAACTTCACCCCGCGCGGGACGACGGCGATCTCCCCGGGCGCCACGTCGAGGCGGCCGAACTCCGTGGCGATCGCGAGCGCGCCCTCCTGGGGAACGAGCAGCAGTTCGCCGTCGTGGCAGGCGAAGACGCGCGCCATCGACCGGTTGGCGGCGTAGACGTGCACGCCGATCCCGGCCTGCATCCGCGCGTCTCCGTTGGTGGCGATCGTGGAAAGCCCGGCCACGAAATCCGTGGCGGCCTTCGGCATCGCGAGCGGCGCCCAGCGAAGGCGGTTCGGGCCGGCGTCGGCTTCCCGGCAGGGCCCCGTGCGAAGGCGTCCGTCCTCGGTCCGCTCGAAGCGCGGGTGCATGGCGCTCGGCCGCAGCCGGTAGAGCCAGGCGCGCAGGTTCTGCGCGCGCGGCGCCGTGAACGCCGTGACGGAGAATTGCTCGGCATGGAGCCCGAACGGCGCCTTCTGCGGGGAATTGCGCCCCACGGGCAGCGCGCCCGCCACCGCCTCGCTCTCGTGATGGGCCCCGAAACCCGACAGGTAGCGAGGCTCGCCCACCGTCATCCTCAGACGATGCCCCGGGCGATCTGGTCCGCCTCGATCGACTCGAAGAGCGCCTTGAAGTTGCCCTCCCCGAAGCCCTCGTTGCCCTTCCTCTGGATGATCTCGAAGAAGATCGGGCCGATCACCGTCTCGGTGAAGATCTGCAGGAGCTTGTCCTCGTGCCGGTCCTTGTCGAGGCCCTCGCCGTCGATGAGGATGCGGTTCGCCCGAAGGCGCGCGAGGTCCTCGCCGTGATCGGGCACGCGCTCGTCGATGCGGTCGAAATAGGCGTCCGGCGTGTCGAGGAAGCGCACGTCGCGCCCGCGAAGCCCTTCCACGGTGGCGAAGATGTCCGCCGTCGAGAGCGCGATGTGCTGGATGCCCTCGCCGTGGTAGGCGTCGAGGTACTCCTGGATCTGGCTCTTCCTGTCGCTCGGCTCGTTGATCGGGATGCGGATCTTGCCGCAGGGGCTGGTGAGCGCGCGGGACGTGAGCCCGGTCTTCTTGCCCTTGATGTCGAAGTAGCGGATCTCGCGGAAGTTGAAGAGCTTCTCGTAGAACGACGCCCACACGTCCATGCGCCCGGCGTAGACGTTGTGGGTGAGGTGATCGACTTCCAGGAGCCCCGCGCCGGCCGGGTGCTGCTCGACGCCTTCCTCGGGCACGAAGTCCACGTCGTAGATCGTGAGGTTGCCGCCGTTGCCGGGGTAGCGGTCCACCAGGTAGATCAGGCTGTCGCCGATGCCCTTGATGGCGGGGATGTTCAGCTCCATGGGGCCCACGGGGCCGTGGTGCGGCTTCGCGCCCAGGTCGATGGCGCGCTGCCAGGCCTTGGCCGCGTTCTTCACGCGGATGGCGAAGGCGCAGGCCGAGGGCCCGTGCACGCGCGCGAACGACTGCGCGAAGCTGTCGGGCTCGCGGTTCACGATGAAGTTCACGCGCCCCTGCCGGTAGAGCGCCACGTCCTTGGAACGGTGGCGGGCCACGAGCGTGAAGCCCAGCTGCTCGAAGAGCGCGCCCAGCAACTCCGGGTTCGGCGCCGTGTACTCGATGAACTCGAAGCCGTCCGTGCCCATCGGGTTGTCGACGCGGTCCAGCTCGGTCATGGTCTGTCTCCTCGGTCGAGCGGCGAATGCGCCGCATTGTACGCCGTCACCCGCGCAATTCGACCCGGCTCCCGGCGCCGATCGGCATGCGGCCCGCAAAGAGGAGCGCGCGCGCTTTCCCTAGGCGGCGCTTGGCACTTTGGCGCGGGACGCGATCGTCGCGCAGAGGGCTTGCGTGACCTGGGCCGTCGTGGCCTTGCCACCGAGATCGCGCGTGTGCAGCGAGGGGTCGGCCGTCACGTCCTCGATCGCCGCCATCAGCACTTTCGCCGCGCCGGGCTCGCCGAGATGCTCGAGCAGCATGACGGCCGACCAGAAGGTTCCCACCGGATTGGCCAGGCCCTTGCCCATGATGTCGAAGGCGGACCCATGGATGGGCTCGAACATGGAAGGAT
>DAORTX010000127.1:0-7780 GCA_035432885.1 Usitatibacteraceae bacterium
CGTGCTCTACATCTGCTACGACAACGGCGGCTACATGAACACCGGCGTGCAGCGCTCCTCGGCCACGCCGCCGGCCGCGCGCACGGCCACGACGGCCGCGGTGGGGCCCACGCCCGGCAACCCGTTCGGGCAGGGCAAGGACCTCCCGGCCATCGCGATGGCGCACAACATCCCGTACGTCGCCACGGCGACCGTGTCGGAGCTGCGCGACCTCGAGGCCAAGGTGCGCCGGGCGATGGAGTTCCGCGGCGCGCGCTACCTGCACATCCTCGTGCCCTGCCCGCTGGGCTGGGGCCACGATTCCTCGCTCACCATCCGCATGGCGCGGCTCGCGAAGGAAACCGGCATCTTCCCCGTCTACGAGGCCGAGAACGGCGAGGTCACGGGCGTCTCGAAGATCCGCCAGAAGGTTCGCGTCGAGGAGTACCTGAAGCCGCAGAAGCGCTACGCGCACCTCTTCTCGCCCAAGCCCCGCGAGGACGTGATCCGCCGCATCCAGGAGGCCGCGGACCGCAACGTCCGCAAGTTCGGGCTGCTGGAGGCCGCGCCATGACCAAGCCCTTCGCCATCACGCTCGACCCGGGTTCCAGCCTCGCCAACCACACGGGATCGTGGCGCACGCTTCGCCCCGAGTACCTCGACCGCCTGCCGCCCTGCAACAACGCCTGCCCCGCGGGCGAGAACATCCAGGGCTGGCTCTTCCACGCCGAGAGCGGCGACTACGAGGCCGCGTGGCGCTCGCTCGTCATGAACAACCCGCTGCCCGCCGTGATGGGCCGCGTGTGCTACCACCCTTGCGAGACCTCGTGCAACCGCGTGCACCTCGATTCGGCGGTGGGCATCAATTCCGTCGAGCGCTTTCTCGGCGACGAGGCGCTGAAGCTCGGCTGGAAGTTCGATCCGCCGGCCAAGGCCACGGGCAAGAAGGTGCTCGTCGTGGGCGCGGGGCCCTCGGGCCTCTCGGCGGCGTATCACCTGGCCCGCCTGGGCCACAAGGTCACGATCCACGAAGCCGGCCCGATGGCCGGCGGCATGATGCGCTTCGGGATCCCGAAGTACCGGCTGCCCCGCGACGTGCTCGACGGCGAGGTGAGGCGAATCCTCGACCTCGGCGTGACGTTGGAGTTGAACCGCAAGGTCGACGACGTGATCGACTCGATGAAGGCGGGCGGATTCGACGCGGTGTTCCTCGCCGTCGGCGCCCACATCGCCAAGCGCGCCTACATCCCGGCGGGGGAGGCGGCCAAGATCCTCGATGCCGTGCAGGTGCTGCGCGGCATGGAGGGCGAGGAAAAGCCGCTGCTCGGCCGGCGCGTCGTCGTCTACGGCGGCGGCAACACCGCCATCGACGTGGCGAGGACCGCCAGGCGCCTGGGCGCGGAGGAGGCGATGATCGTCTACCGCCGCACGCGCGAGAAGATGCCCGCGCATGATTTCGAGGTCCAGGAGGCGCTGGAAGAAGGCATCCTCATCAAGTGGCTCTCCACCATCAAGGAGGCCGGCGAGGGCTCGATCACCGTCGAGAAGATGGAACTCGACGCGAAGGGGGTGCCGCAGCCCACGGGCGTCACGGAAACGCTGGAAGCCGACTCCGTCGTGCTGGCGCTCGGGCAGGACGTGGATCTCTCGCTGCTCGATCGCGTGCCGGGCCTGGAGATCGAGGACGGCGTGGTGAAGGTGGGCCCGAACATGATGACCGCGCACCCGGGCGTCTTCGCCGGCGGCGACATGGTGCCGGCCGAGCGCACGGTGACGGTCGCCATCGGCCATGGCAAGAAGGCCGCGCGCCACATCGACGCCTGGCTTCGGGGCGGCGACTACGATCCGGGCCCGAAGCACGAGATCGCGGATTTCTCGAAGATGAACACCTGGTACTACTCGGATGCCTCCAAGACCGTGCGCCCGGTGCTCGACCTCGCGCGGCGCACGTCGTCCTTCGAGGAAGTGGTGAAGGGTCTCGACGAGACCAATGCGCTCTTCGAGGCGCGGCGCTGCCTGTCCTGCGGCAACTGCTTCGAGTGCGACAACTGCTACGGCGTCTGCCCCGACAACGCCGTGATCAAGCTGGGCCCGGGAAACCGCTTCAAGTTCAACTTCGACTACTGCAAGGGCTGCGGCGTTTGCGCGGCCGAGTGCCCCTGCGGCGCGATCCGGATGGTGCCCGAGGAGATCTAGGCATCGCCCGGCCGCGAGCGCCGCGGCCTGTCGCCCCCTTCCTTGACCCGGCCGCCGGGCGCGAGGTACTGTTCCCCCGGGATTTAACGTTCGGTAATTTCCCGGACCCATGAAAACGACCCACGCCCCTGCGCGCAGGAAACTCACGCTGTCGCAGCGCTTCGTCCTGCTGGTCGCGGCGAGCATGCTGCCCTTCCTCGGCTTCGCGCTGTGGGCGGCCTGGCACGAGCGCGATCGCGAGTTCGACAAGCGCGTCGAGGGCGCGAGCGCGGTCGCGCGCCTCGCCGCCGCCGAGATCTCCCGGGCGCTCGGGCACACCCGCCAGCTCCTCGTGGCCCTGTCCGCCGCCGCCGACCGCGGAAAGCCCCTGGAGAGCCTGTGCGATTCGCTCCTGCGCGCGGCCTTCGCGCGGCCCTCGAACTACCTCCAGGCGGTCGTGGCCGCCCCCGACGGGCGCATCGTCTGCGGCGTGAATCCCGTGCCGGCGGGCGCGAGCATCGCCGACCGCGCCTATTTCCGCCGCGCGATCGGCGAGCGCGACTTCGCCCACAGCGGACTCGTCGACAGCCGCACGACGGGCCGCCGAACGATCGCGGCGGGCTACCCCCTCGAGGGCCCGGGCGGCGCGGTGCGCGGCGCCATCGCCGTCTCCATGGACCTGCAATGGATCCAGCGCCTCTTCGAGAGCGTGCGCCCTCCCGCGGACGCGGTGCTCTCGCTCGTCGATCGCGCGGGACGGATCGCGGTGCGCCACCCGCCGGAATCCGGCAGCGTCGGCGAGCCCGTGCCCGAAGTCGAGGAATTCCTGAAGGTCGCCGCGCAAGAGCGCGAGGGCGTGGTGAGCACCGTCGGGCGCGACGCCGTGGACCGCGTGGTCGGCTTCGCGCGCGTCGACGGCGACCGCGGCGAGGAAGCCTTCGTGCGCGTCGGGATCTCCCGGGCGAGCATCGAGGAGGACGCCCGCCAGGTCCTCGTCTCGGGGCTCGTGACCTTCGCGATCGTGCTGGCGCTCGCCGGCTCCATCGCGGGCTTCGCGGCGGGACGGCTCGTCATCCGCCCCGTTCGCGCCCTCATCGCGGCCTCGCGTCGCCTGGGGCAGGGCGACCTGGCTTTCCGCACCGGCCTCGCCGAGGAGCGAAGCGAGATCGGCCAGCTCGCCGGCGCCCTGGACGAGATGGCCGCGCGCCTGCAGCGCGGCATGCGCGCCCTGCGCGCGCTGAGCGCCGGCAACCGCACGATCCTGCGCCGCCAGGGCGAGTCGGAGCTGCTGGAGTCGATGTGCCGCGTGGCGGTGGAGTCGGGCGGCTATCCGCTGGCGATGGTTCACTACCGGGAGGACGACGAGGCGAAGAGCCTCGTGCTGCGCGCCCATGCGGGCGACGGGGACTATGCCGCCGCGCTCCGGCTCACCTGGGCCGACACCGAACTCGGCCGCGGGGCCGCGGGAACGGCCGCGCGGACCGGGCGGGCCGACGTGATCCACGACGTCGCGGGCGAGCCGAGGTTCGCGCCGTGGCGCGCGATCGCGAAGGCACGCGGGTTCGCCTCGGTCGCCTCGCTTCCCCTGGTCGTGGAGGAGCGCGTGATCGGCGTCTTCACCCTCATCGCCTCGGAGCCCGAGGCCTTCGACGCCGACGAGATGGCGCTCGTCGACGAAGTGGCGGCCGATCTCGCCCACGGCATCGAGACGATCCGCGCCCGCGAGAAGCTCGAGGCCGCGCAGGCGGCCGCGGCACACGCGGCGCGCCACGACGCCGTGACGCATCTGCCCAACCGCGCCGTGTTCGTCGAGACCGTGGCGGCTCTCTCCGCCCGGTTCCGCGAGCGGGGCGCCGTCTCGGCGGTGCTCGTCGCCCACATGCCGCGCATGCAGGACCTGCTCGACGTCCTCGGCCACGATGCCGGCAACCTCGCGGTTTTCGTCCTCGCCACGCGGCTGCGGCGGCTCGAGGACGCCGGAACGGCGGTCGCGCGCCTGTCCTTCGACGAGTTCGGCGTCGCGCTCGGCGGGCGCGGCACGGAGGAGGCGGGCGTGGTCGCCGCGCGGCTGCTCCGGGCCTTCGAGAAGCCCGTGGACGTGCAGGGCGCGCCGATCGAGGTGCAGGTGTCGGTGGGGGTGGCGCTGATCCCGGCCGACGGCGAGGATGCCGACCTCGTGGTGCGCCGGGCGGGCAGGGCCGCGCGCGAGGCCGCCCGCCGCGACCTCGCCTGCCTCGTGCACGCCGGGGCCCACGAGGTCGATGGCCCGACGCGCCTTGCCATGGTCGCGGAGCTGCGCCGCGCCATCGAGCGCGAGGAGCTCACGCTCCACTACCAGCCCAAGGTGAACCTGCGCGACGGGGGCATGGGCTCCGTGGAGGCGCTCGTGCGCTGGAACCACCCGGAGCGGGGCATGGTGCCGCCCGCGGAGTTCATCCCGACCGCCGAGCGCACCGGCCTCATCCGGCCCATGACCTTCGCGATCCTGGAGATCGCCGCGCGCCAGCAGGCCGCGTGGCTCGCGAGCGGCCTGCAGACGCCCATCGCCATCAACGTCGCCGCGCGCTCGCTCACCGATCCCCAGTTCGCCTCGCGCTTCTCCGAGATCCTCGCGCGCCACGGCGTTCCCGCGGAGCTCTTCGAGATCGAGATCACGGAGTCCTCGCTGGTGGACGATCCCCAGGGCGCGCAGCTCGCGCTGCGCGGGCTTCGCGAGCGTGGCTGCCGGATCTCCATCGACGACTTCGGCACCGGCTACTCCTGCCTGAGCTACCTCGTCAACCTGCCGGTCCACGCCTTGAAGATCGACCGGTCCTTCGTCCTCGCCATGGTGCGAAGCCGCGAGGCCTACCAGGTCGTCGCCTCGGTCGTGTCGATGGCCAAGGGCCTGGGGCTGCAAGTGGTCGCCGAAGGCGTGGAGGCCGAGCCGGACGTGGTGCTCCTGAAGGGGCTCGGCTGCGACCAGGCGCAGGGCTACCATTTCTGCAAGCCGATCCCCGCGGCGCAGCTCGAGGCGCTGTGGCATTCCGGCGGGCTCGCGCGCACCGCGGCCGGCACGACTCACTGAGCCGCGTGCAGCACCCTCGCGGCCTCGAACACGCCGGCGGGCCAGCGCTCGCCCCGCCAGGCGAGACAGCGCTTCAGGGAGAAATCGAAGAGGAGCGGGTTGTGCGCCTGGATGTGCGCGAGCCGCTCCGCGTCGCGGACCGCGAGAACGCCTTCCTCGACCAGCCCTTTCAGCCCCATTACCGCGACGATGCCGGGCCCCGGGTAATCGGAGCCGTTCAGCAGCCTCGGGTGCCATGCGCCGTTCGCGAGAAGGCGCGCGAGCGCGCCGGGCTGCCGGCCGCCCAGCACCACGGCGGAGAGGTCGCCATAGAGCCGCCCTTCCCACGCCGGCGTGTCCATGAGGCGCGCGAAGAGTTCGAAGCTGGGCAGCATCCGGCGGCCCCGGCGGTCGTCCAGGTCCGCGAAATCGCCCTGCATCCCGCAATGCGCGATGATCACGGTGGCGCCTTCTTCCAGCGCCGGGCGCATCCGCAGGGGATTGCCGTAGTCCTGCACGCCGCCATCCACGAGCTCGTGCTCCCAGCCGCCGTGGGTGATGAGCGGCAGGCGAAGCTTCTTCAGTTCGCGGTAGAACGGGCGGCAGCGCGGGTTCGCCGGGTCGATGCCCATGAAGTAGGGGATCCACTTCACGGCGCTCGCGCCGTTCGCCGCCGCCGCGCGAAGCCGCTCGAGCGCGTCCTCGCGATAGGGATGGACGCAGGCCGCCCACAGGAAGCGGTCGGGGAATTCGCGGGCGATCTTCGCCACGTACTCGTCGGGCACCAGGAAGAGGGTGCGCTTGCGGTCGAGGCGCCCGTCCTCGCCGCGGTAGCCGTCGAGCGCCAGCAGCAGGAATCGCACGCCGGCCGGGAACTCGTCCGACAGCGCCGAGAGCCGGTGCACGTAGCGGCGGCTCCAGTTGGCCGGGTCGTCGCCCAGGCAGGCCGCATTGGCCATCAAGGCGAAGTGCGCGTAGGAGAACGGGTGCGCGAGCGAGCGCATCGCCGGATTCACCCACGGGTCGCCCGGGTTCGTGCCTTCCCCCGCCACGTGCACGTGCAGGTCGATGACCTGCCGGGGATCGATCCCGGACCACACCTGGGCCGCGAGGGCGGGGTCGATACTGTGGCCGGGATCGCCGGGATTGGCGCAGGGGTTCATGAGCCCGAGCGCCTCCCAGCACCCCGCGAGGGGAAGCGCGGCCGGAAGGGCGAGGGCGGCGAGCGCCCGGCGGCGGGTGAGCATGCCCGGGGGACCTCCTGGACGAGGGCAGTGCACATGTTACGCGGGCGGCGCCGAATGGCCGGCTTGCCCTTACTCCGGGCGTCCACGACAATAGGTGCCGGCATCGAACCCACAAGACGGCGAATGGCTCTCCAGACACGCAGCTTCGCGAACGCGCTGGTCATCGGCGTGGCCGGACGGCTCGACCAGGACAACTGCGAGGCCTTCCGCGCCGACCTCATGGCGCACGTCGAACGCTCCGCGCACGACGGGGGCGCGGTGGTGCTCGACCTCTCGGGCCTCGAGTACGTCTCGAGCGCGGGGCTTCGCTGCTTCATGCTGGCCTCGCGCCAGGCGAAGGCGCAGCACGGCCGGATCTCCGTGGCCGCCCTGCAGCCGATGGTCGCCGAGATCTTCGAGATCAGCCATTTCAACATGGTCTTCCAGGTCTTCCACACGGTGCGCGAGGCGCTGGCGGCCGCATCCAACGAGGCCGCGTTGGCCTTCGACCAGGCCTGACGCCGGGGCCGGCGTCGCACCGGTACACGACATGTCCATGCGCATCCGCTTCTGGGGCACCCGAGGCTCCATCCCGGTGGCTCTCACCTCCTACGACATCCGCGACAAGCTCGCGCGCGCGCTCGTGGAGGCCTCGGGACGAAGCTTCGACACCTACGAGGAGGCGCACGCGTTCGCCTCGACCGAGCTCGACTTCTCCCTCACGCACACGTTCGGCGGCCACACGCCCTGCGTGGAGCTCGACCTCGGCGGCGAGGAGTATTTCGTGTGCGACATGGGCAGCGGCGCCCGGCCCTTCGGCGTGCACGTGCTCGCCCGGCAGGCGAGGCGTCCCGCCGTCGTGAACGTGTTCATGTCCCACGTGCACTGGGACCACATCATGGGATTTCCCTTCTTCGGGCCGGCCTACGTGCCGGGCACGAAGATCCGCATCCACAGCTGCCACGACGTGTGCGAGCAGGCTTTCCGCCTTCAGCAGGCCGCACCCTGCTTTCCCGTGGACTTCAACCAGCTCGCCGCTTCCATCGAATTCGTGAAGCTCGAGCCCGACCAGCCGCGGGAAGTCGCCGGGCTCACCGTGACGCCGCACCTGCAGCTGCACTCGGGCGATTCCTTCGGCTTCCGCTTCGAGCACGGCGGCAAGCGCGTGATCTACTCGACGGACTCCGAGCACAAGCTCGAGAACCGCGCCGAGGCGGAGAACTTCGCGGCCTTCTTCCGCGACGCCGACGTGGTGATCTTCGACGCGATGTACGCGCTCGCCGAGGCGATCAGCGTGAAGGCCGACTGGGGGCACTCGAGCAACATCGTGGGCGTCGAGCTCTGCCAGATGGCG
>DAORTX010000128.1:0-7737 GCA_035432885.1 Usitatibacteraceae bacterium
AAACCCACGCCCATCGCCATCAGCGTGAAGGCGATCGGGAATCCCAGCAGGATGACGAAGATGAAGGAGCCCAGCATCAGCAGGGCAAGTTCCGGATTGGTCACTTGGCCCCTTCCGCTGCGGCGCGCTTCTGCATGCTCTCGTGCTCCTGCGCGAGAACGGCGTCCATCTCCTCGACATCATGCAGCTGGCGAGGCCAGCTCCCGGTCTGCAGGCACAGGATGCAGCGGATCACCTGCGCGATGCCCTGGAGGAAGAGCATCGCGCCCGCCGCCGGGATGAGCGCCTTCAGCTGCCAGATGGGCACGCCCACGGGGCTGTTCACGCTCACCTCGCGGTAGCCGAAGGAGTCGTGGGCGTAGCCGTAGCCGGCGATCATGAGCGAGGTCACGCCGGGGAAGAAGAAGATGAAGTAGAGCACGAGCTCGAGGCCGGCCTGCTTTCGCGGCGCGAGGAGGCGGTAGAACACGTCGCCTCGCACGTGCGCGTTTCGCGACAGCGCGTAGGCGCCCGACATCAGGAACAGCGCGCCGTAGAGGATGTAGCTCATGTCGAAGGCCCAGCTCGTCGGGTCCTTCAGCACGTAGCGGACGAAGACTTCGTAGGAAGTGCCCAGCGTCAGGATGACGATGCACCACGCGAACGCGTGGCCCACCGCCATGCTGAACCGGTCGATCATCAGCAGGAATCGTTGGAGCATGGTGGTTTACCCCGTGGAGGTAGGGCGGACAACAAAAGGGCGGCGCATTGCTGCGCCGCCCCAGGCCTTTGCTGCAGGTTCGATAGCCCCTGGCTTTGTCTTGTCTAGAAACCGAGCTTGCCGAAGATGTGCTCGTAGCCGCGCTTGTAGTCGGCGTTGTTGAAGTAGTGGTAGTAGCCCACCCGCTTCGCCCACGCCTTCTGGGAGTCCCAGACTTTCGCGAAGAACGGATCCTCGGCGGCCAACTTCGCGACGATCTTGTCCCAGGACTTGATCTGGGCGTCGAAGACGTCGTTCGGCGTGCGCAGGACGTTCACCTTGTCCTTGGACTTCAGCTCCTGCAGGTCCGTGGAGTACTGGTCCATGGCGAGCGCGAAGTTGGACGTGGACGCCGCCTCGGCCGCGTACTTGAGGATGGCCTGCATCTCCTTGGGCAGCGAGTTGTACTTCTTCTTGTTGAAGTTGATCTCGAAGAACTCCATGGCCTGGTGGTAGCTGCCCATGTAGTAGTACTTCGCGACGTCCTGCGCGCCGAAGCGGCGGTCGGACGTGGGGTTGTTGAACTCGAACGCGTCGATCACGCCGCGTTCCATCGCGGGGACGATCTCGCCGCCGGGAAGCTGCGTGACCTTCATGCCCATGTCCTGCATGAGGTCGGCGGCCAGGCCCACGGTGCGGTACTTGAAGCCCTTCAGGTCGGCGGCGCCCTTGATGGGCTTCTTGAACCAGCCCAGCGGCTGGGTGGGCATCGGCATCGCGAAGAACGCGATGACTTCCAGGCCCAGCTTCGCGACCAGCTCGTCGTAGAACTTCGTGCCGTGGCGGTGGATCCACGCGAGCATCTGGTTCGCGTCGCAGCCGTTGATCGGGCCGGAGCCGAAGAGGGATGCGACCTTGCTCTTGCCGTACCAGTACACCGCGACGGTGTGGGCGGCGTCGATCACGCCCTTGCTCGTGGCGTCCATCACCTCGAAAGGCTTCACCACCGAACCGGCGACGAGGTAGTCGATGCGCATCTTGCCGCCCGCCATCTCGTTCACGCGCGCCACGTACTCCTCGGCCATCTCGTTGAACACGTCCTTCGCGCCCCACGCGCCCTGCATCTTCAGCACGATGGGCGACTGCGCCACCGAGATCATGGGGAAGCCGGCAATGGCCGCGCCCGTGGCGCCGGCGGCGCCGGTAAGGAACTTGCGACGATTCACGGCCTTGGTCGCCGCTGCGGCGGGCTTCTGTTGTTCGCTCATGGAATTTCTCCTCAGGGTGTTTATTGGGTGTTGCGTGACAAACCTGGGACGCGGGCGGGAGCCTCGTGCGCCAGCCTCGGCCGCGGCGGTCACTTATCCTAATCCCCCAACCCCTGCATGGCAACCCGCAACTGAGCGCGAAAGCCCTTGCTTGGGATACCGCAGGTATCAAGTCCACCTACCGATAGGATAGAAGCAGCAGGGACGCGAGCAGGAGCACGACCCACAGCATCATGGTCCGCGTAGCCCAGTTGCCGCCGAAGGCGCCGGACGGGCTGCCGAAGCGGGCGACGGCGGCGGCCGCGCGCTCGGCCAGGACGCGCGAGGGCCCGAGGATCGCGCGGCGCAGGACCACGATCGTGCCCTCGACGGGCGCCCACATCGCCGGGGCGAGTCGCCGCCAGGTCCAGTCCGTGTCCAGCGTGATGGTGAGCGTGCGCCGCAGCATCGGCAGCAGGAGGAAGAACGCCAGCCCCGAAAAGAGAAGCAGTTGCAGCATCTCGATCACGTGGCCCGCCGTGTACGGGACGTAGTCCACCGGGTAGGGCAGCATCGCGTAGAGGGGCCCCGGGAAGATCCCGATCGCGAGGCACAGGAAGGCGAACAGGACCATCGCCGCGCGCAGGCTCGCCGGCGGCTCCGGCGGGCGCAGGCCGGAATCCTTCTGGAAGAAGACGAACCAGGGGAACTTGATGCCCGCGTGCAGGAAGACGCCCGCGGAGGCCGCCGCGAGGGCGAGCCAGACGGCCTGCAGGTGCCCGTCGACCGCCGCCTGGGAGATCATGGACTTGGAGACGAATCCGGACGTGAGCGGGAACGACGAGATCGACAGCGCCCCCACGATCCCGCAAGCCGCGGTGAGCGGCATGCTCTGGAAGAGCCCGCCCAGGTCGGTGCACTTGCGCTTGCCCGTCTGCAGCAGCACCGCGCCCGCCGACATGAGGAGCAGGCCCTTGTAGATGATGTGCGTGAAGGCGTGCGCCGCGGCGCCGTTCACCGCCATGTCGGTGCCGATGCCCGCTCCCGTCACCATGAACCCGACCTGGTTCACGATGGAGTAGGCGAGTATTCGCCGCATGTCGTTTTCCAGGATCGCGAAGACGATCCCGTAGAACACCATGAAGAGCCCGATGGGGACGAGGATTTCCGAGCCGGCGAAGCCCCGGAGCAGCACGTAGACCGCGGTCTTGGTGGTGAAGGCCGACAGGAACACCATGCCGCTCCAGGAGGCTTCCGGGTAGGCATCGGGCAGCCAGGCCGAGAGCGGGGGGGCGCCCGCGTTGAGGAGGAAGCCCGCGAGGATCAGCGCCCGGGCGAGCGTGTCGGGGCGCATGGTCTCGAAGGCGATCGACCCGGTGGCCGCGACCTGCCCGGCGATGCCCGCCATGAGGAGCATCCCGCCGAAGAGATGCATCGCGAGGTAGCGCCGGCTCGCGGCGAAGGCCGTCTGCCCGGCCGACCAAAGCACGAGCGTGGAGCCGACCGCCATCACTTCCCAGAACACGAAGAGCGTGACGAGATCGCCTGCGAGCACGGCGCCGATGGCCGCGCCCGCGTAGACGAAGGCCGCCGGGACCTCGACGCGGCTCTTCTGGCCGAGCGCATAGAGCGCGCCCGCGAAGGCCATGACCGCGAAGATCGTCGCGAAGAGCCGCGAGAGCCGGTCGACGCGCAGCAGCGTGGCGTCGAAGCCGAGCACCGTCCAGGGCGCGTGCCGTCCCTCGGGAATCAGCCACAGGAGGGCGAGCGCCGCGAGCGGCGCGCCGAGCAGCAGGGCCGACCGGGAGCGCCCGCGCAGGAAGAAGGCGGCCACGCCCGCGGCCGCGAGCCAGAGGCCCGGATGGAGGATCGCGCTACCGGTCATAGTAGGTGTCCTCGCGCTTGAGGAGCATCCCCAGGAGCTTCGAGCCCACCACCATCGCCACGCAGGCGATGAAACCGAAGATCGCGAAGAAGGCCGGCCAGCGCTCGATCTCGAAGTGCGGGTGCATGTCCACGGCAAGGCCCGCGGCCACGGTGACCGCCAGCACCGCGATGAACACGATCCACAGGCCGCGAATGGTCCGCGGGCGCAGGAGCCAGTGGACGTTTCCGCCGGGGCGTTCGTCGGACATGGTCAGCCTCCCACGAGGGCGCGCGCGAAGGCGATCGCGAGCCCGGGAAAAAGGAACAGGGCCACGCAAGCCGCCGCCGTGACGACCTGCGCGATCACCATGGCGGCCGGCGCCTCGTGGCCGTGGGCGCCCTCCTCGCGCGGCGCCACGAAGAAGGCGCGGTAGACGATCGGGGCGAAGTAGGCCGCGTTCAGGAGCGTGCTCGCCGCGAGCGCTCCCATGGCGATCCAGTCCCGCGTGGCCACCGCGCCCGAGAGGATGAACCACTTCGAGACGAAGCCGGCGAGGGGCGGGATCCCGATCATCGACAGCGCCCCGACCGCGAATGCCCCCATGGTCCACGGCATCGCGCGGCCGATGCCGTCCAGCTCGCTCACGAGCGTCTTGTGCGCGGCGGTGTAGATCGAGCCTGCCGCGAAGAAGAGCGTGATCTTGCCGAAGGCATGCACGACCAGGTGCAGCGCCGCGCCCATGACCGCGAGCGGCGTGAGGAGCGAGGCGGCCATCGTCACGTAGGCGAGCTGGCTCACCGTCGAATAGGCGAGGCGGCGCTTCAGGTTGTCGGCGCGAAGCGCCACGGCGGAGGCCGCGATCAGCGTGAAGGCCGACACGATCGTGAGCCATTCCGCGCCGCCCAGCGCGGCGAGCGCCTCGATCCCGAAGACGTAGACGATCACCTTCACCACGCAGAAGACGCCCGCCTTCACCACGGCGACGGCATGCAGGAGCGCCGACACCGGCGTGGGCGCCACCATGGCGGCCGGCAGCCAGCGGTGGAACGGCATCAGCGCCGCCTTGCCGATCCCGAACATGAAGAGCGCCAGCAGGACCCCCGCGCCCACCGCGCCCACGTGCCCGCCGAGTATTCCCCCGGGGCGGAAGTCGAGCGTGCCGGCGAAGACCCAGGTCGCGATGATCGCGGGCAGCAGGAAGACCACGGAGGTGCCCACGAGCACGCCCAGGTAGACGCGGCCGGCGCGCCGCGCCTCGTCGGTGCCGTGATGCGTGACCAGCGGGTAGGTGACGAGCGTGAGCGCCTCGTAGAAGAGGAACAGCGTGAGGAGGTTGCCCGCGAAGGCGATGCCGATCGCGGCACCTATGGCGCCCGCGAAGCACACGAAGAAGCGCGTCTGGTTGGCCTCGCCGTTGCCGCGCAGGTAGCCGATCGAGTAGGCCGTGCTCACCACCCACAGGCTGGAGGCGACCGCGGCGAAGAGCCAGCCCAGGGGCTCCACGACGAGCACGACCGGAAGCCCCGGCATCATCTCGAAGAGCGTGGCCGCGGGGCGCCCGCCCGCCAGGACGGCGGGCCCGAGGGACACGACGAGGAAGAAGAGCATCACGGCGGCCGCGAAGCTCATCGCCTCGCGCACGTCCGGGCGCCGCCGCGCGAGCGCCACCAGCGCCATGCCCGCGAAGGGTATCGCGAGGGCGGCGACCGCGAGCTGGCCGTCGGTCACCGCGGATGCCCCATCAGCGCCGCGGCCGCCCGCGTGGCCGCGTCGAGGACCGGGGAGGCGAAGAGGCCCGCCGCGACCACCGCCGCCGTGAGCACGAGCGCCGGAGCCGTCATGTCCAGCGGCGCCTCGCCCACCTCGGGGGCATCGGCCGGCGGGGCCTGGAAATACGCGCATTCGACGAATCGCCACACGTAGGCGAGCGCCAGCAGCGAACTCGTGAGCACCGCGCCCGCGATCCACCAGTGGCCCGCGCCCATCGCCGCGGAAACCAGCGCCCACTTGCTCGCGAAGCCCGCGGTCCCGGGCACCCCGATGAGGCTCAACCCCCCGATCACGAAGGCAAACGCGGTGATCGGCATCGTCCGGCCCAGCCCGGCGAGGCGCTCGAACCCGGTGCCGCCCACGCGAAGGGCCATCGCCCCGGCGAGCATGAACAGCGCTCCCTTGGTGATGCCGTGGTTCACGACGTGGGCCATGGCGGCCGCGAGCCCGGGCGCGCTGCCGAGCGAGATCCCCAGCGTGATGTAGCCGATCTGCCCGATGCTCGAGTAGGCGAGCAGGCGCTTGAGGTCCTTCTGCACGATCGCCGCGGCCGAGGCGATGAACATGGCGCCCACGGAGAGCGCGGCGAGCACGGGGCCCAGGGGCAGGTCGCGGAACACGGCGTCCACCCCGTAGACCGTGAAGTACAGGCGCATGAGCACGTACACCGAGACCTTCGTCGCCGTGGCGGCGAGGAACGCGGAGACGGCCGAAGGCGCGTAGGTGTAGGCATTCGGCAGCCACGCATGCAGCGGAAACAGGGCGAACTTGAGGCCGACGCCCGCGGTGACGAACGCGAGCCCCGCGGCGAGCGGGCGCGTGTCCGTCACCGCGCCCAGGCGCGAGGCCATGTCGGCGAAATTGAGGGTCCCCGTGGCGAGGTAGAGCAGCCCGATGCCGATCACGTAGAGCGTGGCGCCGGTCGTGCCCAGCACGAGGTACTGGTAGGCCGCCGTGAGCGCTCGCCGGTTCCTGCCCATCGCGATCAGGACGTAGGTCGACAGCGACGAGATCTCGAGGAAGACGAACAGGTTGAACGCGTCGCCCGTCACGCTGATGCCGAGCAGCCCCGCGAGGCAGAGCATGAGGAGCGCGTAGAAGAGGTACTGGCGGTCCTGCCCGATCTCCGCCGAGACGCTGCGCCGCGCGTAGGGCAGCACGACGAGCGCGATCGCGCTCACCAGGAGCGCCACCAGGGCATTGGCGGCGTCGATCCGGTACTCGATCCCCCAGGGCGGCGGCCAGCTGCCGATCGCATAGGAGATCGGGCCCGACACGGTCGCACGCACGAACAGCGCGGTTGCCGTGAGGGCGGTGCTCGCCGCCACCGCGACGGACAGGATCCAGCCGGCGAACCCGCTCCTTCCCACGACGATGAGCGGCGCGGAAATGAGCGGAACGACGACGAGAAGGACGGGGAGGTGTGGGGAGAGCAAGGCGGTGGCGGTGGCGTTCAGTCGTCCTTCGCGTCGGCTTCCAGGAGCTCGTCTTCCTCGATCGTGCCGTAGGCCTCGCGGATGCGCACGACGATCGCGAGCCCCAGGGCGAGCGTGGCCACGCCCACGACGATCGCCGTGAGGATCAGCACGTGCGGCAGGGGATTGGAGTAGACCGAGAAGCCCTCGCCCACGATGGGCGCGGTTCCCCCGATCAGCTTGCCCGGGGCGATGTAGAGCATGTAGACGGAAGTCTGGAAGATGCCCAGGCCGACCAGCTTCTTCACGAGGTTGCCGCGCGCGATGACGATGTAGAGCCCCGCCATGAGCAGGAAGATGGACGCCCAGTAGGTGAAATGCCCGAAGAAGGCCGCGGTCATTCCTCGAGATCCCTGCCGCGGCCGGCGAAGAGGTAGAAGACCTTCAGCATGACGCCGCTCACGGTCACGGCGACGCCGACCTCCACCCAGAAGATCCCGCGATGCTGCCCGTGCACCGGATCGTGGTCGAGGACGAAGTAGTCGAGGTAGTTGCCGCCCAGGAGCAGCCCGGCCACGCCGATGCCCGCGTAGATCAGCACGCCCAGCGCCACCATGGATTCCACCAGCGCCTCGGGCACCGCCCGGCGGGAGGCCGCGAGGCCGAAGATCACGCCATAGAAGATGATCGCCGCCGCGATGATGACGCCCGCCTGGAATCCGCCGCCGGGACCGAAGTCGCCGTGGAACTGCACGTAGA
>DAORTX010000129.1:0-7707 GCA_035432885.1 Usitatibacteraceae bacterium
TTCTCCGCGTTCCAGCTGGAATTCTCGCTGCCCGTGCTCGCGGCCGTGCTCGCGGTGCTGGGCTACTCGGTGAACGAGTCCGTGGTGGTCTTCGACCGGGTGCGGGAGAACTTCCGCAAGATGCGCCGCGCCTCCGTGGACGAGATCATGGACGCCTCGATCACGGGAACCATCTCGCGCACGATCATCACCCACGGCTCGACGCAGATGATGGTGCTCTCCATCCTCTTCTTCGGGGGGGCGAGCCTCTACTACTTCGCCCTTGCGCTCACCATCGGCATCTGCTTCGGGATCTACTCCTCCGTGCTGGTGGCCGCGCCGCTCGCCAAGTACCTCGGCGCCTCGCGCGAGGACTTCGTGAAGCCGGAGAAGAAGACCGTCGATCCCGTGGTGCCGTGAGCCCGTGGAGCTGATCTCGGGGCTCCTGGACATCGTCCTGCGGCTCGATGTCCACCTCGGGGCGCTGATCGGCGAGTACGGCGCGTGGGTCTACGCGATCCTCTTCGCGGTGATCTTCGCCGAGACCGGCCTCGTGGTCACCCCCTTCCTGCCCGGCGACTCGCTCCTCTTCGTGGCCGGCGCGCTCGCGGCCCTGGGCGGCCTGGACGTCCACATCCTCGTGGTGACGCTTGCGGCCGCGGCCGTTCTCGGCAACACCACCAATTACGCGATCGGGCGCTGGCTCGGGCGGCGCTTCCTCGACGGCGGCGGATCGCGCTGGGTGAGTCGCGAGCACCTCGAGCGGACCCACGCTTTCTACGAGCGCTTCGGCGGCGCGGCGGTCGTGGTCTCGCGCTTCGTGCCGATCATCCGGACCTACGTTCCCTTCGTGGCCGGCGTGGCCCGGATGGACCCGGTCCGGTACACGGCCTACAACGTGGGCGGCGCGGTGCTGTGGGTCGCCTCTCTCGCCTACGCGGGATTCTTCTTCGGCAACCTGGCCTGGGTCCGGGCGAACCTCTCGGCGATGATCGTCGCGATCGTCGTCTTGAGCCTGGTTCCGCTCGCGGTGGCCGCCTGGAAGGCGCGCGGCACTTCACGGCCTTGACGTCTGCGACCGGCGACGCCTAGATTGCCCCCCATGCCGGTCCTCGATTCCAACGTCTTCGACATCACGCGCGCGATCCAGCTCGCGGTGGCGCCGGTGTTCCTGCTCACCGCGATCGGGACGCTCATCAACGCGCTCACCGGGCGGCTGGGGCGGGCGGTGGACCGGCGCCGCAAGCTCGAGGAACTGCTTTCGGCCTTCGAGGGCGAGACCCGGACCTCGATGCAGCGCGAGCTGGTGAACCTCGCCACGCGCATCAAGCTCGTGCTCTGGGCGATGGCCACGGCGGTGCTCTCGGCGTTGCTGGTGTGCGTGCTCATCGGGACGGCGTTCCTGGGCGCCTTCGTGGCGCTCGATCTTTCCCGCCCCGTGGCGATCCTCTTCGTCCTGGCGATCGGCTCCCTCACCCTCTGCCTGCTCGCCTTCCTGCGCGAAGTCTTCCTGGCCGCCTCCACCGACCGGGCCCGCTTCATCGGGTGAGCGGCGCCGGCGGGGCCCGCAGGAAGATCACCGCGGCCGCGAAGAACGCCGCCGCGAGCGCGATCTCGACGATCGCCAGTCGCGCCGAGGGGCCGGGGTCCGACATCGCGCGCACGGCGCCTTCGGCCAGGTAGGCCCAGACGAGGAGCGAGCTCCACTTGAAGGTGTAGCGGCGCGCGCGCAGCAGGCCCATGAGCGGCGCGAGCAGCGGCAGCACCTTGAGCACCAGCCACGAACCGCCGGGGCGCAGGGGCGCCAGGAACATCTCCCACGCAAGACCGAGGAAGATCAGGCCGATCCACGCCGCGCAGGCGGCGAGCCAGGCCGCGCGCGGGTTCACGCGGCGAGCTTGGCCGCGATGGCCGCGAGGCGCCGGCCGAGCGCGAATGCGAGGCGCTTTTCCTCGTCGCTCACCGGCAGCTCTCCCATCGGGCCGGCGACGTGCGAGGCGCCGTAGGGCGTGCCTCCCCCCTTCGTCGTGTTCAGGTCGGGCTCCGTGTAGGGAATTCCCACCAGCACCATGCCGTGGTGCAGCAGCGGCACCATCATCGTGAGGAGCGTGGCCTCCTGCCCGCCATGCATCGACGACGTGGAGGTGAAGACGGCCGCGGGTTTTCCGGCAAGCGTTCCGCGCGTCCATTCGCCGCCCAGGCCGTCGAGGAAGTGCTTCACCGGCGCGGCCATGTTGCCGAAGCGGGTGGGCGAACCCAGGGCGAGGCCCGCGCACTCGGCGAGGTCGCGCGCCTCCACGTACGGCGCGCCCGCGGTCGGGACCGCGGGAGCTGCGACTTCGGTCACCGGCGCCACGCGCGGCACCGTCCGCACGCGCGCGCGCATGCCGCCCACGGTCTCGATGCCGCGCGCCACGCTCTCGGCCAGGGAGCGAACCGAGCCGGCGCTGCTGTAGAAGAGCACGAGGATTTCCGCCACGGGGATTCCTTCGCGGCCGCCGCCGCCGGGCGCCGCATTTTCCGGTGCTATGATACCTGCCGCTTGAAGCCGCTCCCCGCCTTCCTCCGCGACCCCGCCGGGTTCCTCGCTTTCGTCTTCCGCCGCTGGCGCGAGGACCGCTGCCTGCAGATCGCCGGCAGCCTCACCTTCACCACGCTCCTCGCCCTGGTGCCGCTCTTCACCGTGGTGGTGGCGGTGCTCGCCGCGCTGCCGTTCTTCGAGGACATGATGGTGCAGGTGAAGATCTTCCTGCTGCTGAACCTCGTGCCCGAGATCGCGGGGAAGATCATCACCGTCTACATGGGGCAGTTCGCCGAGGCCGCCGGGCGGCTGACCTGGGTGTCGCTGGTCGCGCTCTTCGCGATGGCGATCGCGATGCTCTTCACCGTCGACCGGTCGCTGAACGTGATCTGGCGCGTGGAGCGGCACCGCCCCCTGTGGCTCTCCGTCACGGGCTACGTGGCGCTGCTCGTCTTCGGCCCGGCGCTCATGGGCGTGTCGCTGTGGGCGAGCTCCTGGATCGTGGCGGCCTCGCTCGACCGGCTGGTGATGTCCTCCCAGCTGGAGTCGACCATCCTGAGAATGGTGCCGGTCGCCGGCAGCGCGCTGGCCTTCTTCCTCGTCTACCGCATCATCCCCAACCGCCATGTGCCGGCGCGGCACGCGCTCGCCGGCGGAATCCTCGCGGCCGCGGGGTTCGAGGTGATGAAGTCGGCCTTCGCGGCCTACATCCAGGCGGTGCCGACCTACCGGCTGGTCTATGGCGCCTTCGCCGCGGTCCCGATCTTCATGCTCTGGGTCTATCTCTCGTGGCTGGTCGTGCTCTTCGGCGCGGAATTCACCGCGTCGCTCGCGTGGTGGCGGGGTCGCCGGTGGCGCGGCGGCGACCTGCCCCAGCCGGGCCTGGAAGGAGCGTTCGAACTGGGGCGCGTGCTGGCTGCGGCCGGCGGCGAGCCCGTGCCTTCCGCGAAGCTCCATGAAGCCGTGGACCTGCCCGACGACCGCCTCGAGGACCTGCTGGGCGACCTTGCGCAGGCGGGGGCCGTGCGCCGATCGCGAAAAGGGTGGGCACTGGTCACGCCCGGCAAGGATGCGCCGGATGCGCCGGACTGATCAGGACGGCGCGATGTGGAAGAGCTCGAAGCGGCCCGTTCGCTCGATCAGGCTGGTCGCACGAACGCGCGTGATGAACCCGTCGTCGTCGATCTCGAATTCACGAAGGTCGCTGTAGGTCGCGGGCACGGTGAGGAGCATGTCGGCGCCGTCGACGCCGTTTTCCTCGGCGAGAAGCAGGCCGGGGCGCACCTGGCCCGCGGCGGTGATCGTGGGCTGGACGGCCACGAAGCGGGCGGAGGGCGCGAGGAACTGGACGCCGAACTCCATCCCGCCCTCGTCGATCATCGTGAGCCAGCGCACCGCGCCGATGGTCCAGTTCGCCTTGCCGATGAACTTGATGCCGAGCACCTCGCCGACCGTCACCGTGTGCGCGGAGGTGCCGGTGCGGCGGACCTTGAGCCCGCCCGCGCTCTGGTTCACCACGTCCCACTCGCTCACGCTCATGCCCTTCGAGACCTCGTCGTCGGGCACCGAAACGAGCGGAATGGTGATGCCGCTCTCGATCGCCTCGGCTTCCCGGCGCACGTCCACTTTCGGCGCGATCGAGATGAAATGCGTGATGGCGCGCATGCCGGCGCAGATCGCCACGCTCGTGTCCATGGGATCGCGGCGCGACGTCCGCTTGGGCGGATCGCCCCACAGGGCCACGAGTTTCGTGAAGAGGACGAGCATGTCGGGGCCGACCGCCCGGCTCGTGGTCGCCGAGACGTTGCCGGTTTCCACCGCCTGGCGGCGCGCGCGCAGGCGCTCGACGATCGGATTGGCGTCGAGGAGCCGCCAGTTGGGGCCGCCCGGATCGTCGTTCGCCGACAGCAGGGGCTTGGGCGGCTTGTCCTGGTCGCAGGGGACGAGAAAATGCGCGCCGGGCCGGGTCGCCGGCCGCGACTGCCCCAGCGTGTACGCGCCGCGCTGGCCGCGGATCACCAGCTCGATCTTCTCGAGATCGCCGGGAATGAGGCGGTAGGGATCGGTCAGCGCGACAAGCAGCGTCTCGCCGTAGAGGTCGGTGATGCTCGCCTTGGATTCGGGCTCGGCCGGCTCCGCCACGAATCCTTCCTTTTCCGCGTGCAGGTAGAGCTGGTGGATCTCCTGCCACACGCCCTGCGGGATCGGCGAATAGGAGCGGTAGCTCGCGGAGAGGAGCTGCACGAGCGCATCCATGGCGCGATGGACGAGCATCGGCATCTGCTTCTTCGCGCCGAACGCGAGGAGCTTGCCGGTCTTCTCCAGGATGAGGATCTTGTAGCCGTAGGCGAGCTCCGTCGCGAGTTCCCGGGCGAGGGCGAGCGCCTCGCGGGCCTTCGGCGGCAGCGGCAGCGGCGACTTGCCGAACACGGCGTCCAGCTCGTCGAACACCACGAGGGCCACGGGCCGGTAGGCCTCGAGGATCTGCATCCGGTCGTCGAATTCCACTTTCGCCCGGTTCAGGGCGCAGAGATTGGCGAGAATCGCGCGTCCGGCTTCCGCGCTCTGGCTGAGGGGCAGCGATTCCACCCACGCCTTGGCCTGCCGGGGTCGCAGATCGAGGTCCTTGGGCGGGGCGACGCGCTCGGTCGGGATGCGAAGGTCTAGAGCCACTGTTGTGTTAATCTTTGATTTTGAAGGGATTTGGTCGGCCGCCGTCAAGAAGTCGTGTGGCAAGGGCCGGCCGGAAAACAGGATAGACGACGCCGATGCTTTTGAAAACGAAAGCTTTTCGCACCCGGGTCGCCCCGTGGAGCCGGGCGCTCGTCCTGGCGGCGGCCCTCGCGGCCCCGGCGGCCCATGCATTCGACGTGACCGACACCGAGGGCAAGCGCCATCGCCTGGCCGACTACCGCGGCAAGTGGGTGGTGGTGAATTTCTGGGCGACCTGGTGCGCGCCGTGCATCAAGGAGATCCCGGAGATCGCCGAGTTCCAGCGCGCCACGGCGCCGGACCGCGCGGTGGTCCTGGGCATCGCGCTCGACGTCGAGGATGCGGCCACGACGCGGCAGTTCGCGAAGAAGATCGGCCACGCCTACCCGCTGGTGCTGGAGGACGACCGCACCGAGGCGCAGTTCGGCAAGGTGAAGGGATTGCCCACCACGGTGATCTTCGATCCCGCCGGGCAGCGCGTCTGGGATCGCACCGGCACCGTCACGAGGAAATCCCTCGAGAGCGCGACCGGTCTCGCGCCCCGGCCCGGGGCCTAGGCGCCGGGCGACCAGCGCTCGCGCAGGGCGCGCAGGACGCGCCGGGGATATTCGGGCCGCCCGAGGCTCCCGTTGTAGCGGCCCAGGGCGTTGTGCAGGTTGCCGTCCTCGATGCGCAGGTAGTGGCGAAGGATCACGCAGCCGTAGCGCAGGTTGGTGCGCGGATGGAAGAGACTCTGCCCCTTCATGCCGATCTCGCCGACCCAGAAGGGCATCACCTGCATGTAGCCGCGGGCGCCGGCGGAGGAGACCGCGTACTTGCGGAAGCCGCTTTCCACGTCGATCACCGCGAGCACCAGTCGCGGGTCGAGCCCGGCGCGAAGCGCCTCGTAGCGGACCATCTCGAGGAGGTCGCGCGCGGTCCGCTCGTCACGCACGCGCTCGTGGACCCGGTCGAACATGGCGCGCATCCACGCCTGTGCCTCCGGGTCCTCGTCCCGCTCGCGCTCGCGGTCGGTCACCGCCTTGGCGAGTGTCGCGCGGATGGCCGCGGAGAGCGGCTCCCGCTTCTGCGCGCCGGCCTGCGCCGCGGGGGCGGCGGCGATCGCCGCGACCGCCAACGCGAGCGCCGCCGCGAGCCGGCGTTCAGGCCGCGAGGCGTTCACGCACGTGGGCGACCGCGGTTGCGAGCGCCACCTTGGTGGCCTCGGCGTCGCGCCGGTGCTGGTACTCCGTCACGCCCTCCTTCAGCCCGCGCTCGCCGATCACGAAGCGGTGCGGAATGCCCACGAGTTCCTGGTCGGCGAGCAGCACGCCGGGACGCTCGTTGCGGTCGTCGAGGAAGGCCTCGATGCCCGCCGCGGCCAGCTCGGCGTAGAGCGTGTCCGCAGCCGCCTTCACCGCCTCGCTCTTGTGGTAGCCCAGCGGGATCACCGCCACCGCGAAGGGCGCCATCGGGTCGGGCCAGATGATGCCGCGCTCGTCGTGATTCTGCTCGATCGCCGCGCCCACGATGCGGGTGATGCCGATGCCGTAGCAGCCCATCTCGAAGGGCCGCTGCGTGCCGTCCTCGGCCGCGAAGGTGGCGCCCATCGCCTCCGAGTAGCGCCGGCCGAGGGCGAAGACGTGGCCCACCTCGATGCCGCGCAGGATCGCGAGCCGCCCCTTGCCGTCGGGCGAGGGGTCGCCCGCCACGACGTTTCGCACATCGGCGACGAGGTCGGGCTCGGGGCAGTCGCGTCCCCAGTTCGCGCCGCGCAGGTGGAAGTCCCGTTCGTTCGCGCCGCAGATGAAGTCGGCCATCGCCGCGACGGTGCGGTCGGCGACGACGGTGATTTTCGCGCGGTCGAGCCCGATCGGGCCCAGGTAGCCCGCGGGTCCGTCCGCGGCGGCGAGGATCTCCTCGTCCGTGGACCAGCGCCAGCCCTTGAGGCCCGCGACCTTTCCCACCTTGATCTCGTTCACGCTGTGGTCGCCGCGGATGAGCAGCATGTGCACGCGGTCGTTGGCCGTGAGCAGGATCGCCTTCACGGTGCGCGCGAGGGGCTCGTTCCAGAGTTTCGCCACGCCCTCGCACGTGGAAGTGCCCGGCGTGGGGTCCTTCTTCAGCGCCTCGGCGGGCGCCGCGCGCGGCGCGGCCGGCGCGAGCGCCTCGGCCTGCTCGATGTTGGCGGCGAAGTCGGAGCCGTCGGAATAGGCGATCTGGTCCTCGCCCGAATCGGCGAGCACCTGGAACTCGTTGGACGCGCTGCCGCCGATCTCGCCGCTGTCGGCCGCGACGGCGCGGAACTTGAGGCCCAGCCTCGTGAAGATGCGCCCATAGGCGTCGAACATCTTGCGGTAGGACACGAGCATCCCGGCCTCGTCCGCGTCGAACGAGTAGGCATCCTTCATGGAGAACTCCCGCGCGCGCATCACGCCGAAGCGCGGCCGGATCTCGTCGCGGAATTTCGTCTGGATCTGGTAGAAGTTCACCGGCAGCTGGCGGTAGCTGCGCAG
>DAORTX010000130.1:0-7528 GCA_035432885.1 Usitatibacteraceae bacterium
AAGGTGGAGACCCCGCTGCAATACCTGGACCAGCCCCAGTTCCGTGCCTTCTGGGATGCCGACGCGAAGAAGCTCGCGGAGGTCGTGCGGAAGATCGGGAAGGTCGAATGAGCCCCGCCCGCCCGGGCGCCGGGCGCGCCGCCGGGATCCTCGCCTTGCTGGCCGCCGCGCTCGCCCCGGCGCCGCCGGCAACGGCGCAGGACTTCTCGAAGGTCGAGATCCGGACCCGGAAACTCGCCGACACGGTCTGGATGCTCACCGGCGCGGGCGGCAACCTCGGGCTTTCGGCCGGCGAGGACGCGGTGTTCCTCGTCGACGACCAGTACGCCCCCCTCACCGGGAAGATCCAGGCCGCCGTCGCCGCGGTTTCGAAGAAGCCCCTGCGGTTCGTCCTCAACACGCACTGGCACTTCGATCACACCGGCGGCAACGAGAGCCTGGGCGCCGCCGGCGCCCTCATCGTGGCCCACGACAACGTGAGGAAACGCATGAACGCCGGGCAGTTCATCGAGTTCCTGCGCATGAACACGGCGCCCCAGCCCAAGGTGGCCCTGCCCGTGGTCACGTTCTCCGCCGACGCCACCTTTCACCTGAACGGCGACGAGATCCGGGCATTCCACGTGCCTCGCGCGCACACCGATGGCGACACCATCGTGCATTTCGCGAAGAGCGACGTGATCCACATGGGCGACGTCCACTTCAACGGCATGTACCCGTTCATCGACGCCTCGAGCGGGGGCACGGTGGACGGCGTGATCGCCGCCGTGGACCGGGCGCTCGCCCTGGCGACGGAGCGCACGAAGATCATCCCCGGACACGGCCCGCTCGCGACCCGGGCCGACCTCCAGGCCTACCGGGACATGCTCGCCACGATCGCCGCGCGCATCAGGAAGATGATCGCGGAGGGCCGAAACCTGGACGACATCGCCGCCTCCGGCGTCACCGCCGACTTCGACGGGACGTGGGGGAAGGGCTTCATCGCACCGCAACGGTTCGTCGGGATGGTCGCGGCGGACCTGATGAAGCACGCGCCGTGAGCGAAGCCGGCCTCGATCGCCGCGTTTCAGGCGTCCCGTCGCCTGCGTCGGGTTTGTGGCGCGCGCCACGGTGAAACGCACGCCGCGCGCATAATCTGCCGCCATGTTCGACATCCGCTCCCTCTTCGTCGTGATGGTGGCGACCAACCTGGTCCTCGCCGTCTCGCTGTGGATCGGCACCGGCCGGCGCCTGAAGGGCGGGCTCGGGCCGTGGACGCTCGGGCTGCTCGTGCAGGCGGCGAGCTTCGTCCTGTTCGCCGCCCGGGACGTGATTGCGGACTGGATCTCCATCGTGGTGGCCAACGGCCTCGTGGGCGTGTCGTTCTCCCTCGCCGCCGCCGCCATCCTCGCCTTCCGCGGACGCGCGCTCCCGCTCTTCGTGCATTTGGCCACGGGGGGCGCCGCGGCATTCGCCGTGGGCGCTCTGGTGCATGACCTCGGCGCTCGCCTGGTCGCCTCGAATTTCCTCTACGCGGCGGGCCAGGTCCTGCTGTTCACGCTGGCCTGGAAGCCGGTGGCCGGCGTGAGCGGCGGCACCCGCGGCCTGTTCCTCGGGAGCTTCGCGATCGGCGCGGCAGGCTTTCTCCTGCGCGCCGCCGGACCCCTCATCTCCCCCTTGACGATCGAGGGCTTCCTCGCGCCCTCGCCGCTGCAGGCGATCACGCTCATGTGCAACTACACCGTGATCCTGCTGTCCTCGGTGTCGTTTCTCCTGATGCAGAAGGAGCGCGACGACCACCTCGCGCAGCAGCTCGCCTCCGTCGACCCGCTCACCGGCGCCTTCAACCGCCGCACCTTCATCGATCTGGCGGAAAAACAGCTCTCCCGGGCGCGCCGCCTGGACGCGCCGCTCTCCCTCGTCCTGCTGGACCTGGACCACTTCAAGCGCGTGAACGACAACCACGGCCACCTCGTGGGCGACCATGTGCTGCAGCGCTTCGCCGACCTCGTGCGCGACCAGCTTCGCAAGGAGGACGTGCTCGTGCGCTACGGCGGCGAGGAGTTCTGCCTGCTGCTGCCGGACGTGCCGGGCACGGGCGCGGTGGCGCTCGCCGGCCGCATCCGCAAGGCGATCGCGCGCGCGCCCATCGTGGTCGACGGCATCGAGGTTTCCCTCACGGTGAGCGCCGGCGTTGCCGCGCGCATCGACGAAGGGCCCGACGGGCTGGACGGGCTCATCGCCCGCGCCGACGAGGCGCTCTACATGGCGAAGAACCGCGGGCGCAATCGCGTGGCCGCCGTCTCGCTCGGACGGTCCCGGGCCGCGTGAGCGGGAACTTCCTCGTCTACTTCGGCGACCCGATGTGCTCCTGGTGCTACGGGTTCGGGCCGGAGCTGGACGCCTTGCTCCGCGACAGGCCCGGCCTGCGCGTCGATCTCGTGATGGGCGGGCTGCGCGCCTACAACACCGAGAAGGCCGATGCCGCGTTTCGCCGCTCGATCGCGGGGCACTGGGCCCACGTGGCGGACGAAAGCGGCCTGCCCTTCAACGACGCGGCGCTCGCCCGCGAAGGCTTCGTGTACGACACCGAACCCGCCTGCCGGGCCGTCGTCGTCGCGAGGGCCACGGACCCTGCCCGCGCCCTGCCGTACTTCAAGCGCGTGCAGCGAGCGTTCTACGCCGAGGGGCGTGACGTGACCGATCCCCGAACGCTCGCCGATCTCGCGGTCGACGAGGGATTCGATCGCGCGGTCTTCCTGGCCGCCCATGCCTCGACCGCGGCGAAGGATGCCGTGCGTCTCGATTTTTCCGCGTCGCAGCGCTCCGGCGTCACGGGATTTCCCACGCTCGCCGCGGGATTCTCCGACCAGCGGCTCTTCCTCGTCACGGCGGGGTACACGCGAGCCGAGGCGCTCGCCCGGCGGCTCGATCGCGTCGAGGAAATCGCCGCGACGTCCCCCTCGCCCGGCGAACGCGCCCCCTGAGCGCGGACGTTTGACCGCGGTCATCGGCGCGGCCCGCGGCATTGGGCTAGCATGGCCGTGACCTGGCGTCCGACCGGGACCTTCGGACATTGCACGAGGTGAAACCGTGAGCGCTTCCAGAAGGCAGTTCCTCGACGCCGGCGCGGTCATCGGCGACATCCAGGTGAGGGCGGCATGACGATGGGACCGGACCGCCTCCCGCCGCTGCCCGAAGGCAGCCTTTCGCCGGCGCAGGCGCGCGCGGCCGCGGAACTCGCCTCGGGGCCGCGAGGGGCGGTGTTCGGCCCTTTCATCCCGCTGCTGAGAAGCCCCGATCTCCTCTCGCCGCTCCAGAAGACCGGCGAGTACCTGCGCTACCAGAGCGCGTTGCCGCCGCGGCTCTCGGAGTTCGCGATCCTCGTCGTCGCGCGCCGCTGGAGACAGCAGTTCGAGTGGCACATCCACCAGCCCATCGCCCTGCGCTCCGGCATTCCCGCCGCGCACGTGAGCGCGGTCGCCCAGGGGCGGCGTCCCGACGGCATGGCGCCCGATGAGGCGCTCGTGCACGATTTCCTGCAGGAGCTTCAGGACACCCGTGGCGTTTCGGACGGAACCTATGCGCGGGCCGTCGAGATCCTCGGCGAGCGCGGCGTTGTCGACCTGTGCGGCCTGTGCGGCTACTACTCCCTGCTCGCGATGGTGCTGAACGTCGCGCGCACGCCGCTGCCCGACGGGGTCTCCCCGCCGCTCGATCCGTAGGGAATGCCGGGGTGCACCCTCGCCGGCGATTCCTTCGCGATTGCCTCGCCGTCGCCGCGGCCGGGCCAGCCGCCACAGGAACCGCCACGGCGGCCACGGCCTTCGCCGGGGACTTCGAGCGTCTCTGGCGCGCGATCGACGAGGACTACGCCTATCTCGAAAGACGCGAGGACTGGCGGGCGGTCGGCGCCCGCTGGCGACCGCGGGCGCAGGCCGCGCGCTCCCGCGACGAGCTGGTGGCGGCCCTCGAAGGCGCGATCGCCGACCTGCACGACGAGCACGTGAGCCTCGACGCGCACCTGCCCGGATCGCCGCGAGCCGTGCCGATGGCCACGGACCTGTGGGCGGAATGGATCGGGAAGGAGGCGGTGATCTCCGCCGTCCGCGCCGGCAGCGTGGCGGACGTCGCCGGGGCGGTGCCCGGCAT
This sequence comes from Usitatibacteraceae bacterium, assembly GCA_035432885.1. GTDB lineage: Bacteria > Pseudomonadota > Gammaproteobacteria > Burkholderiales > Usitatibacteraceae > FEB-7. The sequence continues at coordinate 4,129 of DAORTX010000130.1, forward strand.
GCGGGTGACCGCCGTCCAGCGCCGGCCCGTCGAACAGGCCGTGCGGGGCTTGCTGGGGCGCAGTCGGCAGGCCGACATCGGGGCGCGAAACTGGGCACTTCGCCGACTGGTGGCGGGGCCGTGGTCGGGCGCCCTCGCCCTCGACGTGGATCTCGCCGGCCGCGCGAGCCGGCTCGCGATCGAACGCGAGGACCTTCCCGCAGGCGCAACGCCGCCGCTCATCGCGCGAAGAGTCGGCGAGGACCGGGACCTCGGCTACCTTCGCGTCAAGAACAACCTCGGGGAAGCCGGCCTCGTGGCGCATTTCGATGCGGCGCTTCTGTTCCTGAAGGCGACGCGCGGCCTGATCCTCGACCTGCGCGAAACCCAGTCGGGCGGATCGCCCGACGTGGCGCGCGCCCTGCTCGGGCGCTTCGTGACGCGGAAGTCGCCGTGGATCCTGCGGGTTCCGCGGGCGGCGAGGCGCGGCGAGGATTCGCGCCCCGAGGAGGTGTCTCCCCGCGGGCCGTTCGCCTATGCGGCGCCCACCCTGGTGCTCGTCGATCGCTGGACCGCCGGCGAGGGCGAATCGCTCGCCATCGGTCTCGGGACGGCCGCCCGGGCCACCCTGGTCGGCACCGGCATGGCGGGCCTGCGAGGCGACCTGCGGGAAGTTCGGCTGCCGAGTTCGGGCATCGTTCTTCGCTATCCCGCCGCCCGCGTCTTTCACGCCGACGGGACCCCTCGCGAGGCGACGCGCCCGGCGGTGCCCGTGGATATCGTCGCGCCCAAAGGCGGGCCCGGGGACCCGATTCTCTACCAGGCGCTCAAGCTCCTCGAGGCGGCCGGGCCCCGGGTCGGCTAGATTCCCCGCTGCAGGGGGCTTCAACTGTAACTTGGCGCGCGCGCCGCCGCCCGTGACGAGGCGTAGTATTCATGGACCACGTCTTCGCGAAGCTCGAGAGTCCGAGATGAAGTCCAACGCCCTGTTGACCCCGAGCCAGCCGAACGCCGCGGAAGATGAAACGCGCGCGATATCGGCCTGGCTGCCCGAGGCCGCGGGAAACAATCCGGTCCGCCTGCTGAGCCTGGCGGCCGGGCCCCCGCAAAGGCTGGGCGAACTCGTTGCCGACGCGAAGCCGTCCCGCGCGTCCCTCGTCGCCGAGGCGCTCGAGGAGGCCAGGAGTTCCGGCCGCAAGATCGGCGAAGCGCTCGTGGAGCGAGGCGTGATCACGCCCGCGGAACGCGACACCATGCTCGAGTTCCAGCGCCGCCAGCGCCGGGAAGCCCCCACCGAGGACCGGTTGCGCCTGGGACGGATCCTCGTGTCGCAGGGCTACATCACCGACCTGCAATTGAAGGAGGCTCTCGAGAAGCAGCGGCAGACGGGGCGCCACCTCGGCGAGGAACTCGTCGCGCAGGAAAAGATCACGGAAGAAGTCCTGCACCTGGCCCTGGGCATGCAGCGCCGGCTGGTCGTGGGCGCGCTCGTGGCGGCGCTCGCGATGGTGAGCCCCGGTGCGATCACCCCGGCCGAGGCCGCGAGGTCGGCCACCCAATCCCTCGACTTCAAGATCACGATTCCCCGGATCATGCGCCTGCAGGTGCTGCGCCAGAACGAGAGCCTCGAAATCACGCCGCAGGACGTGGCGCGCGGCTACGTCGAGGTCGCTTCCGGCTCGCTTCTCGAAGTGACCGCGAACACGCAGTGGGATGTCTCGTTCGTGCCGAACGGCGGCATCGCCCGCTCGGCGCGCGTGAAGGGCTTCGCCAACGACGTCGTGGTCGGGCCCCAGGGCGGCGTGCTGGCGCGCCTTCGTCCCATGTCGAGGGCCACGATGTTCGACCTGAGCTACCGGTTCGACCTCGAGCCCGGCGTGAGCCCGGGCACCTATCCCTGGCCCCTGATGGTATCCGCCCACGCCGCCTGAGCAGGGCCGGAAAGCGCCTTCAGCCCTTCGGTCGAGCGCCGCGCGCGGCCTTTTCGCGCACGCGCTCGTCGAACCGCGCGAGGTTCACGACGACCCGCTCGTGGCTGCCCTCGCCGATCAGGTCGTGCTCGTCCTCGGCGCGGACGCGAAAGCGGATCGTTCGCCCTTCCACGCCGACGACTTCCGCGGTGGCCTTGACGCGCATGCCCACGGGGGTGGCCGCCACGTGCGACACGTCGAGCCGGGTGCCCAGGCTCTGGTGCTCCTCGGGAAGCGACTGCTCCACGGCGGCGAGCGCGGCCGCCTCGATGAGATTGATCATGACCGGGGTCGCCAGCACGTGAATGCGGCCGCTGCCCACGCGCGGGGCCGTGTGGTGTTCGCCGACGATCAGTTCGGCCGTGCCGGTCAGCCCAAGGGGAAGACTCAACTCCAGCGCCATGGACCCCACCCTTCCTGGTTCCCCGGAAACCGGGGCTTCACGCCATTATCTTGAACTTGGGCCCGACTGTCGCCATCTAACCCCCATGATCGATGCCACCCTTGCCAGTTTCGAGCGCGACGTCCTCGAGGCCTCGCGTGAAGTTCCCGTCGTCGTCGACTTCTGGGCGCCGTGGTGCGGCCCGTGCCGCGCGCTGGGCCCGCTCCTCGAGAAGCTCGAGCGCGAGTCTGCCGGGCACTGGAAGCTCGTCAAGGTGAATTCCGACGAGAGCCCGGAGCTCTCCGCGCAGTTCGGCGTTCGTTCCATTCCGTTCGTCGTGGCCTTCGTGGACGGGCGGCCCGTTTCGCAATTCCTCGGGGCGCAGCCCGAAGGCGCCATCCGCGCCTTCCTGGAGAAACTGGTGCCGGACCCGAGCGAACTCGAGCTGCGCCACGCCCGCGGCGCGCTGGCGGAGGGACGCCAGGCGCTCGCCCAGGAACACCTGCGAAACGCGATCGCGCTCGATCCGTCCAACGACGCGGCGCGCCTGGACATGGTCGGCGTCCTGGTCGACCAGGGCGACATGGCCGGCGCGCGCGAACAATGGCAGCTCCTGTCCCCCCGGGCGCCGCAGGCCTCCGCGTGGGCGACCACCGCCGCGCGCCTCGAGGCCGCGGAACGCGCCGCATCGCTGCCGTCCGCGGCCGAACTTTCGCGCCGCATCGAGGCGAACCCCGCGAATCTCGCCGCGCGCCTGGATCTCGCGGAGGTCCACATCGCCAGCCGCGAGTTCGGCCCCGCCCTCGCGCAGCTGCTGGAAATCGTGAAGCGCGACCGGGCATTCGGCGACGACGTGGGCCGACGCAAGATGCTCGCGGTCTTCGAAATGGCCGCGGGCGAACCCGATCTCGTGTCCGATTACCGGCGGCAGCTCTCGGCGACGCTCTACTAGCGCGTCGCCTGCGGCGAACGCGGCGAACGCGGCGAACGCGGCGAACGCGGCGTTATCATGGACGCATGACCGGTCGAAACGTGTGCGTCACGCCAGCGGGTCCGGAGAATTCGCCCC
>DAORTX010000131.1:0-4694 GCA_035432885.1 Usitatibacteraceae bacterium
CGAACCGGAGTGGTTCACCACGGCCCCCGTGGGCGCCATCCAGAAGGTGCTCGCCCGGGCCGGCTGGAAGGCGGCGGACGTCGACTTGTACGAGGTGAACGAGGCTTTCGCGGTGGTCACCATGGCCGCCATGAAGGAGATCGGCATCGCCGCGGACAAGGTCAACGTGAACGGCGGCGCGGTGGCCCTCGGCCACCCGATCGGCGCCACGGGCGCGCGCATCATCACCACCCTGATCTACGCACTTCGCAAACGTGGCCTGAAGAAAGGCCTTGCCGCCCTCTGCATCGGAGGCGGCGAGGCGACGGCTGTCGCACTGGAGATCCTATGAACTCGACCACGATCACCATCCCCACCCCCATCGAGGCCACGCCCGGCATCGGCCCCAACCTCGCCTCGGACCTTCGCGGCGTCGGCATCGATTCCCTCGAGGCCCTGATGCGCGTGGGCTTCTGGGACGCATGGCAGCAGCTTCGCAAGGCGAATCCCGAGCGCAACTGCCTGCCGCCCTGCCTCGCCCTCGCGGGCGCGGTCGCCGGCGTTCGCTGGAACCACCTGCCGCCCAAGGTGCGCGCCGACATCCGCCAGCGCGTCAAGGCCGCGCGCACGTGATCTCCCGCGTCGGCCTGGCGCTGGTTCTCGCGCTGGCGCTCGCGGCAGGCGCCTGCGGCAAGAAGGAAACGCCGACGGTGGACGCCGCCACCGAGCAGAAGGAGGCGCTCGAGCGCGCCAAGCAAGGCGCCTTCGGCACGCAGGTCAAGGCGCTCGAGGACGCCAAGGCCCTCGGCGCGGACCTCGACAAGAAGGCGCGCGAGGCCGTCGACAAGGCCGAGCAGGACGCGACCAGGTAGTCAGCCGCCCATGCTGACCCGCGCGCACGCCGATTTCCTCACCGACGAGCAGCGCATGATCCGCGACACCGCGCGGGATTTCGCGCGCGCCGAGCTGGCGCCGAACGCGGGCCGCTGGGAAGACGAAGGCTGGATCCCGGACGAGGTCGTCGCGAAACTGGGCGAGCTGGGCTTCCTCGGCATGACGGTCCCCGCCGAGCACGGCGGCACCGGCGCCGACTACGTCTCCTACGTCCTCGCGGTCGAGGAGATCGCCGCGGGCTGCGCCGCGACCGCCACCCTCATGAGCGTGCAGAACGGCCTGGGCTGCGCCCTGGTGGACGCCTGGGGAAACGACGCGCAGAAGAAAGCCTGGCTGCCGGAACTCGCGAGCGGGCGCGCCATCGTGTGCTTCTGCCTCACGGAGCCGCAGGCGGGCAGCGAGGCCAACAACCTGAAGACGCGGGCGAGCGAAGCCGGCGGCGGCTGGTCCCTCGAGGGCACCAAGCAGTTCATCTCGAACGCGAAGCGGGCAAGCCTCGCCGTCGTGTTCGCGGTGACCGATCCCACGCTCGGCAAGAAGGGCCTGTCGGCCTTTCTCGTCCCGACCGGGACGAAGGGATTCGAGGTCCAGAAGCCCGAGAAGAAGCTGGGGCTGAAGGCGCTCGACACCTGCCCCATCGTCTTCTCCGACTGCCGCGTGGGCGCCGATGCCCTCCTCGGACCGCGCGGCAAGGGGCTGGCGATCGCGCTCTCCAACCTCGAAGGCGGGCGGATCGGCATCGCGGCGCAGGCGGTCGGCATCGCGCGCGCCGCGCTCGAGGCCGCGGTCGCCTACGCGAAGGAGCGCACGCAGTTCGGCCGGAAGATCGTCGAGCACCAGTCGATCGCGAACCATCTCGCCGACATGCACACGCGCGTGAATGCGGCCCGGCTCCTCGTGCTGCGCGCGGCGCAATTGCGCGCGGCCGGCGTCGCCTGCCTCTCGGAAGCCTCCCAGGCGAAGCTCTTCGCCTCCGAGACCGCCGAATGGGTGTGCTCCAAGGCGATCCAGGTCCACGGCGGCTACGGCTACGTTCGCGACTATCCGGTGGAACGCCACTACCGCGACGCCCGCGTGACGCAGATCTACGAAGGCACGAGCGAGATCCAGCGCATGGTGATCGCGAGAACGCTGGCCGAGTAGCCGCACCCCTTCCCTACCGAGGCCCGACCCGAACCATGCCGCAACTGAAAACCCGCCTCGACACGGGCTCGGAGGCCTTCCGGGCCAACCGCGACCACCACGCCGCGCTCGCCGCGGACCTGCGCGAGAAGGTGGCCCGCGTCTCGGCCGGCGGCGGACCCGAGGCGCAGAAGAAGCACGTGGCGCGCGGCAAGCTCCTTCCGCGGGAGCGCGTGCGGGCGCTCCTCGATCCGGGCTCGCCCTTCCTCGAACTGTCGCAACTGGCGGCCTTCGGGCTCTACGGCGACGAGGCACCGTCGGCCGGCATCATCACGGGCATCGGCCGCGTCGAGGGCCGGGAAGTCGTGATCGTGGCCAACGACGCGACGGTGAAGGGCGGGACCTACTACCCGATCACCGTGAAGAAGCACCTGAGAGCCCAGGAGATCGCCGGGCAGAACCGCCTGCCGTGCCTCTATCTCGTCGACTCCGGCGGCGCCTTCCTGCCGCTGCAGGACGAGGTCTTCCCGGACCGCGATCACTTCGGGCGCATCTTCTACAACCAGGCGAAGCTCTCGGCCGCGGGCATCCCGCAGGTGGCGGTCGTGATGGGCTCCTGCACGGCCGGCGGCGCCTACGTGCCGGCCATGTGCGACGAGTCGATCATCGTGAAGAACCAGGGGACCATCTTCCTCGGCGGGCCGCCGCTGGTGAAGGCGGCCACGGGCGAGGAAGTGAGCGTCGAGGACCTGGGCGGGGGCGACGTCCATGCGAGGACCTCCGGCGTGGCCGACCATCTCGCCGACGACGACCGCCATGCGCTCGCGATCGCCCGCGAGATCATCCGCCACGGCCGCGGCACCGCCGGCCTTGCGCGGGCGGCGCCCGAGACCGCGCCGAAGGAGCCCCTCTACCCCGCCGGGGAACTCTATGGCGTGATCCCGAAGGATTCGAGGCAGCCCTTCGACATCCGCGAGATCATCGCCCGGATCGTCGACGGCTCCGACTTCCACGAGTTCAAGGCGCTCTACGGCACCACGCTGGTCACGGGCTTCGCGCACCTGCACGGGATGCCCGTGGGCATCCTCGCCAACAACGGGATCCTCTTCTCGGAATCGGCGCTCAAGGGCACGCACTTCATCGAGCTGTGCAACCAGCGCGGCATCCCGCTCCTCTTCCTGCAGAACATCACCGGCTTCATGGTGGGGCGCAAGTACGAGAACGCGGGCATCGCCAAGGACGGCGCGAAGATGGTCACGGCGGTTTCCTGCGCGATGGTGCCCAAGCTCACGCTGATCCTCGGCGGCTCCTTCGGCGCGGGCAACTACGGCATGTGCGGGCGGGCCTTCGATCCGCGCTTCGTGTGGACCTGGCCCAACGCCCGCATTTCCGTGATGGGCGGGGAGCAGGCGGCAAGCGTGCTGGCGACGGTGAAGCGAGACGGCATCGAGTCGCGCGGCGGCCAGTGGTCCGCGAAGGAGGAAGCCGACTTCAAGGCCCCGATCAGCGAGCAGTACGAGCGCCAGGGCCATCCCTACTACGCCACCGCCCGGCTGTGGGACGACGGCGTGATCGACCCGGTGGACACGCGCCAGGTTCTCGCGCTGGGTCTGGCCGCGGCACTGAACGCCCCCATCGGGGAGACGCGCTACGGCGTCTTCCGGATGTGAGAGAGCGCCTTCGCCCATGACCACTTCACTCGCCATCGAACGCCGCGGCCCCATCGGCCGCGTGATTCTCGACCGCCCCGAGCGCCACAACGCCTTCGACGACGCGTTGATCGCCGAGCTGACCGACGCCCTTCGCACGATCGAAGCCGACGAAGGCGTGCGCGTGGTGGAGCTCGCGAGCGCGGGCCGGTCCTTTTCCGCCGGCGCCGACCTCGAGTGGATGCGGCGCGTGGCGGGCGCGCCCAGGGACGCCAACCGCGACGACGCCATGGCGCTCGCCGCGCTCATGCGCACCCTCGCCGAACTGCGCAAGCCCACGATCGCGCGCGTGCAGGGCGCGGCCTACGGGGGCGGCGTGGGCCTCGTCGCCTGCTGCGACATCGCCGTGGCGACCGTGGGCGCGAAATTCGCGCTCTCCGAGGCGAAGCTGGGCTTGATCCCGGCCGTGATCTCGCCCTACGTGGTGGCCGCCATCGGCCCCCGGGCATCGCGGCGCTATTTCCTGACGGGGGAGTCCTTCGATGCAGCCGAGGCCTGGCGGATGGGCCTGGTGCACGAGCTGGCAAAGGACGAGGCCGATCTCGACGAAAGGATCGCCCGCCTCGCCGCTGCCCTCCTCGCCTGCGGCCCGGTCGCGCAGGTCGAGTGCAAGGCGCTCATCCGTGCCGTGGCGGGCCGCCCGGTGACGCTCGAACTGGTCCAGGACACGGCGGAGCGGATCGCGAAGGTGCGCTCCTCGCCGGAAGGGATGGAGGGCGTGACGGCGTTTCTCGAGAAACGGCGCGCGTCGTGGGTCCCGGCGGATACGAAACCGAAGACCTCCGCCTAGATTCCCGCTCCCCCGGACGCGGATTCATCGCCTGGCGCGGCGAGCGCGGCACCGAAGGGAGACACCCGGACAATGAGCCGCCGTCGATTCATGCCCTCGATGCCAGGTAGGCCTTGATCCGGGGCAGCAGGGCCTCGCGGCGAGCCAGGCTCTCCTTCGGCCAGTACTTGTCGCGATCGTAGTATTCCGGCACCGCGGGC
>DAORTX010000131.1:4794-7520 GCA_035432885.1 Usitatibacteraceae bacterium
CGCGCGATCACCTGGCCCTTGCCGCTCTCTGAGGGCGTCTGGACGAGTTCGGGCTCGCCGCCGACGCTCGCGACCCGGTCGGCCTCGATCATCGCATTGAGCGCGAATGCCGAGCCGCTCTCGCGCTGGCACCAGCGGCAGTGGCAGCAGTGCACGAAGAGCGGCGCCGTTTCCAGCCGATAGCGCACTTGGCCGCAGTCGCAGCCGCCGTCGAGTGGGTATCCGGTGGACGTGGTCCTGGCGGCCTCACTCGGGCTCAAGGGGCTGGCCCTCACGGGCGCGAGGCGGGCGCGCCGATGTGGCCACGCCACAGCAGCCAGGCGCAGAGATAACCCCAAAGGCCGAAGATCCGCTCGATCGAAGTGACGAAGCTGAGGTCGGCGGGGGCAGCCCCTTCGGTCGCGGACAGCATCGCGGAAACGCCGAGGAATGCGCCAGCCCCAAGTGCGACGTGCCCGAGGACCAGGGCGACGATCGGCGCCACGCTCACCAGGATGCCCACCGCGCCTGCCACCTTGAGCGTGCGTTGCCTGTGGAGGAATGCCACGGACCACAGAAAAAGCGACGCGAGCAGGAACCCCGCGTACAGCAGGTAATAGCGGCCCGCGAATTCCGAAGCAACGCCCAGGAGAATCTGGACCTTCGCGCCGACCGCGATCGCGAAGAACACGAAGCCGGCACGATTGAGCGGCTTGCGCATGCCCATCTCGTCGCAAAAACTCCACGCGGCGAATGCGGCAAGCGCAAGCGACAGCACCCTGAGAGGAGCGAGCGGCGCCGTGAAATGCGACAAGACCAGGAAAAAGAAACCGGCGGCGGCCAGGCTCACTGCGCCGACCCTCGCATTGAAAGAGGCCACCGGAGAGACCGATAGGGACGCATTCATGCCGTTACTCCTTCAGGAAAGTGCTTTGATCCCAACCGCCGCGTGAAAGGCACGCGTCGCATTCACCCGGGCCCGAAATGACCGCTTGCCTCGATTTCATCGCCGCATGCCCGGACGGCCAATGCCCGAAGCAGCATCTATTTCGCCGGATCCGTGACCAACACTCCGAGCAGCTTGAGCCAGGACGCGATCTCCTCGCGATACTCCTGCGCGGTCACCGGCGTTCCGCGATCCGCGTGGATCGCCACTTGGATATGCCAGTAAAGCGAGGCGGACCGGGCCTCGAGGATGCAGGTGCCGGTGTTGAGCGCGGTCGCTTCCCGGTAGCAAAGCGGTCCCTTGACCAGGGTGAACCCTTCCGGAAACAGGGCCTGAACACCCGGAAGCAGGAATTGCCCGTCGGTTTCGACCTCCTCGAAAGTGGATGTCCGCGGCGGCGATTTCCGGAAATTCGCGATCAGGCGCGAGGCGCCGGTCAAGTCGGGCACCGACGAATCCCTGCGCCGGAGTTCCTCGGGCAACGGGCCCACGTAGACGGCACCGCTCGCATTGCGGCTGTACATGAGCGAGCCGTCGTCCTCGCAGATCATCGGGCGGCTTTCCAGGTCGCAGCGCAGCAGGAAGGGCGAGTCGGCCAATTCCTTGCTGATGCACGGAAAGATGATCCGCGCCTTCGCGAACGTGGCGCTCGCATGCTCCTGCCGGTTTGTCGGGCAGGTGATCGCCTTCAACTCCGGCGCCAGGGGCGGCGGGCGACTGCAGGCGCAGAGGCTCGCGGCGGTCCCGAGCAGGACGATGCGCCCGAAGGCGGAAAGGCCGCTTCGCGCCGAGGCGCGGTCAGTCACCGCCATTCTCCAGCATCGAGCGCAGGTCTTCCGGCACCGGCATGGGCTTCAGGGCGCTCACGTTGGCACGACCCGTATTCCCGGCCGGAACCCAGATGCGCGAGAACATCGCGGCCGCGGCCATTCTCGACATCTGGCCAAGCACCTCGCGCCAGGCGCCCACCGAAGCGCCGAGACGCAACATGCGCCAATGCACGTTGACGTGTTCCCACGTGTGCCGCTGGCCCAGGATGTGCGCCCGCTCGAGGTGGTGGAAGGCGACCTCGATCTTCCCTCCCGAGATCGCGACCTCGGCCGCGGCCAGCTCGGCGGCATAGCCCGCGCGGCGCGCGCCCTTCATCGCGTCGTCCCGGGCGCGCGCTCAGGCGGTGGCACGAACACGCCTGCTCCCGAGCAGCCAGGCCAGGAACGCCGCCGCCGTGATGTCATAGGTCAGGCAAAACGGCGGCCACCAGACCGGCACGCCGGGATTGGCGATCGCCCCGCCCCGGAAGAAGTCGAAGACGCCATGGGCCGCGAGCGCAACCACCACGAACCACAGCGACGAGCGGAAACCCGCGACGGCGACCGCCAGGAAGACCGCGCCAGCCATCATCTCGATCACGAGCGCCTCGTTGGACCCTCCCATGACCGCGAACAAGGAATAGAGGCCCGCGATGACGATCGTCACGGTCGGGTAGAAAGCCCGGTCGCGGTCGAGGCCTGTCGTCCTGGCCAGGAGGCCCACGAAAATTGCGAGCAACGCTCCGATTGTCAGTGCCACGGGTCCCTCCCATGCCGGTTCAGCAGCCCAGGGTTCGCGACGAACGGCCGCGGCCCCGTCGCGCGGCAAATGTACCACCGCATCGGCGCGACGTACTCGATGGCGGGCGACGGGCGTAGCCCCGCGCACGCCAGGCACCGAGAACGCCCGGGCCGCATCATGCCCGAACGAGAGCCTTCGCCATGAACACGTTGAAGTCCGTGGCGGTGTAGTCGCCGAACGCTCCGGTCCA
>DAORTX010000132.1:0-7439 GCA_035432885.1 Usitatibacteraceae bacterium
CGCCTCCGGCGCCCGCCTCCTCGCCTCCGGCGCCTGCTTCCACGCCGCCGGCTGCCGCCTTCGAGCCGCCGGAGCCCCTCCGAGCCGAGGTCGTCACGCCGATCGTGGATCCGGAGCCCGCGGGGCTCTACCTGCAACTCGGCGCGTTTTCCAGTGTCGACAATGCGGAGAGCTTCCGCGACAAGGTCTCCCGCGAGCTTCCCTGGCTCTTCGAGCCGATCCGGATCGCGCAGGCCGGAAGCCTGCACCGCGTGCGTCTCGGCCCGTACAAGACCCGGGAGGAGGCGCAGGCCATCGCCGACAAGATTCGCGCCTCCCTCGATTTCGCACCCGTCATCACTCCCGCCACCCGATAGATCGCCACTCGATGAACCGCCTGCTTGCCCTCTTCCTCGCCCTCTGCCTGCCGCCCGCCGCCGCCGCCCAGACCCTCACCCCGCCGCCCGTCGCGGCGCGCGCGTACTACCTCCTCGACACGCTGTCGGGGCAGGCGCTCGCCGCCCAATCGGAGGAGGACCGGTTCGAGCCCGCCTCCCTCACCAAGCTCATGACCGCCTACATCGTGTTCTCGGCGATTCGCGACGGAAAGCTCTCCGTGTCGAGCGCGGCCACGGTCTCGGAAAAGGCGTGGAAGACCGGCGGCTCGCGCATGTTCATCGAGCCGAGGAAACCCGTCACCGTCGCCGACCTCCTGCGCGGCATGATCGTGCAGTCGGGCAACGACGCCACGATCGCGCTGGCCGAGGCGGTCGCGGGGACGGAGGAGACCTTCGCGCAGCTCATGAACCGCGAGGCCGCCCGCCTGGGCCTTCGCAACTCGCACTTCATGAACGCCACGGGACTGCCCGCGGCAAACCACTACGCCACGGCGCGCGACATGGCGATGCTCGCCGCGGCCCTGATCCGCGACTTCCCGGCCCAGTACGCGCTGTATTCGCAGAAGGAATTCACCTGGAACGGCATCACCCAGGCGAACCGCAACCGCCTCCTCTGGATCGATCCCTCGGTGGACGGCGTGAAGACCGGATTCACGGAGGCCGCGGGCTACTGCCTCATCGCGTCGGCCAGGCGCGGCGATCGCCGGCTCGTCTCCGTCGTGATGGGTGCCCAGACCGACGCCCTGCGCATGTCCGAGAACCAGAAGCTGCTGAACTTCGGCTTCCTCGCCTACGACACGCAGCGCCTGTACCGGAAGGGCGAGGTCGTCGCCAGCCCGGAAATCTTCAAGGGCACGCGCGCCACGATCCAGCTGGGGTTCGACCGCGACGTGTGGCTCACGCTGCCGCGCGACCGGTTCCAGGGCATGAAGGCGCAGCTGCGCACCGAGCAGCCCTATGTCGCGCCCTACTCGAAGGGGCAGAAAGCGGGGATAATGAAGTTCGTCCGCGACAACGCATCCGTCGCGGAAATCGCCGTCGTGGCGCTCGAGGACGTGCCGGCGGCCGGGTTCCTCTCCCGCGGATGGGACACGATCCGCCTCCTCTTCCGGTGACCGCCATGACCGCTCCGATCGCGCATTTCAACGGCGAACTGCTGCCCCTCGACCAGATCCACATCTCGCCGCTCGACCGCGGCTTCATCTTCGGAGACGGCGTCTACGAGGTGATTCCGGCGTACGGCGGCAGGCTTCTTCGCGCCCGCGAGCACTTCCGCCGCCTGCAGCGCTCGATGGACGAGATCGGGCTCGCGAACCCGCACACGGTCGACGAGTGGATCGCGCACGTGAATCGGCTGCTCGCCCACCACCCGGGCAACCGGTCGGTCTACATCCAGGTCACGCGCGGCGTTCCGCCCAATCGCGACCACGTGATCCCGAAGGGCCTGGTCCCCACCGTGTTCATGATGGCGAGCCCGCTCTCGACCCCGTCGCCCGAGATGGTGGAAAGGGGCGTGGCCTGCGTGAGCGCGAAGGATTTCCGCTGGGAGAAGTGCCACATCAAGTCCACGTCGCTCCTGGGCAACGTGCTCGCGCGCCAGGTGTCGGCCGAAGCCGGCGCCACGGAGACGATCCTCTTCCGGGATGGATTCCTCACCGAGGCCGCCGCCTCCAACGTCTTCATCGTGAAGGGCGGCGTCGTGGCCGCCGCTCCCCGGGACAACCACATCCTGCTGGGCATCACCTACGAACTGCTCGAGGAACTCGCGAGCCAGGGCAAGATCCGCTACGAGGTTCGCCCCGTCGCGGAAGCCGAAGTGCGTTCGGCCGACGAGATCTGGCTCACCTCGTCCACGAAGGAAGTGCTCGCCGTCACCACGCTCGACGGCAAGCCCGTGGGCAGCGGAGCGCCCGGCCCCGTGTTCCGGCGCATGCACGCGCTCTTCCAGGACTACAAGGCGCAGCTCGCATCCGCGGCGGCCGTCGCCTAAGGCAGCGAGGCGATGCAGGACGACGGGGCCCGGGCGAAGCCCCTTCTCGACTTTCCCACGGCGTTTCCCATCAAGGTGATGGGCCGGCGCGAGGAAGGCTATGCGCAGGCGATCCTCGACGTGGTCCTTCGCCACGCGCCCGACTTCGATCCCGCCACCATGGAAATGCGCCCCTCCAAGGCGGGCACCTACCTTTCGCTCACCGTGACCATCACCGCGCACTCGCGCGAGCAGCTGGACGCCCTGTACAAGGACCTCTCCGGCCACCCGATGGTGATGATGGTGCTCTGACGGCGCCGCCGTGAAACCCGAAATCCGCCGCCTCGGTCGCGCCGAGTACGAGCCGGTGTGGACCGCGATGCGCGAATTCACCAGCTCGCGCGACGAGTCCACCCCGGACGAATTGTGGTTCGTCGAGCACCCCCCGGTCTTCACCCTGGGCCTTGCCGCCGGGCCGGAGCACGTGCTCGATGCCGCCTCGATCCCGGTCGTGCGCATCGACCGCGGCGGCCAGGTGACCTACCACGGGCCGGGGCAGCTCCTGGCCTACGTCCTCCTCGATCTCCGGCGCGCGGGCTATGGCGTGAAGTCCCTCGTGCGCCGGCTCGAGCAGTCGGTGATCGACCTCCTTGCCGGCTACGGCCTCGAAGGCGAGCGCCAAGCGGGCATGCCGGGGGTCTACGTCGCGGGCGCGAAGATCGCCGCGGTGGGACTGCGCGTCTCGCGCGGCTGCAGCTACCACGGCATCGCGCTCAATGTGGCGACCGACCTCGCCGCCTTCTCGCGCATCAACCCCTGCGGCTACCCGGGGCTTGCGGCCACGCGGCTGGCCGACCTCGGGGTGCGTGATACGATCGCCGAAGTGCGGGAACGCTGGCAGCCACGGCTGGCCGCCGCGCTCTTCGCCCCCTGAGCCCTGCCATGGCCGACACCCCGACTCCCGAAGCGAAGCTCGCCGCCAAGCGCGGGGGAAAGACCGCGCGCATCCCCATCAAGGTGGTCGCGACGGAGCCGCTGCGAAAGCCGGACTGGATCCGCGTCCGCGCGGGCGGCGGGGAGCGTTTCCACGAGATCAAGAAGATCCTGCGCGAGGCGAAGCTCGTCACCGTCTGCGAGGAGGCCTCCTGCCCGAACATCGGGGAGTGCTTCGGGCACGGCACCGCGACCTTCATGATCATGGGCGACCTGTGCACGCGCCGCTGCCCGTTCTGCGACGTGGCCCACGGGCGCCCGCTGCCGCTCGACGTCGAGGAGCCGCGCCACCTCGGCGAGACGGTCGCCGCGATGAAGCTTCGCTACGTGGTCGTCACCAGCGTCGACCGTGACGACCTGCGGGACGGCGGGGCGCAGCATTTCGTGGACTGCATCCGCGCCGTTCGCGGGCATTCGCCGGGCACGAGGATCGAGATCCTCACGCCGGACTTCCGCGGTCGCCTCGACCGAGCGCTCGCCATTCTCGCCTCGGCGCCGCCCGACGTGATGAACCACAACCTCGAAACCGTGCCGCGCCTCTATGCCCAGGCCCGCCCGGGGTCGGACTACGCCCACTCGCTCGCGCTCCTTCGCAACTTCGGTGCCGTCCATCCGGGCACGCCGACCAAGTCGGGCCTGATGGTTGGTCTGGGGGAAACGAACGAGGAGATCCTCGCGGTGATGGCGGACCTGCGCGACCACGGCGTGGGCATGCTCACCATCGGGCAATACCTGCAGCCATCGAGAAGTCACCTGCCCGTCGCGCGCTTCGTCCACCCCGACGAGTTCCGGATGTTCGAGCAGGCCGCGCTCGAGATGGGTTTCGCCAATGCCGCCTGCGGGCCGATGGTGCGCTCCAGCTACCACGCCGACCGCCAGGCATCGGGATCGGGGGTCGTGTGACGGCCCGCGCGGCAATGCTCCTCGCGACGCTGCTCGGTTTCGCCACGGCGGCGCTGCCGCAACGCGTCCACAAGTGCGTGACCCCGACGGGCTCGGTCACCTACCAGGAGACGCCATGCGTCGGGCCCGGCGAACGCGGCGCCATCGACACATCCCATGGATCACGCGCCGATCCCGTGGCGCGCGCGCTCCTGGAGCAGGAGGCGCGGCGCGGCAACCGGCTCGCTCGCGGGTTCGTCGGGGAGGCGCGGGATCGCGAACGCCTGGAGCGGGAGGCGCGAGCCGAACGCGAGGAGCGTGTGCGCCGCGAGCGCCTGAAGGAAATCCCCTCGGCCGACGAGCCCGCCGCCTGGGTCACGCCGTGGGGTTGGCCGGGGCCGCCGGGCCTCGCGAGGCCGAAGACGAAGCCCGGTTCCTGACTCCCGCGGCATCGCATCCGGAACGACGGCCCGCGAGTATTCTCGCGACATGGACATCGCCTCGCGAATCCGCGACCTGGGCTTCCGCAAGTGGTACGAGCGGCAGCTGATCGACAGCCACCTCGCGCTCACGACCTGCTTTCTCTCGGGGGTCGCGATCGCCGCCTGCCTGGAGGAGATCCGCCTGGCCGAGGCCGGCTGGAAGTCCGTCACCCTGCTCGCGGTCGTCCTCGGCGGCGCCTTGCTGTGCGCATACTCCTGGCGGCGCTACATCACCGTGCTCCAGCGCGCGGAAGCCTACGGTAGCCGCTCCTGCTGTCCCGCCTGCAAGGCGTACGCCCGATTCGACGTCCTCGCTTCCGGAATCGTCGCGAAGGGGCCCTACCTCGACCCCGATGAGCCGGCGCTGCCCAGTCCCTGGCTTCGCGTGCGTTGCCGCAAGTGCGGCACGGCCTGGCGCTTGCCCGACTAGGCGGGCCCGTCCTCCCGCGTGCCCGGTGCGGGCAGGGTTCGGAAGGGCGCTTCGGGATCCGCCATCGCGCCCAGGCAGGCCGCGATGAGCAGGGCCACCAGGGCGATCGCGGCGAGCCCCGGGTCGCCCAGGTAGATGAAGAGGCCCGGCATCGTGCCCGCCCCCGCCATGAAGAACTCCGTCACGTCGCCCGGCTTCATCTTCGCCTCCTTCCCAGAGGGACGTCGCCATGGTGCGTCCATCGCGGGGCGGTCGCCACGCAATGATCGGCGGAAAACGTGCAGGATATTCCCTCCCCGGACGACGAAAAGCCCGCCGGCGGGCGGGCTTTCCGGGCGCCGCGCCGCGCTCAGGCGATCGCGCGGTAGGCCGGCAGGGTCAGGAACTCGACGTAGTCGTCGGAGGCCGTGATCTCCTCGAAGAGCTTCGCGCCCTCGGCATACTTGCCGGCGGCGAACTCCTGCGCGCCGACGATGGCGGGCGTCTTCTTCAACTCGTCGGCGAGGATCTCGTGGAAGAGCGCCTTGGTCACCTTGCGCCCGTCGACGAGCACGCCCTTGGACGAGCGGATCCACTGCCACACCTGCGAGCGCGAGATCTCCGCCGTGGCCGCGTCCTCCATCAGGTTGAAGATCGGCACGCAACCGTTGCCGCCCAGCCAGGACCCGATGTACTGGATGCCCACCTGCACGTTGTTGCGAAGACCCGCCTCGGTGATGGGCGCTTCCGGCCTGAAGTCGAGGAGGTCCTTCGCGCTCACGCTGACCTCCGGCAGTTGCTTGCCGTACTGGTTCGGCCCGGACATGTGCCTGTCGAACACCTCCCTGGCGATCGGGACCAGGCCGGGGTGGGCGACCCAGGTGCCGTCGCAACCGTCGGTCACCTCGCGCTGCTTGTCGATGCGCACCTTCTCCATGGCCGCGTCGTTCGCGGCCGGGTCGCCCTTGATGGGGATCTGCGCGGCCATGCCGCCCATCGCGGGGGCGTTGCGGCGGTGGCAGGTCTTCACCAGGAGCAGCGCATAGGCGCGCATGAACGGCGCCGTCATCGTGACCTGGGACCGGTCGGCAAGGCAGAAGTCCGGGTGGGAGCGGAACTTCTTGATGCAGGAAAAGATGTAGTCCCAGCGGCCGATGTTCAGGCCCGCGGAGTGATCCCTAAGCTCCCACAGGATCTCGTCCATCTCGAAGGCGGCGACGACCGTCTCGATCAGCACCGTGGCCTTGATCGAGCCGTGGGGGACGCCCACCTCCTTCTGCGCCACCGTGAAGATGTCGTTCCAGAGCCGCGCCTCCAGGTGGGACTCGAGCTTCGGCAGGTAGAAATAGGGGCCCGAACCCCGGGCGAGCAGCTCCTTCGCGTTGTGGAAGAAGTACAGCGCGAAGTCGAAAATCCCCCCGGAGACGGGCTTGCCGTCGAGCGTCACGTGCTTTTCTTCCAGGTGCCAGCCGCGCGGGCGGGGAAAGATGACGGCCGTCCTGTCGTTCAGCTCGTAGCGCTTCCCCCCCTGCTCGAAGGTGACGGTGCGGCGAACGGCGTCCATGAGGTTCGCCTGGCCGTCGATCATGTTCTCCCAGGTCGGGCAGTTGGCATCCTCGAAGTCCGCCATGAACGTGGAGGCGCCCGAGTTGAGCGCGTTGATCACCATCTTGCGGTCCGTGGGGCCGGTGATCTCGACGCGCCGGTCGAGGATGTCCTTCGGCTGGTCGGCGACCTTCCAGTTCGATTCCCGCACTGATTTCGTCTCCGGCAGGAAATCGGGTGTCAGGCCGGCATCGAACGCCTTCTGCCGGGCGGCGCGGGCGGCAAGCAGCTCCTCCCGTCTCGAGCCGAACTGGCGCATGAGCTTGGCCGCGAATTCGAGCGCGGCGGGCGTGAGGACACGGCCGAAGCCGGGCGTGAGCGCGCCCGTTATCTTCATGCCAGCGGGAAGTGCGATCCTGGTTTCCATGGTGTCACCTTTCGCGAGACGTCCCGATCGTGCCCGTGGCCACCCCGGCGGCACGACCCGTTACCAACGGATGCTCATTTTATTACGTCACAGGGATGGGGGTAATCGCCTGCATCAAGAAAAGGTCTTATACTTCCCGTGGCCATGGACAAGTTCAAGGAGTTGACCACATTCGTGGATGTCGCGCAGCGCGGCAGCCTGTCCGCCGCCGCGCGCGAGGAGGGCATCACGCCCGCCATGGTAGGCCGGCGAATCGACCAGCTCGAGGAGCGCCTCGGCGTGAAACTCTTCAAGCGCTCCACGCGCAAGGTGACGCTCACGCCGGAGGGCGCCACGTTCTACGAGGACTGCCACC
>DAORTX010000133.1:0-7386 GCA_035432885.1 Usitatibacteraceae bacterium
GCCGCTGATCGAAGCCGCGCCGAAGCTCCTGGACCACCTGGGGGAGGGCGCCGCGCGCCATTTCGACGGCACGCGGCGCCTGCTCGAGGACGCGGGCGTCGCGTTCACGGTGAACCCTCGCCTCGTGCGCGGCATGGATTACTACAACCGCACGGTGTTCGAATGGATCACCGACCGCATCGGCGCCCAGTCCACCATCGCGGGGGGAGGGCGCTACGACGGCCTGTTCGCCATGCTGGGCGGCAAGCCCACGCCCGCCTGCGGCTTCGCGGTGGGGATGGAGCGGATCATCCTCGCGATGCTGGCCTGCGGGCAGGATGCCGCGCAGGCTCCCGACGCCTTCGTCGTGCACGCGGGGGAAGCCGCCCTGCGCGAGGCGTGGCGGCTGGGAGAGCGCCTGCGCGACGCGGGCCTCGCCTGCGTCCTCGGCGCCGGCGGCAGCTTCAAGTCGCAGATGAAGAAGGCCGACGCGAGCGGCGCGCGCTTCGCTATAATCCTCGGCGACGACGAGATCGCGGCCGGAAAGCTCACGCTGAAGGCGCTTCGCGGCGACGGCGCGCAGAGCCTCGTCACCTCCGAAGAGGCGCTCTCGCGCCTTCGCGACCCCTCCTGAACGCCCTCCATTCCCCTTTTCCGGGACGATGCCCATGTCTGGATCCTACGATTTCGAAGAGCAGGAACGAATAGCCGCCATCCAGAACTGGTGGGAGGACAACGCCAAGTTCGTCTACGCCGCGGTCGCCGCGTTCGTGCTCTCCCTGGGGGGCTGGCGCGGCTGGCAGTACTGGTCGGCCGTGCAGACCGCCGATGCCGCGGCGATGGCCGCCGAGCTCGCCAAGGTGACCGGCGATGCCAAGCGCACCGCCGACATCGCGCAGGCGCTGATCGACAAGCATCCGGGCACCTTCTTCGCCTCGGAAGCGGCGCTGGCCTCGGCCAAGGCGAGCTTCGAGGCGGGCGATCTCGCCGGCGCGCAGTCGCGCCTGGCCTGGGTGATGGCCGATGGCCGCGAGGAGCACCGCGGCATCGCGCGCCTGCGCCTGGCGGCGGTCCTGCTGGACCTGAAGAAGCACGACGAGGCCCTGAAGGTCCTCGACGGCAACCGGGACGAAGCCTGGGCCGCCATGGCCGCCGATCTCAAGGGCGACATCCATTTCGCGCAGGGTCACATCGACGAGGCGCGGGCCGCCTACAAGCTCGCCCTCGACAAGAGCGACGCGAGGAGCCCGCTGCGCAACATCACGGAGCTGAAGCTGGGCGCCCTCGGGGGCAAGCCATGAGGACGGCCGGTCGCGTTCTCGTGGCCGCGTGCGCGGTCTGGCTCTCCGGCTGCGGCTCCTGGGGCTTCTTCGGGCTCTTCACCGACGCCTCGAAGAAGCCGATGCCGCTCGCCGAGATCCGCGCGAGCGTGACGCCGAAGGTGGCGTGGAGCGCCTCGGTGGGCAAGTCGGGCGAGTACAAGTTCTGGCCGATGGTGGCCGGCAACCGGGTGTTCGCGGCCGCCGCCGACGGAACGATCACCCTCGTCGACCTGGACAGCGGCCGCGTGGCCTCCCGGCTGGATGCGAAGCGAAAGCTCTCCTCGGGCGCCGCCGGCCTGGGCGAACTCGTCATCGCCGGCACCATCAAGGGCGAAGTGGTCGCGATGGACACGGGCGGCAAGGAGAAGTGGGTCGCCAACGTGGCGGGCGAGGTCCTTGCGCCCGTGGTGGTGGCCGGCAAGCACGCGCTCGTGCGCACGTCCGACGGACGCATCTACGCGCTGTCGCTGGATGACGGCAAGCGCCAATGGATCTACACGCGCACGACCCCCGCGCTCCTGCTCCGCGCCGAGACCGCGGTCGTGGCCACGGCCACGAACGTGGTGGCCGGCTATCCCGGCGGGAAGTTGATCGCCCTCGACCTGGAAGACGGCAAGCTCACGTGGGAGGTGACGGTGAGCCTGCCCCGGGGTGCCACGGAACTCGAACGGGTGGCCGACGTGTCGGGACTGCCCGTCCTCGACGGCGGCCGGATCTGCGCGGCGGCGTTCCAGGGCAAGATCGCCTGCTTCGAGATCCAGACGGGCAACACGCTCTGGACGCGGGAGATCTCCAGCGCCTCGGGACTCGCGATAGACGACAAGAGCGTCTACGTGACCGACGACCAGGACATCGTGCATGGGCTCGACCGCGAAGGCGGCGCCTCGCGCTGGAAGCAGGACAAGCTGCAGCGCCGAAGGCTCACCGTGCCGGTGGTGGTCGAGGGCAAGGTCGTGGTCGGAGATTCCCTGGGCTACCTGCACGTGCTCTCGAAGGACGACGGCGCCATCATCGGGCGCCTGGGCGTCGACGGCGGCGCGGTGCAGGCGATGGTGCCCGCCAACTCGGGGCTGCTCGTCCAGACGGCCGGGGGAACGCTCTCGTTCGTGCGCTTCTGAGGCGATCGCCTCCGAAGCGCGCGGCCCGGGCCGCCCGATGAATCCCACCGTCGTCCTCGTCGGCCGCCCCAACGTCGGCAAGAGCACGCTCTTCAACCGGCTGACGCGCACGCGCGACGCGATCGTGCACGACATGCCCGGCCTCACGCGCGACCGCCACTACGGGCGCGGGCGCCTGGGCGACAAGCCCTTCATCGTGGTCGACACGGGCGGCTTCGAGCCGGTGGCGAAGGACGGCATCCTCTCCGAGATGGCGCGCCAGGCGCGGGAGGCCATCGCCGAGGCCGACATCGTCGTCTTCGTGGTCGACGGACGCGCCGGGCTCGCGCCGCAGGACAAGCGAATCGCGAAGCTCCTTCGCGAGCGCGGCGCGCCCGTGTGGCTCGCGGTGAACAAGACGGAGGGCATGCAGGAGGAGGTCGCCGTCGCCGAGTTCCACGAGCTCGCCCTCGGCCGGCCCCATGCGATCTCGGCCGCGCACGGCGAGGGCGTGCGCCAGCTGGTCGAGGACGCGCTCGCCGCGTTCCCGGCGCCGTCCGCGGAGGCCGAGCCCGAGCCCGATCATCCGCGCGTGGCCATCGTCGGGCGGCCCAACGTGGGCAAGTCCACGCTCGTGAACCGCGTGCTGGGCGAGGAGCGCATGATCGCCTTCGACGAGCCGGGAACCACGCGCGATGCGATCGAGATCGAGGCGAGCTGGCAGGGGCGCCCGTACACGATCGTCGATACCGCCGGCATCCGCCGCAAGGGAAAGGTGTGGGAATCGGTCGAGAAGTTCTCGGTGGTGAAGACGCTGCAGGCCATCGAGCGGGCGAACGTCGTCGTGCTCGTGGTGGATGCGGCCGCGGACATCTCGGAGCAGGACGCGCACATCGCGAGCTACATCCTCGAGGCCGGCCGCGCCCTTTCGGTCGCGGTGAACAAGTGGGACGCCGTGGACGCGGAGAAGCGCAAGGACGCGAAGACGGATCTCGAGCGCAAGCTCGCCTTCCTCGATTTCGCGGAGTTCGTTCCCATCTCCGCGCTGAAGGGCACCGGGGTGAAGGCGCTGTTCGAGGCGGTCGACCGGGCCTTCGCCGCGGCGATGGCCAAGCTCTCGACGCCCAAGCTCACGCGGGCGCTCCAGGCGGCGATCGAGAAGCAGGCGCCGCCGCTCGCGGGCAAGATCCGGCCCAAGCTTCGCTATGCCCACCAGGGGGGCTCCAACCCGCCCGTGGTGGTCATCCACGGGACCAGCGTCGCCGCCATCAAGGAAACCTACCGGCGCTACCTCGCCAACACCTTCGTCAAGGTCTTCAAGCTGAAGGGAACCCCCCTTCGCGTCGAATTGCGCCAGGGGGCCAACCCCTACGAGGGCAGGAAGCGCCCGAACCTCACGCCGCGCCAGGAAGCCTCGAGGCGCCGCCAGAAGCGCCGCCAGATCAGGACCTATTCCTGACCGTGGTCCGGGGTCGCGCCATCGCCCGGATCGCGCGCCGGGGGAACTCGGCGACCTCGGGGGGTGTCTCTAGCTGGGTGGTCAAGCCGCGGCCTTTCCAGTAGAGTCGTGCGGTTAGTGGAAGGTCGGGGGGCGCCATGGCTGAGGTTGGCGGTCCCGGACAGGAACCCGCAACTAAAAGGGGCAAAAAATGAGCAACAAGGGGCAACTTCTTCAGGATCCTTTCCTGAACATCCTCCGCAAGGAACACGTGCCGGTCTCGATCTATCTCGTGAACGGCATCAAGCTGCAGGGCCAGATCGAGTCGTTCGACCAGTACGTCGTCCTCCTCAAGAACACCGTGACGCAGATGGTCTACAAGCACGCCATTTCCACGGTGGTGCCGGCAAGGCCGGTGTCGGTCCCGTCTGAAAATTCCCCGGAATCCTGACCCGCCGGTTCCCGCGAGGGAACGCACCCTTCTCGTTTGCCTGGAAATCGGCAAGCGGGGGGCGCCCGATCGCGTCGAGGAAGCCTCGAGCCTGGTCGCGAGCGCGGGCGGCGAGGTCTGCGAGGTCATCATCGCCCGTCGCGACCGGCCCGATGCCGCCACGTTCGCGGGCTCGGGCAAGGTGGACGAGATCCGGGACGCCTGCCGCCTTCACGGGGCGCGCTCGGTCGTCTTCGACAATGCGCTCACCGGCGTGCAGATCCGCAACCTCGAGCGCGCGCTCTCCGAGGGCGGGCCGGGCGTTCGCGTCTACGACAGGACGGACCTGATCCTCGAGATCTTCGCCCAGCGCGCGAGGAGCCACGACGGCAAGCTCCAGGTCGAACTCGCCCGGCTGGAGCACCTGTCGACCCGCCTGGTTCGCGGCTGGACCCACCTCGAGCGCCAGCGCGGCGGCCTGTCCAAGACCGGCGGCCCGGGGGAAAAGCAGATCGAGCTGGACCGCCGCCTCATCGGCGAGCGCGTGAAGAAGCTCAAGGAACGCCTGAAGAAGGTCGCCCGCACCCGCGCCACGCAACGCGCGGCGCGGACGCGATCCGGGATGCTGAGGGTGTCGATCGTGGGTTACACCAACGCGGGCAAGTCCACGCTCTTCAACCGCCTGGCGAGGGCCGGCTCCTTCGTGGCCGACAAGCTCTTCGCGACCCTGGACCCCACGACCCGGCGCCTGCACCTGGGCGAGGGCGTCAATGCCGCGATTTCCGACACGGTCGGATTCGTCCGCGACCTTCCCCACGGGCTCGTGGCGGCGTTTCGCTCCACCCTCGAGGAGACCGTCCAGGCGGACCTCCTGCTGCACGTGGTCGATGCGTCCCATCCCGGCCACGACGAGCAGATCGACGCCGTGAACACGGTCCTCGCCGAAATCGGCGCCGCCGATCTTCCGCAGATCGTGATCTGGAACAAGATCGACAGGATTCCCGGCGCCGAAGCCGAAGTGGTCCGCGATCCTTGTGGTAAGATATTGAATATCAAGGCGAGTGCCGTTTCCGGTGCGGGCATCGATGCCATCCGCGCCGCGCTGGCGGAAGTGGCCCGCGAGACCGTCCCGCGCGCGCTCGCCCCGGCTGCCTAGGCAGACCGGCGGCGAATTGAACTGGGCCTTTCCGCCCGCACCTTCCTTCCCTGTCCCCTTCTCTCATTCCCCGACGATCGCATGCCTCCCAATGACCCCCAGTGGGGAAAACGACCCAGCGACGGTCCGCCGGACCTCGACGAGATCCTGAAGAAGCTGAACCAGAAGCTCTCGGGGCTCTTTGCCCGTCGCCCCGCCGGCCCGTCCGGCCCCATGCCGCCCTACAACGGACCCGGCGCCGCCTTCTTCGGGGGGTCGATCGCGCTGATCGTCCTCATCGTGATCGCGGTGTGGCTCGCGAGCGGCTTCTACATCGTCGACGAGGGCCGCCGCGGCGTCGTGCTTCGCCTGGGCAAGTTTCTCGAGACGACGATGCCCGGCCCGCGCTGGCACGCCCCGTACCCGATCGAGAGCGTCGAGGTGGTGAACGTCTCCGGCGTGCGCACGGTCGAGGTGGGCTATCGCGGCACCGCGAAGAACAAGCAGCCGCAGGAGGCGCTGATGCTCACGGACGACGAGAACATCGTCGACGTGCAGTTCGCGATCCAGTACACCTTGAAGAGCCCGGAGGACTACCTCTTCAACAACCGCAACCCCGACGACAACGTGCTCCAGGCCGCCGAGACCGCGATCCGCGAGATCGTGGGCAAGAGCAAGATGGACTTCGTGCTGAACCAGGGCCGAAGCGAGATCGCCTCGCGCGTGAAGCAGCTGATGCAGCAGATTCTCGATCGCTACAAGACGGGCATCAACGTGACCACCGTCAACCTGCAGAACGTGCAGCCGCCGGAGCAGGTGCAGGCCTCCTTCGACGACGCGGTGCGCGCGCAGCAGGACCGCGAGCGTTTCAAGAACGAAGGCCAGGCCTATGCCAACAGCGTGGTGCCCCAGGCCCGCGGCGTGGCCGCGCGGCTCACCGAGGAGGCGGCCGGCTACAAGCAGACGGTGATCGCCACCGCCCAGGGCGAGGGCTCGCGCTTCCGCCAGATCCTGGTCGAGTACGAGAAGGCGCCGCAGGTCACCCGCGAGCGCCTCTACCTCGAGTCGATGCAGCAGATCCTCTCCAACACCAGCAAGGTGATCGTGGACCAGAAGGCCGGAGGGCAGAACATCCTCTTCCTGCCGCTCGACAAGCTGATGCAGATGGCCGGGCAACCGGGCGGGACGGTTTCCGCCCAGGGCGCCGACGTGCCGCTGCCGCGCATGATCTCCCCGGCCGAGCCCGCTGCCGCCAGCGCGCCGGTCCAAGGCGGCGCCCGCTCCGGCGATGCGCTGCGCTCCCGTGACCGATAAGGTGCGCCGATGAAACGCCCCGCCGCAGCCGCCCTCGTGACGATCGCCGTCGCGCTCCTCGTGCTCTCCATGGCCGTGTACACGGTCGACCAGCGAAAGGCCGCGATCAAGTTCCAGCTGGGAGAGGTCATCTCCATGCAGACCCAGCCGGGCCTGTACTTCATGGTGCCGCTGCTGCAGAACGTGCGCCTCTTCGACACGCGGATCCAGACCTACGACACCAAGGACGCCGAGCGGTTTCTCACCTCCGAGAACAAGAACGTCCTCGTCGATTCCTTCGTGAAGTGGCGCGTGATCGACGTCCGGCAGTACTACGTGTCGGTACGCGGCGATTCCAATGCGGCCGAGGCTCGCATCTCGCAGACCGTGAACGACGCGCTGCGCGCCGAGTTCGCCAAGCGCACGGTGCACGACGTGGTCTCCGGCGAGCGCGACAAGATCATGGAGACGGTCGCCGAGAAGGTCGACAAGGACGTGAAGAACATCGGCGTCGAAGTCGTCGACGTGAGGCTGAAGCGCGTGGACCTCGTGCCCGAGATCTCCTCCGACGTCTACCGCCGGATGGAATCCGAAAGGAAACGCGTCGCGAACGAGCTTCGCTCCACCGGGGCGGCCGAAGGCGAGAAGATCAAGGCCGACGCCGACCGCCAGAAGCAGGTGATCGTGGCGGA
>DAORTX010000134.1:0-7307 GCA_035432885.1 Usitatibacteraceae bacterium
AGATCCTGCGCGTTCCCTCGGCAGAGGAAGTGGGCAAGATCTCCGGGAAGGAGGCGAACGAGGAAGTCCGCACCCACGTGAGCAACTGGAAGACCTATCGAGAATCGCTGGCGGGCGGGGTCGCCTCGATGCCGGCGCGCGGCGAATCCGCAAGGGCCGCGAGCGGCCAGGTAGCCTCGGCGGCGGTGTCCCCGCCGCCGTCCGTTTCCAAGGACCCGAAGGACGTCCTCAAGCTTTCCAAGACCGAGGGCGCCAAGGGCGCCGCGGCGGCCGGGAAGGGTGGCGGCACCCAGGATCGCCTCAGCGCGATGCAGGAAGAGATCACCGCGAAGGACCAGGCGCTCCGGGAAGCGCAGTCGCGCGTCGCCGACCTCGAGAAGCAGATCCGCGACATGCAACGCCTCGTGGACTTGAAGGGCGGAGCGCCCGCGAAGACCGCGGATCCGGCCAAGGTGCCGGACACGAAGGTCGCCGAAGCGCCGAAGCCGGCTCCCGCTCCGAAACCCGCCGACCCCCCGAAGGCCGAGCCGACGCCGACGCCCGCGCCGCCTGACACGAAGGTCGCGGAAGCGCCGAAGCCGCCAGAGCCGGCCAAGCCGCCGGAAGCAGCGAAGCCTCCCGCGGCCAAGCCCGCGGCCAAGAAGCCCGCCGCGCCGCCGCCCGAACCCGACCTCATGGACCAGTTGCTCGCCAACCCCGAGCTCGTCGCCGGCGGCGTCGGCGTCGTGGGCTTGCTCGGCCTGGGAGGCTTTCTCTTCGTCCGCAACCGGCGCCGGAAAGCCGAAGCGGGCCCGTCGAGTTCCATGACCAGCGCCTTTCCCTCAGACCTCAAGCCGAACACCGTGACCGGCAAGTCCGGCGGGGGTTTGGTCGACACGGGCAACAGCTCCTTCCTCACCGATTTCGACAAGACCGGGCCGGGCTCGATCGACACCGACGAAGTCGATCCGGTGGCCGAGGCCGAGGTCTACATTGCATATGGCCGCGATGCCCAGGCGGAAGAAATCCTCAAGGAGGCAATGGCCCGCGACAGGAATCGCCACGAGATCGGGCTGAAGCTCCTCGAGATCTACCATGCGCGCAAGAGCGCGACCGCCTTCGAGACGGTCGCGAAGGAACTGCGCTCGGCGGCCGGAGAGTCGAGCGCGGTCTGGCAGAAAGCCGCCGCCATGGGCGTGCAGATCGACCCCGCCAACCCGCTCTATGGCGGCGCGGGAGGCGGCGCAGTCGCGCCGGCCGCCTTCGAGACCTCGGCGCCAGCCCCGAGACCTGATCTGGATTTCGATCTCGATTCCTCGTCTTCCGCCCAGAGCGCCCAGGAGTCGGGGTCGCCTGCGTCCAGCTTCGATCTCGAATTGGGCGGGGACAAGGCGCCGCCGGCGGATCTCCCGGCATCGGGCGACGTGCCTGCGCTGGACTTCGACCTTGCGCCGCCCTCTTCCTCAGGTGCCGACGCCGCGTCGTCCGCGGCCGGGCAGGAGAAGGCCACATTCGACTTCGACCTGTCGGGAATCGATTTCCCCTCGTCTTCGTCC
Source organism: Usitatibacteraceae bacterium (assembly GCA_035432885.1). GTDB lineage: Bacteria > Pseudomonadota > Gammaproteobacteria > Burkholderiales > Usitatibacteraceae > FEB-7. Next base: position 1,536 of record DAORTX010000134.1, read on the forward strand.
CCCGGCGCGGAATCGTCCGCGGCCTCCGCACCGGATCTCGACCTCGGCGATGACAAGCCCGGCCCCTCCACCAGCCCGTCGCTCAACCTGACGGACCTCGACCTGGGTGATGCCGGAGATGCCGGCGGCGGGGACGCGGTGACGACCAAGCTCGAGCTCGCAAAGGCCTATCTCGAAATCGGGGACAAGGACGGCGCGCGCGAGATCCTGCAGGAAGTGGCGAAGGAAGGATCGGCTGCGCAGATTGCGGAAGCGCAGAAGCTGATCGCCTCGCTCTGATTCATTCGCCGTTGCAAGTCGCTTGATCGGCGGGGTCCACCCCCGCCGATTTCTTTCCCGGCCCATGCGAATCGCTCTCGGCCTCGAGTACGACGGCGCCCCCTATTGCGGCTGGCAGCATCAGCCCGGGGGATGCGCGGTCCAGGATCACCTCGAGGCGGCATTGTCGTCGGTGGCCGCCGGCGCGGTCGGGACCATCGCAGCCGGCAGGACGGACGCGGGCGTGCATGCTCGCGCGCAGGTGGTGCATTTCGACACCGGGGCGGATCGCGAGGACGTCTCCTGGGTGCGCGGGACCAACGCCTGTCTTCCGGGCTCGATCCGCGTCGTCTGGGCGCGCCGTGTTCCGGAGTCGTTTCACGCCCGCCACGGGGCGCGCTCGCGCACCTATCAGTACCTGCTGATGGATGACAGCGTGGCACCGGCAATCCTCAGGACCAAGGCAGGCTGGTTCCACCGCCGCCTGGATGTGGCGGCGATGAACGGCGCCGCCGCGACGTTGGTGGGTGAGCGCGACTTCAGCGCGTTTCGCGATGCCCAGTGCCAGGCGCGATCGCCAGTGCGGATCGTCCACGAAGCGAAGGTGGAGCGAATCGGCAGCCTCGTGGTGGTGACCATCCGCGCAAACGCTTTCCTGCACCACATGGTGAGAAACGTCGTCGGAAGCCTCGTCTACATCGGGGCCGGAAGGAAGCCGGCGGCGTGGATCCCGCAACTGCTCGACGGGCGCGACCGTCGCCTCGCGGCGCCCACGTTCCCGCCCGACGGGCTCTACCTCTGCGCCATCGAGTATGATTCCGCGTTCGGCCTTCCCGCCTTCCGGCCGAATCCGCTCCTCCCCTCCCCATGATCGCCCACCGGACACGCATCAAGATCTGCGGCATCCGCGACCCTGCGACCGCCATGGCCGCAGCCGAGGCGGGCGCCGATGCGATCGGGCTCGTGTTCCATCCGGACAGTCCGCGAGCCGTGGATGCGGCCATTGCCGGGGAGGTGGCGCGCGCGCTGCCACCCTTCGTCGCTTCCGTCGGCCTTTTCGTCAATCACGAAGCCACGGTGATTCGCGATGTCCTCGCGCGGGTGCCGCTCGCCATGCTCCAGTTCCACGGCGACGAGCCTGCGGCGTTTTGCGATCAGTTCGGCCTGCCGTGGATCCGGGCCATCCGGGTCGGACCGGGGGTCGATTTGGTAGAATGCGAGAGTCGTTTCGCCCGTGCGGCGGCACTGCTGCTCGACGCGCAGGTGGCGGGCCGATTCGGGGGCACCGGCACCGCGTTCGACTGGACACTCGTGCCGCCGGGGCTTGCCGGGCGGGTGGTTCTCTCCGGCGGGCTGGACGCGGCGAACGTGGGCCGGGCGATCGGCGCCTTGCGGCCCTGGGCGGTCGACGTTTCCAGCGGCGTCGAGTCGACGCGCGGCGTGAAGGACACGGCCCGGATCGTGCAATTCGTGAGGAGTGTGAGAGATGCAGATGCGCGCGGCGGCGACTAGCGCCTCGTCCACGCCGGCCTACGACCTTCCCGATGCGGCAGGCCATTTCGGCCCGTACGGCGGGATTTTCGTGGCCGAGACGCTCCAGGCGGCGCTGGGCGAGCTTCGCTCGGCCTATGAAGCGTGCCGCAAGGATCCGGCATTCCAGGCCGAGCTCGACGACGAGCTCGAGCACTACGTCGGCCGGCCGAGCCCGGTCTATCACGCCAGGCGCCTTTCCGGCGAACTGGGCGGCGCGCAGATCTACCTCAAGCGCGAGGACCTGAACCACACTGGCGCCCACAAGGTGAACAACACCATGGGCCAGGCGCTGGTCGCCCGCCGCATGGGCAAGCCCCGGGTCATCGCGGAGACCGGTGCCGGCCAGCACGGGGTGGCAACGGCCACCGTGGCGGCTCGCTATGGCATGGAGTGCGTGGTCTACATGGGCACGGAGGACGTCGCGCGGCAGGCGCAGAACGTCTACCGCATGAAGCTCCTCGGCGCGACCGTGGTGCCGGTGTCGAGCGGCTCCCGCACCCTCAAGGACGCGCTGAACGAGGCGATGCGCGACTGGGTGACCAACGTCGCGAACACGTTCTACATCATCGGGACCGTCGCCGGTCCGCACCCGTATCCGATGATGGTGCGCGATTTCAATTCCGTCGTCGGCAAGGAGTGCCTCGTCCAGATGCCCGAGATCGCCGGGCGCCAGCCCGATGTCGTTCTGGCCTGCGTCGGCGGCGGGTCGAATGCCATGGGCATCTTCCACCCCTACATTCCCCACGCCGGCGTGGAACTGGTCGGCGTGGAAGCGGGCGGCCTCGGGATCGCCACGGGGAAGCACGCGGCGACGCTCTGCGCGGGCTCGCCGGGTGTCCTGCACGGCAATCGAACCTATCTCATGCAGGACGACGACGGGCAGATTCTCGAGACACACTCGATTTCCGCCGGCCTCGACTATCCCGGCGTGGGGCCCGAGCACGCCTGGCTCAAGGACAGCGGCCGGGCCCGCTATGTGTCCATCACCGACGACGAGGCGCTCGCCGCGTTCCACGTGCTGTGCCGGACCGAAGGCATCATCCCGGCGCTCGAATCGAGCCACGCGCTGGCCCATGCGATGAAGCTGGCGCCGACCCTCGCGCAGGACCGCATCCTGCTCGTGAACCTGTCCGGGCGCGGCGACAAGGACATGCACACGGTCGCCCGGGCGTCGGGGATCGAATTCTAGTGCCGGCCACCTGCCCGAGCGGTCGCGCGCGCCCATGAGCCGGATCGCCGCCGCATTCGAGAGGCTTCGCGCCGGGCGGCGCGCGGCGCTGGTGCCGTTCGTGACCGCCGGCGATCCGACCCCCGGCCAGACGCTCGACGTGATGCGCGCCCTCGTGCGAAACGGCGCGGACGTGATCGAACTGGGTGTGCCCTTCTCCGATCCCATGGCCGACGGCCCGACGATCCAGCGGGCCTCGGAGCGCTCGCTCCGCGGCGGCACCGGGCTTGCGGGCATTCTCGACTCGGTGTCGCTCTACCGGCGAGAGGACGACCGCACGCCGATCGTCCTCATGGGCTATGCGAACCCGGTGGAACGCTTCGGGGCGGCGGCCTTCGCCGCGCGCGCGGCAGAGGCGGGCGTGGACGGCGTTCTCATCGTCGATTACCCGCCGGAGGAGTGCGGGTCCTGGGTCCGGGACCTTGCGGGTGCCGGCATCGACCCGATCTTCCTGCTCTCGCCCACGTCGACCGAGGCGCGCATCGAGTTGGTGGCGCGCCTGGCGAAGGGCTACATCTACTACGTCTCGTTGAAGGGCGTGACCGGCGCGGCCAACATCGACACGGCCGACGTGGAGCGAATGCTGGGGCGGATCCGGGCCCACACCAACGTCCCGGTGGGCGTGGGCTTCGGCATCCGCGATCCGGAAACGGCCCGCGAGATCGCGCGCTTCGCCGACGCCGTGGTGATCGGCAGCCGGATCGTCGAGGAAATCGAGCATGCCGCTCCCGCCGAGGCCGCCGCGCGGGCCGGCGCCGTGCTCGCCGGGTTCCGCGCCGGGATCGATGCAGCGGCCGCCGACAAGGCCAGGGCATGAGCTGGTTCCGCAAGCTCCTTCCCCCCAAGATCAAGCGCGAGGAGGGCACGCAGAGGAAGGCCGTCCCGGAGGGCCTCTGGAGCAAGTGCCCCTCGTGCGAGGCGGTCCTCTACTTCACCGATCTCGAAAAGAACCTGCATGTCTGCCCGAAATGCAGTTTCCACAACCGCCTTTCGTCGCGCCAGCGGCTCGATGCCTTCATGGACGCGGAGGGACGAGCGGAGCTCGCTTCGGAAGTCATGCCCCTGGACCCGCTCAAGTTCAAGGACAGCCGGAAGTATTCGGAGCGGCTCCTGGAAGCGGGGAAGGAAACGGGCGAGACCGACGCGCTGGTCGTGATGCAGGGGGCCGTGAAATCGGTGCCCGTCATCGTGGCGGCGTTCGAGTTCGAGTTCCTCGGCGGCTCCATGGGCTCGGTCGTGGGGGAGCGCTTCGTGCGTGCGGTCCAGGCGTGCTGCGACGAACGCGTGCCCTACGTCTGCTTCACCGCGACGGGCGGGGCGCGAATGCAGGAGGGGCTCTTCTCGCTCATGCAGATGGCGAAGACGACCGCGGCACTGCACCAGCTGACCGCGGCCCGCCAGCCGTTCATCTCGATCCTGACCGACCCCACCATGGGCGGCGTATCGGCGAGCTTCGCCATGATCGGCGACGTCGTCATCGCGGAACCCGGCGCCCTGGTGGGATTCGCCGGTCCGCGCGTCATCGAGCAGACCGTGCGGGAGACCCTGCCGGAAGGGTTCCAGCGCGCCGAATTCCTGCTCGAGAAAGGCGCCATCGACATGATCGTCGACCGCCGCGAGCTTCGCGACCGCGTCTCGCGGATCATCGCCTTGCTCAAGCGCGAGCCCGCGCCCGAGGCATGAACCCTTCCAGCGTTTCGCGCCCCGCGCAGTGAGCCGTTCGCCCGGCCCGGCCGCCCCGCTCGGGTCGTGGCTCGACTACATTTCGGCGCAACATCCCGCCCAGATCGCGCTGGGGCTGGAGCGCGTGCGCGAGGTCGCCGGCCGGATGGGTCTCGCGCCCCCGGGATTCGCCTTCACGGTGGGCGGCACCAATGGCAAGGGATCCACCTGCGCCTTCCTGGAGAGCATCCTTCGGGAGGCCGGCTACCGGACCGGGCTCTACACCTCGCCGCACCTGCTGCGCTACAACGAGCGCGTGCGCATCGCCGGCGAGGAGGCGGGGGACGCGGCGCTCGCGAGGCATTTCGACCGCGTGGAGCAGGCGCGCGAATCCACCGCGCTCACCTACTTCGAGTTCGGGACGCTCGCGGCACTTGCCGCCTTCGGCGAGGCGAACGTGGACGTCGCGATCCTCGAGGTCGGCCTCGGCGGCAGGCTCGACGCGGTGAACATCGTGGACGCCGATTGCGCGGTCGTCTCCAGCATCGATCTCGACCACCAGGCCTGGCTCGGCAACACCCGCGAGGCGATCGGCATCGAGAAAGCGCACATCTTCCGGCCGGGGCGCCCGGCGCTGTGCGGCGATGCGGATCCCCCGCGTTCGCTGCTCCTGCACGCCGAGTCGATCGGCGCGAACCTCCAGGTCATGGGTCGCGATTTCCGCGCGCTCGTCCATGACCGGCAATGGGATTTCGAGGGGCGCCGCGGCGCGAAGCGGGCCCTCCCGCCGCCGGCGCTGAGAGGCCCCTGGCAATTCGGCAATGCGGCGCTCGCGCTCGCCGCCCTCGATGAAGCGACGCAAAGGTTCCCGGTCTCGCTCGGAGAAATCCGGCGCGGGCTCACCGGCGTTCGACTGGAGGGGCGATTGCAAGTGCTGCCCGGTCGTCCGACCGTGGTCCTCGACGTGGCCCACAATCCGCAGGCGGCGCGCGCGCTCGCGCAGGGCCTTGGGGAGATGGGTTACGCCGGGAACACGATCGCAGTCTTTGCGATGCTTGCCGACAAGGACATCGGCGCGGTGGTCGAGGCCC
>DAORTX010000135.1:0-7276 GCA_035432885.1 Usitatibacteraceae bacterium
TGGTGGGCGTCGATCTCGAGATCGCCCTTCGCCTTCACCGTGAGGTCCAGCGCCCCGTGGCGGGCGATCTGGTCGAGCATGTGGTCGAGGAAGGCGATGCCCGAGGCGAGGCTCGCCTTGCCCGTGCCGTCGAGGTTCACGGCGACGAAGACCTGGGTTTCCTTGGTGTCTCGCTGGATTTCCGCGGTGCGCATGGTTTCAGCCGGTCGCCTGTGCAAGGGCCGCGAGGAGGCTCGCGTTCTCGTCGGGAGTCCCGACCGTGAGTCGAAGGCAGTGGGCGAGCAGGGGGTGGGAGCCGTGGAAGCTGCGGACCAATATACCACGCGACTTGAGGCTCTCGAAGGCCCGCGGCCCGTCCGGAACCCGCACCAGCACGAAGTTCGCCGCGGAGGGATATCGCCGGATCCCGGCGATCGCATCCAGGCCCGACTCGAGGATGCCCCGGTCCCGGACGATGGCGCGGGTCTGCTCCTCGAGCACCTCGCGGCGTTCCAGGATGAACTCCGCCGCGGCCGCGGTGAGCACGTTCACGTTGTAGGGCAGCCGGACTTTCTCGACCTCCCCGAGCCAGTCTCGTGGCCCGACCACCAGGCCCAGCCTCAGGCCCGCCAGCCCGAGCTTCGACACCGTGCGGACAAGCACGAGGTTCGGATGCCTGCCCACCTCCCCGAGGAGGGTTGCCCCGCCGGAGAACGGGTAATAGGCCTCGTCGACGACGACAAGGCCCGTCGAGGCCTTGACGATCTCGATGACCGCCTGCCGCTCGAACAGGTTTCCCGTGGGATTGTTCGGGTACGCGATCCAGACGAGCGCGGGCCGAAGCCGGTCGATTGCCGCGAGCATCGCCGGCAAGTCGAGCGAGAAATCGGGCGAAAGATCGATGCCCGCGTAGCCCATGCCCGCCGAGATCGCGCTCATCCGGTACATGGCGAACGAGGGTTCCAGCGCAAGCATCGTCGCGCCCGGCTTCGCCAGAACGACGGCGATCATCTGGAGAATCTCGTCGGAACCGTTGCCCAGGACCATGTCCAGCCCGTCGGGAATCGCCATCGCTTCCCGAAGGAGCGCCTTCAGGCGCGGCGCCTGCGGGTCGGGATAGCGATTGATCGCGACCCCCGCGAGGTGGCGCCCGAGCTCCTCCGCGACCGCCGGCCCAAGCCGATAGGGATTTTCCATCGCGTCGAGCTTCACCAGCCCCGCGGCCGGCGCGACGTGGTAGGCGGCGAGCGCGCGGATTTCGTCGCGAACCCGGTCCGCGGCGCCCTTCACGCCGGTTCCTCGCCTCGCAGCTCCGCGCTTCGCGCGTGCGCCTCGAGCCCCTCGGCCCGGGCGAGCCGCGTCGCCGTGACGCCCAGGCGCGCGGCGCCTTCACGGGACACGCGAATGAGGCTCGAGCGCTTCTGGAAATCGTAGACGCCCAGCGGCGAGGAAAACCGCGCCGTGCGCGAAGTGGGCAGCACATGGTTCGGGCCTGCGCAGTAGTCCCCCAGGGACTCCGAGGAGAAGTGGCCCAGGAAGATCGCGCCCGCATGGCGGATCTTGGGCAGGAGCGCCTCGGGATCGGCGACCGCGAGTTCCAGGTGCTCCGGCGCGATCCGGTTCGCGATGGCGCAGGCCTCGTCCAGGTCGCGCACGACGACGATCGCGCCGCGGTTGGCGAGTGAGGCCTCGACGATGGCCCGCCGCGGCAGGGATGCGATGGCCTTCTCCATGGCGGCGAGTACCCGGTCGGCGATCGCCGGCTCGGGCGTGAGCAGAATCGACTGCGCGATCTCGTCATGCTCGGCCTGCGAGAAAAGGTCCATGGCGACCCATTCGGGATTCGCGCTGGCGTCGGCCACGATCAGGATCTCCGAGGGACCGGCCACCATGTCGATGCCCACTCTCCCGAACACGCGGCGCTTCGCCGCCGCGACGTAGGCATTGCCCGGACCGACGATCTTGTCCACCGGCGGGATCGTTCCCGTTCCGAAAGCGAGCGCGCCGATCGCCTGGGCGCCGCCCACGCGAAACACCCGGTCGACGCCCGCGAGCGAGGCGGCCGCGAGCACATGGTCGTTCGCGATCCCGTCGGGAGTTGGCACCACCAGCACCAGCTCCGGGACGCCGGCCACCTTCGCCGCGACGGCGTTCATCAGCACCGAGGACGGATAGGCCGCCTTGCCGCCGGGCACGTAGAGGCCGACGCGGTCGAGCGGCGTCACCTGCTGGCCCAGCATCGTTGCGTCGTCTTCCTCGATCCTCCAGCCACGGAGGTGCTGGTGCGCGTGAAAATCGCGGATCCGCGATGCCGCGGTCTCGAGTGCCTCGCGCTCGGCCGCGCCGATTCGGCCCAGCGCTTCCGCGCAGGCGGCGGCGCTCACCTCGAGCTCGGCGGGCGACGCGGGCGACCAGCGATCGAATCGCCGGGTGTAGTCGACGAGCGCCTCGTCGCCGCGCCGCTGCACGTCGAGCAGGATGGCGGCCACGTCGCGGTCGACGCTTTCGTCCTGGGCCCCCTCGAAGGCCAGGAGCGCCGACAGCTGCGCCTCGAACCCGGGATCGCGGCTGGAGAGCCGGCGCAGCTCAAGCACGGGAGGCTTTCTCGAAAGCCTCGATGAGCGGAAGCACTTCCGCGCGCTTGACCTTCATCGAGGCGGGATTCACGATGAGCCGGCTGGAGACCGCCAGGATCTCCTCGACCGCCTTGAGCCGGTTCGCGCGCAGCGTTCCTCCCGTGTCGACCAGGTCCACGATGGCGTCGGCCAGGCCCACCAGGGGTGCCAGCTCCATGGATCCGTAGAGCTTGATCAGGTCCACGTGGACCCCCTTGGCCGCAAAGTGCTCGCGCGCGATCTGGATGTACTTCGTGGCCACGCGAAGGCGGGCGCCCTTGCGGACCGCCGCGGGGTAGTCGAACTCCTCCGGCACGGCCACCATCATCCGGCAGCGCGCGATGCCCAGGTCCAGGGGCTGGTAGAGCCCGCGGCCGCCGTGCTCGATCAGGAGGTCGCGGCCGGCCACGCCGAGATCGGCGGCCCCGTACTGCACGTAGGTCGGCACGTCGGAAGCGCGAACGACGATCAAACGCACGCCCGGATTGCCGGTCGGCAGGATGAGCTTTCTCGAGACTTCCGGATCTTCCGAGGCCACGATGCCGGCCGCCTCGAGCAGCGGCTTCGTTTCCTCGTAGATCCGTCCCTTGGACAGCGCGATCGTGATCATGGGGGGCCTTCAGTTCACTCGCCGCACGCGCGCGCCGAGCCGGGAGAGCTTTTCCTCGAGGCATTCGTAGCCGCGATCGAGGTGGTAGATGCGCTCCACCACCGTCTCGCCGTCGGCGACCAGCCCGGCGATCACCAGGCTCGCGGAGGCCCGCAGGTCCGTCGCCATCACCGTGGCGCCCGCGAGCCGATCCACGCCCTGCACGACGGCCGTGTTGCCCTCGATGTCGATCCTTGCGCCCAGTCGGCGAAGTTCCTGGACGTGCATGAAGCGATTCTCGAAGATGGTCTCCGTCACGAGCGCGGTGCCGGAAGCGATGGTGTTGAGCGCGAGAAACTGCGCCTGCATGTCCGTCGGGAACGCCGGATACGGCGAGGTCCGCACGCTTACCGAGCGGGGACGCCCCGCCATGCGTATCGAGAGCGAATCGCCGGCCGCCGTGATCTCGGCCCCGGCCTCGCGCAGCTTCTCGATCACGGCGTCGAGCGCCTCGGCGGGCGCGTGGGTGATCGTGATGCTTCCCCGGGTGGCGGCCGCGGCGGCGAGGAAGGTGCCTGCTTCGATGCGATCAGGCATCACCGCGTAGTCGACGCCGCCCAGGCGCTTCACGCCTTCGATCACCACCTCGTCGGTCCCGTGGCCGCGTATGCGAGCGCCCATGGCGACGAGGCATCGCGCCAGGTCGACGATCTCGGGCTCCCGGGCCGCGTTTTCCAGCACCGTCTCGCCGTCGGCCAGGCACGCAGCCATCATGAGGTTCTCCGTCCCGGTCACGGTGACGGTGTCCATGAAGATCCGCGCTCCCCGGAGCCGGGATGCCTTGGCGTGGATGTACCCCGACTCGATTCCGACCTCGGCGCCCATGGCCTCGAGGCCCTTCAGGTGCAGGTCGACGGGACGCTCCCCGATGGCGCATCCGCCCGGCAGGGAGACGCGCGCCTCCCCGAATCGGGCCACCAGCGGACCCAGGGCGAGGATGGAGGCACGCATGGTCTTCACCAGCTCGTAGGGCGCGAACGGCTCCGAGACGCCGCTCGCGTCGAGGCTCGCGCCGCCGTCCTCGCGCGCCACCCGAACGCCCATGCGCCCGAGGAGCGCGAGCATCGTCTCCACGTCCTTCAGGCGCGGCAGGTTCGCCACGCGCATGGGCGAATCCGCGAGAAGCGTGGCCGCGAGCATGGGCAGCGCGGCATTCTTCGCGCCGGAGACGCGGATTTCGCCGGAAAGCGGCAGTCCGCCTTGGATCGAGAGCTTCTGCATGGTTCGTGTCAGCGGTCCGGCGCGGCCGGTCCGGGGGATCGGTTCAGCGGGCCGCCCACTCTTCGGGAGAAAGGGTATTCATCGACAGCGCGTGGATTTCCTCGTGCATGCGCCCGCCCAGCGCCGCGTAGACCAGCTGGTGCCGGCGCACGCGCGCGAGCCCCGCGAAAGCCGGGCTCACGATGAGCGCCTCGAAATGCACGCCGTCGTCGCCGTGGATCTCGACGTGGGTGCATTCGATCGCCTCGCGAATCGCTACCTCGATGGACTTGCTGTCCGCCATGTCGGCCTCATTGCCTCAGCTTGTAACCCGATCGCAGCAGGCGAAGGGTGATCCATGATAGGGCACAGAACGAGGCGCTCGCAATCGCGAGGCTCGTCCACGGCGAGACGTCGGCCTTGCCGAAGAACGCGTACCGGAAGCCGTCGATCGCGTAGAAGAACGGGTTCAGGTGCGAGGCCGCGCGCCAGAACGGGGGCAGCGAGTCCACCGAATAGAAGACGCCGGCAAGGAAGGTGAGCGGCAGGACGAAGAAGTTCTGGAATGCCGCGAGCTGGTCGAACTTCTCCGCCCAGATTCCCGCGATGATGCCGAGCGCACCGAGGATGCCCACGCCGGTGAGCGTGAACGCCGCGAGCCAGAGCGGATGGGGCAGCGGCATGGGAACCAGCCACGCCACCGCGAGCACGACGCCGGCGCCGACCGCCACCGCGCGCACCACGGAGGCCAGCAGGTAGGCGGCGAAGAGGTCGCCCGGGGTGAGCGGGGCGAGGAGGATGAAGACGATGTTGCCCGTGATCTTCGACTGGATGAGCGAGGACGAGGCGTTCGCGAATCCGTTCTGGAGCATCGACATCATCGCAAGGCCCGGCACGAGGAACTGCGTGTAGGCAACGCCGGGATAGGGCTCCACGCGGCCGGCGAACGCGTGCGAGAAGATCACCAGGAAGAGCAGCGCCGACAGGACCGGCGCGGCCACGGTCTGGAAGCTCACCTTCCAGAATCGCATCACCTCCTTCGCGAGGAGCGCGCGGAAGCCGTCGGTCATGCGGCCTCGCGCGGCGGCGCCTCGCCGCGGGCCATGATCTTCACGAATACTTCCTCCAATTCCGGTTCCGCCACCTCGAGGTGCGTGACCCCCGCGCCCGCCTCGCGAAGCCGCGCCAGCGCGTCTTCCACCTGGGCGGCGCTCTCCACCGGGATGCGGTGCCAGCCGGCGGCGTCGAGAGTCGCGCCCGCCGCGAGACTGGCCGGCAGCCCGCCCGCCTCGAGCTTCACGCGCAGCACCCGCTCGGAGAATGCGGCGAGGAGTTCCCGCGTCGAGTCGAGCGCCACGATCCGCCCCGCCTTCATCATCGCGATCCGGCCGCACAGGTGCTGGGCCTCCTCCAGGTAGTGCGTGGTGAGGACGATCGTGTGGCCGGCCGCGTTCAGTTCCTGGACGAAGCGCCAGAGCGTCTGGCGAAGTTCCACGTCCACGCCGGCCGTGGGCTCGTCCAGCACGATCACGGGCGGGCGGTGAACCAGCGCCTGCGCCAGCATCACGCGTCGCTTCATCCCCCCCGAGAGCGACCGCATGTTGGCATCGGCCTTCGGGCCCAGCGCCAGGCGCTCGAGCAGTTCGTCGATCCACGCGCCGTTGCGGTGCAGGCCGAAGTAGCCCGACTGGAGCTCGAGCGTCTCGCGAACGCTGAAGAACGGATCGAAGACGACTTCCTGGGGCACGATGCCGAGAAGCCTTCTTGCCTCGCCGTACTCGCTCGACACGTCCCGCCCCAGGACGCGCAGCCGCCCCGAGTCGGGCCGCACCAGCCCGCCCAGCGCGGAGATGAGCGTGGTCTTGCCGGCGCCGTTGGGCCCCAGGAGGGCGAAGAACTCGCCCTGCTCCACGGTAAGCGACACCGCGTCGAGCGCCCGCAGGGTTCCGTAGCGCTTGGAGGTGTCGCGCACCTCGACCGCGGCGACGGCCATGCTCAGGCCCGGCAGGGTTGGATGAGCCCGGTGACGCCGTAGAGCTCGGCGAGCGCGAGGAGGTTGGCCGGGAGGTTCACGAAGTAGAGCCCCTTGCCGCGGCGGGCGGCTTCCCGCCGCCACTCGAGCAGCAAGGCCACGGCGGAGGAGTCGACCTCGGTGATCGCGGAGAAATCGATGGTCAGGCGGTCGGGGAGATCGGGGCGGGAGCTGTATTCCCGGCTCTCTTCCAGCACCTGCGGCAGGTTCTCGAAGGAGAGCGCTCCCTCGAGGGACAGCACTTCGGTGCGCGCTTCCTCGCTCACTTCTTCCGGTCGGCCTTGACGGCCGCCTTCGGTGCGCCGGAGGCGCGATTGCGGTCCGCGAGCGTCTTCAGCAGGCCGTCCACGCCGCTTCTCTGGATCTGGTCATGGAAGGAACTGCGATAGGTGGTCACGAGGGAGACGCCGTCGACCACCACGTCGTAGACCTTCCAGCCCTTGTCGGAACGCTCCATCCCGTAGTCGATGGGGATCGGCTGACCGCCAGGCTGGTTCACGACCGTCCTCACCACCGTGTCCTGGTCCCCCGCGGCGAACTTCGCGGCCTTCACGTCGATCGTCTGGTTGCGGTACTGCGAGAGCGACGTGGAGTACGTCCTCACCAGGAGCGTGCGGAACTCCGAGACGAGCGCCTCCTTCTGCGAATCCGAGGCCTTCGACCAGTTGCGGCCCATCGCGAGGCGCGTCATGCGCGGAAAGTCGAAATGCGGGAGCACCTTCTCCTCCACGAGGTCGAGGATGCGCGTTTGGTTGCCGCCCTGCAGGTCCTTGTCGGACTTGATGATCGCCAGCACTTCGT
>DAORTX010000136.1:0-7221 GCA_035432885.1 Usitatibacteraceae bacterium
GCTGCGCACGGCGAACGGCCGGCAGCGGCTCGCCAACAACCACGGCGTGCTGCTGATCGAGCAGGGCCGCAAGGCGGAGGGCATCGAGCGCCTCACGTGGGCGCTCCGCGAATTCGAGGGCGCCGACTACGTCACCTCCGGCCACGGCTCGTTCGCGATCCGCGCGGCGATCGTGAAGAACCTCGCGCGGGCGTATTACGACACGGCGGGCGATCCGGACGTGCGCGCCTGGGTCCGGGACCAGGGCGCGCTCCTCCTCGACTACATGGACCCCAAGGTGCGCGGCGCGCAGTTCGCCATGGGCGCCTCCGCGGCGCTGCACGCCCTCGTCATCATCGGCCGGCGCCAGGCGAACACGGACACGCCGGCGTGGGAGGCGCGGATTCGCGAATGGGAGCCGCTCGAGGACGAGATCGCCGCCCGCCATCCCGACATGGCGCGCGCCTGCGAACTCGTCCCGCTGCGCACGACGATGATGGAAACCTGCCTGCGCGAGGTTCGTCCCGCCGGGTAGTCAGCCGCCTCGCTCCTCGCGCTCCGGCGTGGCGGTGATCCGGTGGATCGAGAGGTCGGCGCCGTCGAATTCGTCCTCGGGATCGAGCCGGATGCCGACCGTGGCCCGCAGCGCGCCGTAGATCGCGAACCCGCCGCCCAGCGCGATCGCCACGCCGAGCGCCGTCCCCGCGAGCTGGCTCGCGAAGGACACGCCCCCCATCCCGCCCAGCGCCTTCGCGCCGAAGATGCCGCAGGCGATCCCGCCCCACGCGCCGCACAGCCCGTGCAGCGGCCACACGCCCAGCACGTCGTCGATCTTCAGGCGGTTCTGCGTCGCGTTGAACATCACGACGAAGAGGCCGCCGGCCACCGCGCCCGTGGCGAGCGCGCCCAGCGGATGCATCACGTCGGAGCCCGCGCACACCGCGACCAGCCCCGCGAGCGGGCCGTTGTGCACGAACCCCGGGTCGTTGCGGCCGACGATGAGCCCCGCGAGCGTGCCGCCCGCCATGGCCATGAGCGAGTTCGCCGCCACGAGCCCGGTGATCTTGTCGATGGTCTGCGCGCTCATCACGTTGAACCCGAACCAGCCCACGGTGAGCACCCACGCGCCGAGCGCGAGGAAGGGGATGTTCGACGGCGGGAAGGCCACGACGTGGCCTTCCTTCGTGTAGCGCCCCTGCCGCGGACCGAGCAGCAGCACCGCCGCGAGCGCCACCCAGCCGCCCATCGCGTGCACGACCACGGAGCCGGCGAAGTCGTGGAACTCCGCGCCGAAGGCGCCCTTCAGCCACGCCTGGAAGCCGAACGCCTGGTTCCACGCGATGGCCTCGAAGAACGGGTAGAGGAACCCGACGAGCAGGAACGTCGCCATGATCTGGGGGTTGAACCGGAAGCGCTCGGCGATGCCCCCGGAGACGATCGCCGGGATCGCCGCCGCGAAGGTGAGGAGGAAGAAGAACTTCACCAGCTCGTAGCCGCTCTTCGCGGCGAGGCTCTCGGCGCCCGCGAAGAAGTTCACCCCGTAGGCGAGCGAGTAGCCGATGAAGAAGTAGGCGATCGTGGAGACGGAGAAATCCACGAGGATCTTCATGAGCGCGTTGACCTGGTTCTTGCGCCGGACCGTGCCCAGCTCCAGGAACGCGAACCCCGCGTGCATCGCGAGGACCATGATGGCGCCCAGCAGGATGAAGAGAACGTCGGACGACGTCTTGAGTCCTTCCATGGAAGTCTCCCTCGTGCGGTCGTTGTTTTTCGCCGCGTTCGCCGCGGTCGTGGCGCCACTATACCCTCGCGGTTTGACCGCCATCGCGGGACTCGCGGATACTCGGGCGTGGGCTGCGCGGTTCGGCCCGGGACCCTGGCAGACTGGAGCAGGCCGGATGGACGAAGTACGCGTTTTCGGAGATTCCCTGACCCGCGCCGCCTCGATCCTGCTCGAGCGCGTGATCGCCCATCTCCCCGGCGTGATCGCCGCGATCCTCCTGATGCTGGTGGGCTGGCTGCTCGCGAAGCTGATGCGCTCGCTCACCAAGCGCGCGATGATGGTGATCGACGCGATGCTGCCGCGGCTCGGGCTGCCCTCCGGCATCTCCAGCCTGCGCGCGGCCCGCAGCTCGGTGGTGGCGGGCACCGTCGTGTACTGGGTGGTGCTGCTGCTCTTCATCACGGCGGCCACCCAGGTGCTGGGTCTCCAGGCCTTCACGGACTGGCTGGCGAAGCTGATCGACTACCTGCCGACCCTCGCCGCGGGGATGCTCATCTTCGCGGCCGGCTGGCTGATGTCGGGATTCGCGGCCGACCTGGTGCAGGCGACGGTGCCGCGCCTGGAGCCCGGCCAGCGCGACATGCTCGCGCGCATCGTGCGCGTGAGCATCCTGGTCGGCGCGATCCTGATCGGCGCGGACCAGATCGGCATCCGCATCACTTTCCTCGCGATCTTCGTGGGCGCCATCGCGGTGACCGTCGGCGGCGGCGTGGCGCTCGCCGTCGGTCTCGGCTCGCGCGAATACGTCTCGAACCTGATCGCCGCGCACCAGCTGCGGCAGGCCTTCGCCGTGGGCCAGACCCTGCGGATCGCCGGGCACGAGGGCCGGCTGCTGGAGGTCACCGCCACGGGCGTGATCATCGAGACGGCGGAGGGCCGGGTCGTCGTGCCCGCCCGCCTGTTCCAGGAAGAGCCCGTCACCGTCAAGGCGCGCGCCGGCCATGGCTGAGGCCGCGACCCTCACCCTCGCCTTCGTCTCCTCGCACCCGGCGGAGGCCGCGCGCGTGCTGGAGAGCCTCTCCGGCGCCGATGCCGCCGCGCTCTTCGCGAGCCTGCCGGCCAGGGCCGCGGCGCCCGCCCTGGCGGCCATGCTGCCGCCGGCGGCGGCGCGCATCGTCGCCGCCCTGGACGATGCGTCCGCGCTGGGCCTGCTCACGGCTTCCGGCGTGCAGGGCGCGGTGGCGGTCCTGCGCCACGTGGCCGAGCCCCGCCGCACGCGCCTGATCGAAGGCCTGTCCACGGCCACGGCGCTCACCTCGCGAATGCTCCTGGGCTATCCCGAGGATGCGGTGGGCGCATGGGCCGACCCGGAGACCATCGCGCTGTCGCCGAGAACGACGGCCGGCGAGGCGCTCGCCCGCGTCCGCAGCGACACCGACGTCGAGGCCGGCGCGATCTACGTGGTGGGCGAGGACCAGCGCCTGCAGGGCGTCGTGGATCTCGCGGGCCTGCTGCGCGCGCCGGAGTCGACTTCGCTCGCCGCGCTGATGCGCGCCCCCGCGGGCACCCTGCCGGCGTTCATGCCGCTCGGGGGGGCCGCGAGCCACCCGGGCTGGAGGCTCGCGAGCTCCCTGCCGGTGGTCGAGCGGGGCGATCGCCTGATCGGCGTGCTCCACGCCGCGAGGCTCGCCCGGAGGCGAACGCGCGGCGGCGTCCGGGGCGCCGGCGAGAACGACACCCTCGCGGGCTTCGTCGCCCGCAGCTACTGGGACACGGTTTCCGGGCTGGTGCGGGCCGGCCTCGCGATGCTGCCGGCGGCCGGACGGGTCCTGCCGGAAGACCCGTGAGCGCCACGCCCCTGCCCGCGGTCGCCGCGCTCAACCGGCGCTACCTGCTGGACTTCCCGCACGAGGCGGCGCGGCTGCTGGAGACCATGTCGGCCGCCGACGGCGCGGCGCTCCTCGCCTCGCAGCCGCCCCACGCGGTGGTGCGCGCCTGGCAGGTGCTGGGCCCCGACGTGGCGCGCGCGATCCTCGAGGAATTGCCCGAGACGCTCGCGCGCCATCTCCTCACCGAGGCCGAACCCGCCGCCAGCGTCGCGGTGCTGGCGCAGTGGGACGAGGCGGAGCGCGAACGGCGGCTGAAAACCCTCGACCACCAGGTCGCCCACGAACTGCGCGAGCTGCTGCGCTACCCGGAGCATTCCGCGGGCCGGCTGATGGATCCGAACGTGACCCCGGTGCGCGCCGACCTCTCCGTGGGCCAGGCGCTCGCGAGGCTGCGCGTGCTCAAGCGCCACGGGCTTCGCGAGCTGTTCGTGGTGGACGACGAGGGCAAGCTCACCGGCCGCGTGGAGATCCAGGACATGGCCGTGGCCGAGCACGCCCTGCCGCTTCGCGAGATCGTGCGGCCCGTGCTCGCCGTCGTATACGCCCTGGACCCGCACGAGGACGTGGTCGCCATGCTCGAGCACCGCGCCATCACCGAGCTTCCGGTGGTGAACGTGGACGGGCGCTTCGTGGGCGTCATCCGCCACGCGGCGCTGCTCGCGGCGATCGAGGAGGAGACCAGCATCGACATCCAGACGATGGTGGGCGCGAGCCGCGACGAGCGCGCCCTTTCCGGGTCGTTCTTCGCCGTGAGGAAGCGCCTGCCGTGGCTGCAGATCAACCTGCTCACGGCCTTTCTCGCCGCGGCGGTGGTGGGGCTCTTCGAGGGCACCATCGCGAAGTTCACGGCGCTCGCGGTCCTGCTGCCGGTGGTCGCGGGACAATCGGGCAACGCCGGCGCGCAGGCGCTCGCGGTGACGATGCGCGGGCTGGTGCTTCGCGAGATCAGCCTTCGCCACTGGCCCCGCGTGGTGGGCAAGGAGGCGGGCGTGGGCCTCATCAACGGCCTCGCCGTGGCCGCCACGACCGCGGTCGGCGTCTACTTCTGGAGCGGCTCCGCGGGCCTCGTGATGGTGATTTCGAGCGCGATGGTGATCGCCATGGTGATCGCGGGCATCGCCGGGGCCCTGGTGCCCATCGTGCTCTCGCGCTTCGGCATGGACCCGGCGCAGTCCTCCTCCATCGTCCTCACCACCGTGACCGACGTGGCCGGGTTCTTCTCGTTCCTGGGCATCGCCACCCTGCTCGCCTCGAAACTCTCCTGAGGCAGCCGGCGCCGCGTGCGGCACAATGGCGACCACCATGAGAACCCGATCCCTGCTTGCGATTGTCCTGTGCGCGTCCGTCGCGGCGCTGGCCCAGGCCCCCGCCCAGCCTTTGCCGGCGGGCCATCCCGCGATGGGAAAAGCCGCTCCCGGAAGCGTCAGTCCCCATGCCCGGGCGCCGGTCTCGCCCTGGGCGCAACTGGGCGACTACACGCTCACCGTGAAGGTGCCGCCCAAGGGCGACGCCGGCACGTGGAAATTCCGCACCTTCGACGATCCGGCGGACGTGATCGTCGAACTCGACACGCCCGCCCCCAAGGGCCGCACCCGGGGCTCGATCCTGCTGGTGGACGGGCGATTGCTCGCGACGAAGGGATTCACGCCCGAGCCGGGCTTCGAGCCCGACCCCCTCGATGCGGCGGTCGTGAACCTGAAGATCCTCACGCGCCTGCTCGACGCCGCGGTGCCGGGCGGTCCGGTCTCGGTCAAGGGCAGGCAGGCCGTGGCCGCGCGCGACGACAAGGGCGGCATCACGGCCTACACGCCCACGGCCGAAGCGCGGTTCAACGCGCCGTGGTCGCTCACGGGGAATGTCGCGCGCGTCGACGCGAACACGATCTCGTTCCAGCTCGCGCTGGAAGTGCCCGGCGCCAGGCCCGCGGACCGAGAGCGCTGGGCATTCTCCGGGACGGCGAGCGGCTCGCAGAAAGGTCGCGTGCTGGACGAGGCCATGAGCCTCTCGGGCTGGACCGCCTACGCCCTGGGCTCGCCGAAGAGCGCGAAGTCCGGCGCCCACACCTCGCTTCGCTTCGGCGCCGCGAAACTCCCCGGCCCCTTCGCCACGCTGAAGGACCTGCGCGCCGCGCAGCCGTAACGTAAACGTCGAAGGGGACGCTTCCCTTAAACGCCAAGGGAGGCGTCCGCTTCGACCGTTCAAAGCCGTTTTCAGGCCGCGCGGCAGTGCTGGACGATGGCGGAAACGAACTTCGGGATCAGCGCCGCGGGCAGGTCGTGGCCCATGCCCTCGAACTCGAGGAGCTTCGCGCCGGGGATGAAGCGCGCGACTTCCCGTCCCGCGGCCTTGGGAACCAGCGGATCGTCGAGTCCGTGGATCACGAGCGTGGGCGCGGCAATGGTCACGAGCTCATCGCGCCGGTCGCCGGAGGCCAGCATCGCGAGCATCTGCCGCGCCGTGCCCCGCGTGTCATAGCCGCGCCTGGCCGCGCGCTCGCACAGTTCCCGCAGCGCGCCCGGGTCGGCCGGAAAGCCCGGGCTCCCGATGACCTCCATCACGTGCACGAGATGCCCGGCGACGCTCGCGGGATCGTCCGGATCCTTCGGGTGGTGCAGGATCGCGCCGAGCGCCCGCGGCCGCGCCATGGAGACGAACGGATTGCCGCTGGAGGACATGATCGAGGTGAGGCTCGCCACGCGCTTCGGGCTCCGGGCCGCGAGCACCTGCGCCACCATGCCGCCGAGCGACACGCCCACGACGTGCGCCTTGCCGATCGAGAGGTGGTCCAGCAGCCCCGCGACGTCGGCCGCCATGTCCGCCAGGTCGTAGGGCGCGTGCACCTCGAGCCCCATCACCGAGCGCGCCATCGCCACCGGTATCGGCGGATGGGTACCGTCCTCGATCCGCTGCGAGAGCCCGCTGTCGCGGTTGTCCAGGCGCAGCACGCGAAATCCCGCCTTCGCGAGACCGTCGACGAAGGCGTCGGGCCAGAAGACGAGCGGCAGGCCGAGCCCCATCACCAGGACGATGGCCGGATCCGCGGGGTTGCCGCTCTCCTCGTAGGCGAGCGAGACCCCGTTCGCCGAGATAAGGGGCATCGCGGCCCTAGAACCAGCCGGCGCGAGCGGGATCGCGATACAGCCACGACCGCGTGCCGCTGCGATCGAAGGGCTTCCACCGGCCCTCGGGCTGCGCGAGGCGGTCCGCGATCGCGTGCCAGGCGAGCGGGTTGAACCCCAGGCCCAGGTGGCTCGCCTCGACTTCGATGTTCTCGTGCAGCGGGCCCGCCTTCTCCACGCTGCACTGCCACGCGACGATGCCGTCCGAGCGGCTGAAGATCGACGTGGTGGGCACCGGCGGCGGCACGCGAAGCGGCTCGTGCAGGTCCGCCGTGCCGATCTTGTGTCCGGTCACCTTCTCGTAGAGCCGCCAGGCGTTGGTCGCCTTCGGGTGCCCGGTGAAGGGCGTGCCCAGCGTGACCACCAGGCGCACGGCATTCGGCGTCTCCTTCGCGAGTTCCCGCGCGTAGATCCCGCCCAGGCTCCAGCCGATCAGCGAGACCTTGCGCTTGTGGCGCCGGTGGATCGCGGCGAGCCGCGCGCGGCAGGCGTCCAGCACGCCCTCGCGCGG
>DAORTX010000137.1:0-7131 GCA_035432885.1 Usitatibacteraceae bacterium
GCGAGCGCGTGGAGAGCTGCCGCATCGAGGGCCCGCTTCGGGATCGCATTGCGGAAGCGCTTGCCCTGGACCCGCTCGTCGTTGCCTCCGCGTGCCTCGGAACGCCGCTCGAGGAGCTGACCGCGGTCGATTCGCGCCAATACTCCGCCGCCTGGCGCCACGATGAGGCGTTCGTGCAACTCGAACGTGAAAACCCCGCGCTCGTTCGCCCCTACGCGGGCGCGGTCGTCGCGGGCGTGCTCGGAAATCACCCGGAGCCCGCGCGCGACCTGAAGCTCGCCTTTCGCCGCTTCGGTATCGGCGACGCGGGATGGAAGCTCCTCGCGAACACCGCGCCCGGGCACTTCGAGCCGGTTGTTCCTTGCGCGCGCAACGACGACGTGTTCGAGGTCTACTGCTGGATCCTGCAGGCCTGTGCGGCGGCAGGCGGATTGCTGCCAGGGCCCGTGCTGCAGCGCCTCGTGATGCCCAATGGACGCGAGCCGGGACTGCGCGTGAAGCTGGAACCCGAAACGATCGCGCTCGACTTCTGGAAGCCGTTCCTGCGCGCCCTCGGCCGCCGGCTCGCGAGTGTCGGCGGCGCAGCGGAGATTCGCGCGTTCCTCGATGGAGAATTCGAGGACGTCTACGACTGGCTCGAATGGGAGTACCCGGCCATCGACGCGAACCAGGCGCGCGCGGGCTGGGCGTGGATGCTGGCGCAGCACGCGGCGTGGCAGGAACGCGAGCGGGAGCTGGCGCATGCGCAGCGCGAGGACCTTCGCTGGGAGGTGCCGCTCGCCACCTTCGAGCACGGCCCGTGGCGGGTGGTGGCCCTTCGGGATTCCTATGAGTTGTGGGAGGAGGGCAATGCCCTCCGGCACTGCGCGCGGACCTATGCCAACCACTGCCGGCGTGGCCACGGCATCGTGTTCTCGATCCGGAACGCGTCGGGGAACAGGGTCGCGACCGGGCTGGTCGACAGGCGATGCAGCCCGTGGACGGTGAAGAGCGTGCGGATGCGCGCGAATCGGCCGGCGTGGCCGGAGCTCGTGGAAGTGGCTCGGGCCTATGCGGTGGCCTGCGAGGCGGCCGCTTGCGAAGCGGCGGCATGCGCGCGGATGGCATCCAAGCAGGTAGCCGCATGAGTCGATCGTCGCTTCGATAGACTTGCCGCAAACGAGCCGCCCCCCGTCAATGGCAAGTGCGAGTACTGCACATTCGCGAGCCGCCAACCATGACCAAGCCCTGCCGCTTCTGCCACCTCCCCGCGGAGGAAGTGATCTTCTCCAACGAGCTTGCCTTCGCCTTCGGCGATTCCTGCCCGGTATCGCCCGGCCATGCGCTCGTCTCTCCGCGAAGGCACGTGGGTTCCTGGTTCGAGCTCACGGGCGAGGAAAGGCTCGCCATGCTGGCGCTCCTGGACAGGCTCCACGCGGGGATCGTCGAAAGCCATCACCCCGCCGCGTTCAACGTCGGAATCAACGACGGCAAGGCCGCGGGGCAGACGGTCCCGCACGTCCACATCCACCTCATCCCGCGCTACGAGGGCGACAAGGCCGACCCCCGCGGCGGGGTTCGCTGGATCCTTCCCGACAAGGCGGCGTACTGGGACAAGTCGTAGCCGACCGTTCGGGCTTGATGGCCGTCGCAAGTCGCCCGGCGAGGCTTGCTTTCCATGGAAAGTATATGGAATAATACTTTCCATAAGGAGGGTGCCATGCCGATCGCCACCGCCGCCAAGCTCGCCCCGGACGAGGGCCAGGTGCTCTCGAAGGCGGTCGTGCGCTCGGCGGGCTTCCTCGGGCTCACGCAGCGCCAGATGGCGGCGATCCTGGGCGTCTCCGAGCCGACGGCTTCCCGTCTCACCGCCGGCACCTACGTCCTGTCACGCGCGCGCGCCAAGGAATGGGAGCTGGCCCTCCTCTTCGTGCGGCTCTTCCGCTCGCTGGACGCGATCTGGGGGCGGGAGGAGTCGGCGCGCAAGTGGCTGCGCAGCCCCAACACGGCGCTGCAGTCGGCGCCCATCGACCTGATCGGCTCCATCCAGGGGTTGGTGCGCGTCGTGGCCTACCTCGACAGTGCGCGCGGTCGACTCTAGCGCGAAGACTCTCGCCCTCTCGCCTTGGCGGGCGGTGGAGGCACAGCACGTGGTCGCCACGATGCCGCTCGTCGATTCGCTCGACGAGCAGCTCGCGCTGGAAAAGCTCCTCGAGGAATCGAAGACCGCGCTGCCCGCGGGCTGCGAGGGCCTGCACTGGCTCCTCTTCACGCCGTTTCGCTATCCGCCGCCCCCGGGAGGCAGCCGCTTCCGGGGCGATCACGACACCGGCGTGCTCTACGCGGCGGATTCCATCGAGACCGCGTGCGCCGAATTGGGCTACTGGCGCTGGCGGCACCTGCTGGAGTCTCCCGCGATGGACCACATCCCGCCGCGCGCGCAGACCGTCTTCCAGGTGTCGGTGCGCGCCAAGGGCATCGATCTGCGGGACAAGGCGTTCTCGCGATCGAAGGCGAAGTGGACGCATCCTTCCGATTACGCCGCGTGCCAGGCCATGGGGCGAACGGCGCGCAAGGCCGGCCTCGGGCTGATCCGGTACGAGTCGGTGCGCGATCCCGGTCACCGCGGGTGCGTGGCTGTCCTCAGCCCCGGCGCCTTCTCGCGCAAGGTGCCCATTGCCACGCAGACGTGGCACCTGTCCGTCTTCCGGGAGCGGATCGTGTGGCGAAGCGACGATCCCCTCAAGCCCGTGTCCCTCGAGTTTCTCGTCAATGAAGGGGACGCTTCCCTTCGCTCGTGAAGGGGACGCTTCCCTTCACGAGGGGAGAGGGAGCGAAGGGAAGCGTCCCCTTCGCGTCCACGTCAGCGCCGGTGGTCGGTCAAGCGTTGAGCATGCTGTCGACGAGAACGGTCAACGCCGCTTGTCCGCTCGACCTGCCCTCTCGCCTGGGTGCCGCACGGCCCGATCGAGATCCCCTGACAACTATCGCACTGGGTGATATGCTTCTCGATGAAAAGAGCCTTCCGGACCCGGACTCTCGGCCGCTGGATGCGCAAGGCCGGCCTGGCGGAGCGTCATTTGTGTCAGGCCTTGGGCGAGATGATCGACGGGCTCATCGACGCCGATCTCGGCGGTCACGTCGTGAAGAAACGGGTCGCGCTGCCCGGCAAGGGCAAGCGCGGCGGCGCAAGGATCATCGTTGCCACTAGACTGGAAGATCGTTGGTTCGTGATTTTCGGATTCGGAAAGAACGAGCGCGACGACATCGGGAAGGATGAACTGAAGGCCCTTCGGGAACTCGCGGCGGACCTGCTGGCGCTCGATGACCGAAAGTTGGCCATCGCGCTGCGAGCAGGAGAAATCACGGAGATATGCCATGGCGGTGCGCAAGAGCCGAATCCTTGGAGAGGTCCATGAGACCGCGCGCGGGCTTCACGACACCGGACTGATCAGCAAGCGGCGCATGGGCGAGTTCGATGCGCTGTGCCATCTGGACGTGGACGAAATGTCGCCCCGGCAGATCAAGCGGCTGCGCGAGAAGGCCAACCTGAGCCAGGCGGTCTTCGCGGCCGTGCTGAACACGAGCGTGTCCGCGGTTCAGAAATGGGAGACCGGCGACAAGAAGCCCGGGGGCCCTTCCCTCAAGCTGCTGAACCTCATCGAGCGCAAGGGGCTGGAGGCAGTGCTCTGACTGCGCGGCGAGTCGTGAAGGACCGCGTCCGTGACGGGTTTTCGAGAGTTGTTTGATCAACCCAGTTTGGGCACGGTCCAACCTGATTCGGGAACGATTGCCACCAGCGCTCCCTTCACGCCTCACCTCTCCCTTGGGAGAAGGCCGGGGGTGAGGATCAACGAATCAGGCCGTACCCCCTGCCCTTGAGGCAGTTCCTGAGGGCCGTTTCCTGGTCCACCCGCGCGGCCCCGTAGCCGCCCGCCGCCCCACCGACGCCGCCCTCGACACCACCCAGCGCCGCGCCGTATCGCGCACCCGCTGCCGTGTCGTTGAAGGCATGCCCGATCACGGCGCCGATCAGGGCGCCCACGAGGGCACCGGCCACGGCACCGCCCGCGGCACCGGAGCCTGCCGCCTGCCCCGCGTCCGTCTGGTTGGCGAGGGCGACGCAGCCGTCGTAGTCCCTTTCATAGGCGGCCATGTCCGTGCGCGCCGGATCGACGAGCGTCGGGCGGCTGTGGGGGTTGCGGCTGATCTGCGACGCGCACCCCGACAGCAGGACCGCGAACAGGACGGTGGTGACACCGGCAGCGCGAATATCCATGGCGAATGCTCCCGTGGCCATCGCGGGCGGTCAGTGCCGAGCGCCTTCGAGCCGCAGCTGCAGCTTCGCGGCCATCTCGCGCACCTGGTCGATCGTGACGCCTTCCATCGGGATCGGCTCTCCCGCCTTCGCGAACGATCGCGCCGCGCGCACCGCATCGATGGCCTCCCGCTCCGGCGAGCGGCCCGCGCTCTTCGCGACGCCCGGCGCATTCAGTCCGCGCAGCCTCGCGTAGCTCTTGGTCCGGTGTCCCACGAAATAGAGGCCGCTGCCGGTGGGCAGCGAAGACTTGAGGTAGGTCCACTGCTGCCCCTCGATGCGGTTGAACCCGTTCTTCTTGAAGACGAAGTAGGAGTAGTAGGACGTGGAGGAGTCCAGGAGCATCGTGTAGTTGCCCGAGTTCGCGTAGTAGTCGCCGACGGCCGTATCTCCCGCGTCGCCCGTGCGGTTGCCCGCCGCGTAGGTGCCCGCGCTGTCGGAACGCCCGATGTAGAGGGAGATCCGATCGCCGAAGTAGACGGGGAAGCTCGGCTCGCCCTCGGTCGTGGACCACTCGCCGAAGAGCGCCTCGTGGCCCGCCACGCCGGAATTGGACCAGTCCTGGCGCACGACGCTGACCGTGCCGCCGAGCAGCGAGATCGTCGCCGAGCGCTCGCTCGTGAAAGTGATCGAGACACTGCCCGTGAGAAGCAGCGTGGGCGAGCGGTAGGCGCAGCCGATGCACTGCCCGCCCGTCGTCTCGTAGAGCTCCGCCGTCCAGTTTCGGTCCGTGGCCATGGGGCCGCCGCCCACGTACCAGGCGGCCGATCCGTCCGGGCGATAGACGAAGGCGGAGAGGAAGAGCGCGTTGTCCTGGATCTCGAGATTGAAGCCGCGGCCGCTTTCGTTCGGGTTCCAGTACCAGCCGCTCTCGGGGAGCACGGCGTGCGCGGGGAAAAGGGCGAGACAAGCGAAGGTTGCGACGAGAATGGCGCGAAGCGAGACGATGATCCTGTTCATGGACTTGTGCCTCATGGTTGTCGGTCCGGATCGGGATCCGGTGCGCACGAGTATTTGCGGCGCGAGGCTCAAGGCATGAGCCTGCCTTCGACTACCATGGCCCGATGCGAATCCCGCCGGAACTTCTCACGCACCTGCGCGAGAACTTCGCCCTCGACTGGCGCGGCATCCACGGCGCACCCCACTGGGCCCGGGTCGCGCGGATCGGCGAGCGCTTGTCGGCGGAGACGGGCGCAAGGCTGGATGTCGTTCGACTATTTGCCGTCTTCCACGATTCCTGCCGGCAGAACGACGGAAGCGATCCCTTTCACGGCGCGTTGGCGGCGAAGCTCGCTGCCCGGCTTCACGGAACGCTCTTCGAGCTGGATTCCTTGGGGCTCGAACTCCTCATGCAGGCATGCTCGGAACACAGCGCCGGAAAGGTGTCGCGCGACGCCACCCTCCAGACCTGCTGGGATGCCGATCGCCTGGACCTGGGGCGGGTGGGCATCGTTCCCGATCCCCGGCGGCTGGGCACGGCGGCTGCGCGAAGGCCGGACGTGATCGAGTGGGCCTACGGGTGGAGCCTCAAATGAAGGGGACGCTTCCCTTCAGGAGTGAAGGGGACGCTTCCCTTCGCCTCGGCGACCGGACTTGGGTTTGCTCATGGATCCTCACCGAATGCGAAACGCGGGGCCGTCATGTCGATTATTCTTCCATTTTTCGACACATTATGGTGAAGTGTCGATGTCATCGACAACACGCCGAATCGTGTCGATGGCACCGAGGAGCCCTGGCAAATGCCCGCCTTCGACCCGAAGCGCCCCTACAACGATCTCCCGCCCCTCCCCCCGAGAGCGGATGTGGAGTCGCGCCAACTCCTCAAGGCTTGCATCGAGGCGCGCGCTTCCCTTGCCGCCCTCGAGAAGGCCTGCGCGCTGATCCCCAATGCGGCCGTACTCATCAATACGATTCCGCTTCTCGAAGCCCAGGCAAGCAGCGAAATCGAAAACATCGTGACGACCTCCGATGCCCTGTTCCGGCACGTCGATTTGGAGGATTCGGCTGACCCTGCCACCAAGGAGGCCCTGCGATATCGAACGGCCCTGCGTCGAGGGGTCGAGGCGCTTGCAAAACGCCCGGTCGGCACCGCCATCGCCGAACTTGTCTGCACGACCATCAAGGGAGTGGACATGAAGGTAAGGCGTGTTCCAGGCACCGCGCTTGCGAACGCGGCCACGGGAGAGGTGATCTACACCCCGCCCGCAGGCGAGGCGATCCTGCGCGACAAGCTCGCCAACTGGGAACGCTTCGTGCATGACGCCACCGAGATCGACCCGCTCATCCGCATGGCCGTGGCCCACTATCAATTCGAGGCCATTCACCCCTTCACCGACGGAAACGGGCGCACCGGGCGCATCCTGAATCAGCTGATCCTCGTCGAGCACGGTCTTCTGAGCCTTCCCGTGCTCTACCTCTCCCGCTTCATCATGCGGCGCAGGGCGGAGTACTACTCCCTGCTTTCCGGGGTGACGAAGAGCATGGCGTGGGAGCCGTGGGTGCTCTACATGCTGCAAGGGATTGTCGAGACAGGCACATGGACGACCGACAAGATCGAGGCCATTCGCGCACTCATGGCCAAGACCTCCGAGCGCGTGAAAGAGAAGCTGCCCAAGATCCATTCGCGGGAGCTCGTGGAACTCACGTTCGTCCAACCCTACTGCCGCATCCAGAACGTGGTCGACGCCGGATTGGCCAAGCGGCAGACCGCCGCCGAGTACCTGAAAGCGCTTGCCCGTATCGGCGTTCTGGAAGAGAGAAAGGCTGGCCGCGAAAAGCTGTTCCTGAACCCGGCCTTGCTGAAACTTCTCGTTCGAGAAAAGCCTTCAACTTAG
>DAORTX010000138.1:0-7125 GCA_035432885.1 Usitatibacteraceae bacterium
CTACCGGCGCCATTTCACGCTGCCCGGGAAGCTCTTCCCGAAGCTGGTCGGCGCGCGGGAACTCACCCGCGAGGTCCTGGACGACTGGTACAAGTACTACAACCAGTGTTCCGAGTGCCGCCGCTGCTCCGTCTTCTGCCCTTACGGGATCGACACGGCCGAAGTCACCATGGCCGCCCGCGAGATTCTCGACACCGTGGGATACGGGGCGAAGTACACGAACGAGATCATCGGCAAGGTCCACCGGATCGGCAACAACCTGGGCCTGCCGGCGCCGGCGC
This sequence comes from Usitatibacteraceae bacterium, assembly GCA_035432885.1. GTDB lineage: Bacteria > Pseudomonadota > Gammaproteobacteria > Burkholderiales > Usitatibacteraceae > FEB-7. The sequence goes on from DAORTX010000138.1 coordinate 282, forward strand.
TCGCGGACACGCTCCTCGGGCTCGAGGAGGACGTGAAGGAAGAAACCGGCGCGGACGTGAAGTTCCCGCTCGACCAGAAGGGTGCGGAAGTGCTTCTCGTCACGCCTTCGGCGGACTTCTTCGCCGAGCCGCACGTCGACAGCCTGATCGGCTACGCGAAAGTCTTCCATGCGGCGGGCATCTCCTGGACGCTCTCCTCGCATGCCTCGGAGGCCGCGAACTTCGGTCTCTTCATCGGCAGCTACGAGCAGATGCGCGCCGTGGCGCTTCGCATCCGCGAGGCCGCCCTCGAGCTGGGCGTGAAGCGCATCGTCGTGGGCGAGTGCGGCCACGCCTGGCGCGTGGCCTACAGCTACTGGAATACGCTCGCCGGCATCGGCTCGGGCGGGGACGATCCGTTCGCCCGACAGCTCCAGAGCCAGCTCGACCACAACTACCGCCAGCCGATGCACATCTGCGAGCTCACCTGGGACCTCGTGCGGAAGGGCGCCCTGGTGCTCGACAAGGAAGCCAACGATCATCGCGTCGTCACCTTCCACGATTCGTGCAACGTCGCGCGGGCGTCCCGGATGGGAGACGATCCGGGCGGGCAGTTCGAGATTCCCCGGGCGCTCATCCGCGCCGTGGCGAACAGGTACGTCGAGATGCGCGAGGGAACGACCCACGAGGCCACGTTCTGCTGCGGCGGCGGGGGGGGGCTCCTCACCGACGAGATCCTCGACCTCCGGGTGAAAGGCGCGCTCCCGCGCATGGAGTCGCTGCGCGAGGTCGCCGATCGCCACGGCGTGAATTTCATGGCGACGATCTGCGCCATCTGCAAGGCGCAGTTCACCAAGGTCCTTCCCTACTACGGATTCAACCGGGCGATGGTCGGCGGCATTCACCAGCTGGTGAGCACCGCGATCCGCCTCGGCGCGAAGCAGTAGCGGCGCGACCCCACACTTAGACGATACAGAGGATCCCGTGGCCACCAATCCCCAGGACAGCAAGCCGGACACCGCTCGCAACTACCGCCGCTACAAGGACGGCGATTCCAGCCCCCCCGCCTGGCAGGAAGTGATCTTCCAGTCGTCCTGGTCGCACAAGTGTCCGACCTACATCCAGACGACGCCGCCCTGCCAGGGCAGTTGCCCCTCGGGAGAGGACATCCGCGGCTGGCTGCAGATCGCGCGCGGCACGGAGAAGCCGCCGCAAGGCGTGCCGTGGCAGGAGTACGCCTGGCGCCGGCTGACGGAGGCCAATCCGTTTCCCTCCGTCATGGGTCGCGTCTGCCCGGCGCCCTGCGAGACGGGCTGCAACCGCAACGTGGTCGAGGATCACGTCGGCATCAATTCCGTCGAGCATTTCCTGGGGGACTACGCGAACGCGAACAAGCTCGCCTACGCGAAGCCGGAGAAGTCGACCGGCAAGAAGATCGCGGTGCTGGGCGGCGGCCCGGCCGGGCTCTCCTGCGCCTACCAGCTGGCGCTCATGGGCCATGCCGTCACGGTCTTCGACGACCACGAGCACCTGGGCGGCATGATGCGCTACGGGATTCCCGGATTCCGCACGCCGCGCGAGACCCTCGACGCGGAGATCCAGCGAATCCTCGACCTGGGCATCGAAACGCGCATGAAATGCCGCGTCGGAACCGACATCTCGCTCGAGGACATCCGCAAGCAGTACGACGCGGTCTTCCTCGGCATGGGCGCCCAGGGCGGGCGGCCGCTGCCGCTGGCCGACGCGCAGGCGCCGAACGTGGTGACGGCGACCTCGTTCCTGAAGGCGTTCAACGACGGGCGGCTGCGCCACGTCGGCAAGCGAGTCGTCGTGGTGGGCGGCGGCGACACCTCCATCGACGTGGCCACCGTCGCGCGGCGACTCGGCCACATCGAGAATGCGAAGCCCACGGATTTCGAGGGCGCGATCGCCGGCCACATGGCGAGCGACGCGGCCCACGTGTCGGCCAAGCAGGGCGCGGACGTGACGCTCACCTCCGTCTTCCCGGTCGACAAGATGCAGGCGAACAAGCACGAGATCGAGCAGGCCGCGGCGGAAGGCATCGCCATCCGCGGCGGGCTCGCGCCCGTGGGCCTGGTCAAGGGCGCCGACGGCCGCGCCACGGCCCTGCGCGTGGCGCAGTGCGAGGCGAAGTTCGTGAGCGGGCGCCTGCAGATCGACATGGTGCCCGGCACGGAAGAGGACATCGCCTGCGACCTGATCGTCTCGGCCATCGGGCAGTCGGTGGACTTCACCGGCCTCGAGGAATTCGACAACGGCAAGGGCGCGGTCAGCACCGACCGCAATTACCAGGTTGCCGGGAAGCCCGGCACCTACGCGGGCGGGGACGTGCTTCGCCCGCACCTGCTCACGACCGCGATCGGCCACGGCTCGATCGCCGCGGAAGGCATCGACCGGTTCCTGCGGGGAGAGGATCCCGAGAAGCGCCCGAAGATCGACGTGCACCAGTTCGACCTGGTGAGGAAGATGCTCGAGAAGGGCCTGAAGGTGGAGAAGGCCGCGGAGCCGATGCACGGCACCTGCGATTCGACCGCCGCCGTCCACAACTACGACAACCAGTCCGGGCGCCACGTCATCACCCACGAGGAGCTCTTCCTCGGGCATTTCGGCCACACGCCGCGCGTCAAGCGCAAGTTCGTGACACTCACCAAGGAGACCGCCCTCGGCAACTTCGAGGAGCGCCTGGGTGCCCTGGCCGAAGCCGAGGCGGTCGCCGAAGCCAAGCGCTGCATGAGCTGCGGCCTGTGCTTCGAATGCGACAACTGCGTGGTCTACTGCCCGCAGACGGCCGTCTTCAAGGTGCCCAAGGCGAAATCCACGATGGGGCGCTACGTCGACACCGACTACAACAAGTGCATCGGGTGCCACATCTGCGCCGACGTCTGCCCGACGGGCTACATCCAGATGGGGCTCGGGGAATAGGACCGCGCGCTCCCATGCGAACGGCGCGATTCCCGCTGCGATTTCCGTGGCCCGCTCTCGCGGCGGCGATCCTCCTGGGGGGGCTCGCCGCGGGTGCCGCGACCTGGGCCGCCGGCCCGTCCCTCGACCGGGCGCGCGCGGGACCCTGCGTCGAGGATCCGAAGGTCATGCGGCGCCTGCACATGGAATTCCTCAAGCACGACCGGGACGACACGGTCCGACGGGGCATCCGCCCGGTGAAGCACAGCCTCTCGGCATGCGTCGACTGTCACGCGAACGCGAGCGACGGCCGGGTCCTCGGTTCCGAGAGGCATTTCTGCCAGGGGTGCCACGTCTACGCGGCCGTGAAGCTCGATTGCTTCGAATGCCACGCCTCCACAGCGAGGCCGGCGAAGACGGCGTCGGCGGCCTTGCCGGGAGCGGCGCGATGAATCCCGTCGACAAGCGCCGGCGCGAGTTCCTCGGCGGGGCGGCTGCGGTCGCCGGCGCCATGATCGCGCCGGGGATCTTCCTCTACGATTACGCCCAGGCGAAGGCCGCGGGCGAGCCGGCGAGCGCCAGGGTGCGCTGGGGCATGCTGGTCGACACGACGAAATGCGAGAGCGGCTGCCGCGACTGCGTGGATGCCTGCAACCGGGAGAACGGTCTGCCCGGCACCACGCGGCCCACCGATTCGCAGTGGATCCGCAAGGTCGAGCTCCGGGACCTGCGCAGCGGCAAGGAGCTCTCGGCGCCGGTCATGTGCCAGCACTGCGCCGAGCCGCCCTGCGTGGACGTGTGCCCGACGGGCGCCTCGTTCAAGCGCGAAGATGGCATCGTGCTGGTCGATCGCCACACCTGCATCGGCTGCCGCTATTGCGTGATGGCCTGCCCGTACAACGCGAGGAGCTTCGTCCACGAGCCGACCACGGGCCAGAAGCCCGACGTCCCCCGCGGCAAGGGCTGCGTGGAGAGCTGCACGCTCTGCGTCCACAAGGTGGACCGCGGTGGAACGCCCTCCTGTGTCGAGGCCTGCGCCGCCGCGGGCCACGAGGCCATCCTCTTCGGCGACCTGAACGACCCGCAGAGCGAGATCTCCCGGCGCGTGAGCGCGGTGGCGACGACGCAGCTGCGCGCCGACCTGCGAACGAACAACGGCGTGCGCTACCGGGGACTCTAGGCGATGTCCACGACGACTTCGAGAGCGACGAAGACACGCGTCTTCTGGGCGCTGGCGGCGGCCGGGGCGCTGGTGCTTGCCGCCGCACTCGGCGCGGCACACTACATGGAGGAACACGGCCATGTCGTGACCGGGATGAGCAACCAGGTCGTGTGGGGCCTGCCGCACGTGTTCGCGATCTTCCTCATCGTCGCGGCTTCCGGCGCCCTGAACGTGGCGTCCATCGCCTCGGTCTTCGGCGTGGCCGACTACAAGCCGCTCGCGCCGCTGTCGGTGCTCCTCACCGTGGCGCTCCTCGCGGGGGGCCTCCTGGTGCTGGTGCTCGATCTCGGACGCCCGGAGCGCCTCGTCGTCGCCGCGACGCACTACAACTTCCGCTCGATCTTCGCGTGGAACATGATCCTGTACAACGGGCTCTTCGTGATCTGCGCGCTCTACCTCTGGTCGCTGCTCGAGCGCCGCTTCGGCGCGCTCGCGAAGCCGGCGGGACTCGCCGCATTCGCGTGGCGCGTGATCCTCACGACCGGCACGGGGTCCATCTTCGGCTTCCTCGTCTCGCGCCAGGCCTACGCGTCCGGCGTCATCGCCCCGCTCTTCATCGCGCTGTCGCTCGCCTGGGGCCTGGCGGCGTTCCACCTCGCGCAGGCCGGCTTCGCGCGGCTCTCCGGCGAGGCCATGGACCCGCGGATGCTCGAGCGGGTGCGCCGCCTGCTCGGGATCTTCGTCATCGCCGCGCTCTATTTCGTGGCCGTGCACCACGTGACCAACCTCTACTGGGCGAAGCAGGCCGCGTTCGAGCACTTCATCCTGGCGAGCGGGATGCCCTACGCGCCGCTCTTCTGGGCCGGATTCGTCGGCCTGGGCAGCATCGTTCCCCTGGCGCTGGTCTTTCATCCGCGCCTGGCCGGTCCGCGCGCGACGGCGGTCGCCGCGGCGCTCGTGTCCGTCGGGGCGTTCGCGTTTCTCTACGTCTTCATCATCGGGGGGCAGGTGTTCCCGCTGGAGATCTTCCCGGGCTACGAGGTGAAGAGCTCGTTCAATGACGGCCGGGTCGGCGCCTACGTGCCGAGCCTCGCCGAGTTCCTGCTGGGCGCCGGAGGACTCGCCGCGTCCTTCCTCATCGCGCTGGTGGGCGTGCGCGCGCTGCCGATCCTGCCGCCGGCGGGAGTCGCGATGGCTCCCGCCGCCGCCGCCAAGTGAGCGGTACGCGGACGGCCCGATGAGCGGGCTCCTGGTTTCCGCCGCCTGGCGCTCGTCGGGCAAGACGACCGTCGCCACCGGCCTCATCGCCGGGCTCGTGGCGCGCGGGCTGCGTGTCCAGCCCTTCAAGAAGGGTCCGGACTACATCGATCCCCAGTGGCTCGGCCTCGCGGCGGGACGCGCCTGCCGCAATCTCGATCCGCACCTGCAGGAGGACTCCGAGATCGCGGCGAGTTGGGCAAGGCACGCCGGCGACTGCGACGTGGCCCTGGTGGAGGGAAATCTCGGCCTTCACGACGGCATGGACCTGGAAGGCGGCGACAGCAACGCAGCCCTGGCGCGCCGTCTCGGCCTGCCCGTCGTCCTCGTGCTCGACGCCCGCGGCATGTCCCGCGGAGCGGCATCGCTCCTGCTCGGACTGGCCACCTTCGATCCCGACGTGCGCGTGGCCGGCGTCATCCTCAATCGCGTGGGCGGGGCCCGGCACGAAGCGAAACTGCGCGCGGCGATCGAACGCTTCACGCGGCTGCCGGTGCTCGGCGCGATCGGCGATGATCCCCGGCTGGGCGTGGTCGAGCGCCACCTGGGACTCGTTCCCGCGGGCGAAGTCGACGACGCGCGCGAACGCATCGCGGCCATGGGCGAGGCGGTCTGCGCCCGCATCGACCTGGACGCGATCCTGGCGATCGCGCGCACGGCTGCGCCCGTGACTCCACAGGCGCCCGCACCTCGACCGCCTGCGCCTGCGCTTCGCATCGGCATCGCGAGGGACCGCGCGTTCGGGTTCTATTACGCGGACGACCTGGAAGCCTTCCGGGAGGGCGGCGCCGAGCTGGTGACGGTGGACACGTTCGCGGACGCGAGCCTCCCCGACGTCGATGGGCTCTTCATCGGCGGCGGCTTCCCGGAAGTCCACGCCGCCGCGCTCGCCGCAAACAGGTCGCTGCGGGCGGACCTCAACCGCGCGATCGAGGACGGGCTGCCCGTCTATGCGGAGTGCGGCGGCCTGATGTACCTGGCGAGGTCGCTCACCTGGCGCGGCGAGACCTGGGAAATGGTCGGCGCCATCCCGGCCGACGTGGTCATGCAGTCGAAGCCCGTGGGCAAGGGTTACGTGCGGCTCGCGGAGACCGCCGAGCATCCCTGGGGGGCGGGCGAAGGCAAGACGACCGGCGCCCACGAGTTCCACTATTCCACGCTGGTCCACGCCGATCCGGAACTGCGTTACGCCTGGCGCATGGAGCGGGGCGAGGGCGCAGGGGCAGGGCGCGACGGCATCGTTCACCGCAACGTCCTGGCCTCGTACTCGCACCAGCGGTCGGCCGGCGGGAACGACTGGGTGAAGCGCTTCCTGGGCCACGTCGCCCGTGTCCGGACGGCGCGCGAACGAGCGCGGCCCGTCGCGGTCCGCTGAGACGCGAACGAAACCGAGGGAAACGAATGATGATCACCATTTCGCCAAAGGCCGCCGAGCGGATCCGGCAATCGGCCGCGGAGTCGGGCGTGGAGCCGCCGGTGCTTCGCGTGGCCGCGAAGATCGCCGGCGACGGCACGCTGGACTAC
>DAORTX010000139.1:0-7011 GCA_035432885.1 Usitatibacteraceae bacterium
GGCCGACTGGGGGCACTCGAGCAACATCGTGGGCGTCGAGCTCTGCCAGATGGCGAACGCGCGCCACCTGGTGCTCTTCCACCACGAGCCCGCGAACGACGATGCCACGCTCCACGGCCTGCTCAAGGAGGCGCGCCGGTTCGAGGAGCTCACGCGCGCGGGAGAGCCGCTCAAGGTCTCCGCGGCCTACGACGGCATGGAGATCGAGCCCTGAGAGCCTCCGGCGCGTTCCGCGTCGCCGCGCTCGCCCTGCTGGCCGCGCTCTCGCTCCTGCTGGCCGCGTCCCCGGAACCGGTGGAGCACTTCCGCTGGATCGTGTTCGACGCCTGGCAGCGTTACATGCCGCGCGAGCGCGTGGCCGACCAGGTCGTGGTGGTCACGATCGACGAACGGGCGCTCGCCGCGGAAGGGCAATGGCCCTGGCCTCGCGACCGGATGGCCGACCTCGTCTCGCGCATCGCCGGGGCGAGGCCGCGCGTGATCGGCATGGACATCTTCTTCCCGGAGGCCGATCGCTACTCGCCCGCGGTCATGGCGGCGCGCTTCGAGGGACGGGCGCCCGACATCGCCGCGCGATTGAAGACGATGCCTTCGAACGACGCGCTCCTGGGTGCGGCCCTCGCCACGGTGCCGTCGGTGCTCGGCGTGGCCGCGCTCGAATCGAGCGATGCGCGCTTCGCGGGCCCGCCGCGCTCGCCGCCGGTGCGCTTCCTCGAGGGGGCGGGGGACGGGCTGCGCGCCTATCCCGGGCACCTGCGCAACGTGCCCGAGATCGACGCCGGCGCGGCCGGCCACGGGCTCTACTCGATCGACCTCGAGGGCGGCGTGGCGCGGCGCCTGCAGATGATCGGGCGCTTCGACGCGGCCGCGGTGCCGACGCTCGCGATCGAGATGATGCGCATCGCCCTGGATGCGCCGCTGACGGTGGCGCCTTCGTTCGGGGGGGCGATCGAGCTTCGCTTCGGCGACTACGCCGTGCCCGCGCAGCCCGACGGGCGGGCGTTCATCCGCTACGGCCACTCGGACCCGTCGCGCTTCGTGTCGGCGGCCGGCATCCTCGACGGGACCTTCGACGTGACGCAGCTCGAGGGCAAGCTGGTGCTGCTGGGATTCACGGGCCTGGGCCTCGCCGACCTGGTGGCCACGCCGCTCGGCGAGACCGTGTTCGGCGTGGAGAACCACGCGCAGGCTGCGGAAGCGATTCTCGAGGGCAAGTTCCTGCGCCGCATGGAGCTCGCGCCGCGCATCGAGGCCGCGCTCCTCGTGGCTTTCGGGCTCGGGCTCTTCGTGTTCATCCCGCGCTCCAACGCGCAGCGCTCGGCGGCGCTTCTCGCCGCGGGAGTCCTCGCGCTCCTGGGCGCGGGCGCCGCGGCCTTCCACTTCGCCGGCCTCGTGTTCGATCCCGTCGGGCCCGTGCTCGGGGCGGTCGCCGTCTTCGGCGTCATGCAGGCCGGGTCGCTCTCGGAAGCGCAGCGCCAGCGCCATCAGCTTCGCGAGCAGGCCGCGCGCATGGCGGGCGAGCTCGATGCCGCCAAGCGGATCCAGATGGGATTGCTGCCCGACCCGCGCGAGGTCTTCGTCGAGGAACGGCGCATCGACGTGGCGGCGCTCCTCGAGCCCGCGCGCACCGTGGGCGGGGATTTCTACGACTGCTTCATGCTGGACGGGCGGCGCCTGTTCTTCGTCGTGGCCGACGTCTCGGGCAAGGGTCTGCCGGCCTCGCTTTTCATGGCCTCGGTCAAGTCGATCCTGAAGAGCGCGGCGCTCACCGTCGAGGGAAGCGTGGGCGGCGTTCTCGCGCGCGCGCAGGACGAGATCCGCCGCGAGAATCCCGAGTCGCTGTTCGTGACCGCTCTCGCCGGCGCGCTCGATCTCGAGACCGGGGAGCTCGAGTACGCGAACGCGGGGCACGAGCCGGCGTGGTCCTGCCAGCCCCGCGGGCGCGCCGAGCGGCTGGACGCCTCGGGAGGCCCGCCGCTGTGCGTGCTGGACGTGTATTCGTACCCGTCGACGCGGCGCCAGCTGGTCGCGGGCGAGTGGCTGCTGGCGCTCTCCGACGGGGCCACGGAGGCGATGAACCTGCGCAAGGAATTCTACGGCGCGGACCGGCTGCGCACCTCGCTCGGCTGGCTGGGCGAGGATGCCGACGCGACCGAGATCGTGACGCGCGTGCGCGACGACGTGCGGCGATTCTCGGGGGAAGCGGAGCCCGCCGACGATCTCACGCTCCTCGCGGTCCGCTGGAACGGGCCGCAGGCGAGTCTCAGCGAACGCTGATCTCGACGCGGCGGTTGCGCGGCTCGGCCGTGTTGTCTTCCGTGGGCACGAGCAGTTCGCGCTTGCCGCGCCCGGCGGCCTGGATGCGCCCGGCGGGAATGCCCAGCTCGATCATCAGTTCGCGCATGCGCTCCGCCCGGGCGAGCGAGAGCCTGTCGTTGAAGGAGAGGTTGCCGACGGTGTCGGTATGGCCGATCACCACGATGTCGGGCGCCGGGCGGCGCTTCAACTCCGCGAACACCTTTTCCATCTCGACGCGCGAGACGCTCGTCAACTCGTCCTTGCCTTCGAGGAAGTAGAGCGTGAACGAGGCCGGCCGCCCGGGCAGCGCCTCGAGCGCGGCGGCGAAGGCCAGCGTGACCTCCGCCGGCGAGATGGGCGTGGCGTCGATGCTGCCGTCGGCCATCAGACGTCGGGCGAGGTAGGCCCGGTCGAGGAGCTGCTCCCCGCCGCCGGACCGCACCATCACCGCGCCGACATGCCCGTCAGCGGAAGGAATGACCGCGATCAACTCGGGATTGATCGGCGGCGGCGCCCTGGGGGCATCCGCGCATGCCGCGACCGCGAGCAGCAGGAGGGCGGTCGCGACACGCATCGGGCTTGCGGGGCCTCAGCGCTTGGCGGCCGTGGTCGCCGGTTCGTCCACCTGGACCACGAACTCGGTGCCGCGCACGGCCATCACGGACGAGGGCGTGCGGATCTTCATGGACTCGGGGGACTGCTTGACCATCTTGCCGGAGACCGCCACGAGCTTGCCCTTGCGAAGCGAACCCTCGAACTCGCCGGCGTGCGTGGTCGAGTCGAAACGGTACTTGTCGATCGCGAAGACGCTGCCGGGGCCGACGGAGACGAGGCTGTTGTCGGAAAACGTGATGCCGGCCGAACCGTCGGCGCCGGTGACCAGCACGTCGGAAGCGCGAACGGGCATGCCCACGGCGGCCGCGACCCGCTTGCCGTCCCGCTCGAGCTGCACGGCGCCCTTGGCGACCTTGATCTGGCCAACGTCGTTCGCCCATGCGGACGCGGCGAACAGCAGGGCAGCTACGAAAATCCAGAACTTCCGCATGATTGCCTCCTTGGCATTGCGGGATGGGGAGTCCACTCTATAATGCCCGAAATGGAAAAACTGTGAATTCCATCACTACGCGAACCGGGATGTTTGCGTCCCGGCTGGGCGACCTGAAGGCCGCGCGGTCGTTCCTCGAGGGCTTCTGCGCCGCCGCGGGGATCGACCGGCAGCCCTGCCTCAAGCTGAACCTCGTGGTGGAGGAACTCTTCCTCAACACCGTGAAGCACGGTCACCGCGGGGGCTCCGATGCCCCGGTCTGGATCACCCTCACCGCCGTCCACGGCGGGATCCGCATGACCTACGAGGATCGCGCCGCCCCTTTCAATCCCTTCGCCGCCGCCACGCGCGAGATGCTCGAGGCCCTTGCCGACTCGCGCCGCGAAGGCGGGCTGGGCGTCCTGCTCGCCCACGGGCTCACCACCGAGAGCGACTACGCCTACCTCTTCGGCCGCAACCGCATCCGGCTGGCACTCGCCGCCTAGGCGTCCAGGCCGAAGAAGCTGCGGATCTTCGCGAGGATGTCGGCGTCGCGGGGCGGGCGGCGCGCGCCCGACCCGGCCGATTCCCGCCGGTCCGTGAGTTCCGTCTGGCGCGAGGCGAGGATGCGCGAGATCTCGCCCGCGATGTCGGGGCGGGAACGCAGGACCGTCTCGAATCCCGCCTTGTCGAGCCGGTAGCACTCGAGGTCGCTCGCCGCCGTGATCGTCGCCCGGCGCGGCGCCCCCGTCATCAGGCCCATTTCGCCGAAGATGCTGCCGCTGATGAGGGTGGCCACGTGGGTGCGCTCGCCTTCGGTCTCCAGCCAGACCTCGGCCTCGCCGCTCACGATGAGGTAGAGCCAGTGCGCCAAGGCTCCCTGGCGCGTGACCGTGTCGCCCTTCACGAACGGCGCGTAGACCAGGTGCTCGGCGAGCTCCCTGCGCTCGTCCTCCGACAGGGGCGCGAAGAGGTCCACGCGCGCCAGGGCCGATTCGCGCCGGGCGATCTCCTTCGCGTGCTGCGCCGAGCGGTTCGCCTCGTTGTCCTTGATGAGGACGCGCTCCTCGCGAGGCACGGCGATCGCCATGCCGTTTCGCGTGAGGGCGGCGACCGCGTGGGCCCGCACGAGCGAGTCGGTGGGATCGTCGGGGACCGGGTCGTCGAGGAAGTAGCGAAGCGCGTAGCGGCCGTAGCCGTCGCCGATCGACATGAGCACCGCGGTCGCCGCGGGCTCCCGCGCCACGTGCGGGATGTCGGCATCGGCGAGCGCCTTCAGGAGCACGTCGCACACCTTGAGCGGCGGGCAGTCGATCGACACGTCGAAGTGCACCCAGCGCCGCCAGAGCGGGGAGGAGTCGGCGCGCGAGCCGATCAGCGTGAAGCGGTTCTTCACCAGCCAGCCGTTGGGGATCACGACCGTCTCGCGGTTTCGCGTCTCGACCGCGGTGTAGCGCCAGCGGATCTCGACCACGCGCCCGCTCGTCTCGTCCACCCTCACCCAGTCGCCCACGCGGATCGACTGGTCGAGCTGCAGCACCACGCCGCCCAGGATGTTGCCGAGCGTCTCCTGCATCGAGAAGGCGACCACGCCCGTGATCACCGCCGACGTGGTGATGAGGCTGCCCAGGTCCACGCCCGCCAGGCGCAGCCACACGAGGCCCCAGGCGAGCATGAGTCCCGTGGTGAGGAGATCCTCCACGATCCGCGCGGGCTTGACGCGCACCGCGGGCAGCAGCACCCGGAAGACGAAGATGCCCACCATGCGGATGAGGACCACCCCGACCAGCACCGTGGAGGCGTCGGCGAGGATGCCCGCGATGCCCAGCCCGCCCATGGTGCCGATCGCGGTGTCCGCGGCCGCGGCCACGGCGCAGAAGACGAGCAGCACGAGGGCGTTTCGCGTGCTCGCGCGGTCGCCGGGGCGAAGCGCCAGGAGGGCAAGCCCGAGGGCCAGGGCCACCGCCATCGCGGTGGCGACCTCCGTCCGGAAGAGGCTCGTGGCGCTCAAGAGCGCCTCACAGCCGCGATTCGACGAGGCCGCACAGCTTTTCGATGACCTCCACGCGCGCGTGCAGCTTGTCGTTGGCGGCGATGAGGTTCCACGGAGCGTTCTCCGAGGACGTGCGCTCGATCATGTCGCAGATCGCGCGCTCGTAGGCGGGCCACTTCTTGCGGTTTCGCCAGTCCTCGTCGGTGATCTTGAAGCGCTTGTAGGGCGTCTTCTCGCGAAGCCTGAAGCGGCGCAGCTGCTCCTGCGGGGTCACCGCCATCCAGAACTTGGCGACGATGGCGCCGGCGTCGGCAAGCTGCTCCTCGAACCCGTTGATCTCGTGGTAGGCGCGCATCCAGTCGGCTTCCGTGCAGAAGCCCTCGACGCGCTCGACGAGCACGCGCCCGTACCAGGAGCGGTCGAAGATCACCGCCTTGGCGTGGCCGGGGATGTTGCGCCAGAAGCGCCACAGGTAGGGCTGCGCGCGCTCCTCGTCGGAGGGCGCGGCGACGGGGATCACGCGGTAGAAGCGCGCGTCCATGGCGCGCGTCACGCGCCGGATGGTGCTGCCCTTGCCGGCGGCGTCCATGCCCTCGAAGACCATGACCAGCGAATGCTCCTGCATCCGCTTGTCGCGGGTGAGCTGGTTCAGCCGCGCCTGGGCCTTTTCCAGGCGACTGTCGTAGGCCTTGGGCTTCAGCGCCCGCGCGTAGTCGAGGCTGTTCAGGACGTTCCTGCGGTCGATGGGCGGCCGGGGGGGCGGGGCCGCGGGCGACACCCGGGGCGCGGCGCCCTTCAGCCGCGCGTCGAGGGCGTCGAGCAGGAGCTTGCCCGCGGCGAGCGAGCGGTATTCGGGGTCGGATCCCTCGATCACGTGCCACGGCGCCTCGCCGGTGCCGGTCTCGCGCAGCGCGTGCTCGCAGACGTCCACGAACTCGTCGTAGCGCTTGAAGCGCTCGAGGTCGCGAGGCCCGACGCGCCAGGCCGTCTTCCTGCTCGCGAGCAGCTCCTTGAAGCGCTTCTTCTGCGCGGCCTTGGAAAGATGGAACCAGAGCTTCAGGACGAGGGCGCCCTCGGCGGCGAGCATGCGCTCGAAGTGCCGGATGCGCTCGAGGCGGCGCTCGAAGCGCGCGCGCTTCTCGTGGCCCATCACGCGCTTGATGATCGGGTCGGTGTACCAGGAGCCGAAGAGGATGCCGATGCGCCCCTTCGGCGGCAGCGCCTGCCAGAAGCGCCACATCTCCGGGTGCTCGCGCTCGGCGTCCGTCATCGCGCCGAAGGCGTGTGTGTGGATGTGGCGCGGGTCCATCCACTCGTTGAGGAGATTCACCGTCTCGCCCTTGCCGGCGCCGTCGACGCCGTTCACGACGATCACCACCGGGAACTTCCCGTGCCCGAGGAGCTGGTACTGGGCTCTCAGCAGCTCCTGGCGCAGCTTCGGCTCCTCCCGCCTGAACTCCGACTTCCCGAGCTTGTGGCCGATTTCGGCGGATTCGAACATCGCGGATTCTCCCTCCGGGCTTGCGTGCCGCCTTCCAAGGTACCCGCTATCGGCGCCCTTCGTCCAACGCGAGGCGGCGGCCAGCGCCGCCAAGGCCGCCGGTGGCCATGCACTCCGTGGGCGGGCACGCGAACCGGTAATACCGCGCGTTCAGGTGGGCGGCGACGTCGGTCACTTCGGTCTCGGTCCACCGGA
>DAORTX010000140.1:0-6992 GCA_035432885.1 Usitatibacteraceae bacterium
ATCATCATCACCTTCGTGAGTTCCATCGATCTCGTGTCGGCCCGGGTGCGAAAGCTCTTCATCTAGCCCCGTAGAGGCCGCCCGGACCTTCGCCCCGTTCGGGACGGCCGCCCGGCCGACGGGGCGCGGGCCGTCCCGGCAGGGCGAGCCGCGCTATTGCGGTCGCGGCCAATCCGGTGATAATCCGCCTTCGCCACGCCAACCGGTTTCGCCCCGAACGCCGTCCACCACCCGAGGAGAATTCCATGCGCCATGCCCTCAGACTGCTAGCCCGAGCCATTGCCGTCGCCGCCGCCTCTTCCGCCGCCGCGGGGTGGGCGCAGAAGACCGAGCTCCTCGTCTATACGGCGCTCGAGACGGACCAGTTGAAGGCCTACGGGGAATCGTTCAACAAGGCGAACCCGAACATCGAGTTGAAGTACGTGCGCGATTCCACGGGCGTCATCACCGCGAGGATCCTCGCGGAGAAGGCGAACCCGCAGGCCGACTTCATCCTGGGCGTGTCCGCCTCCTCGATGGAGATCTTCAAGGCCGAGGGCATGCTCGCCCCCTACTCGCCGGTCGGGTTCGGCGAACTCACCCCCACCTTCAGCGACGCCGCGCGCCCGCCCGCCTGGGTCGGGCAGGACGTCTACGCGGCCGTGGTCTGCTACAACACGGTGGAAGGCAAGAAAAAGGGCATTCCGAAGCCCGAGAGCTGGGCCGACCTCGCCAAGCCCGTCTACAAGGGGCAGGTGACGATGCCCAACCCCGCCTCGAGCGGCACCGGGTACCTGAGCGTCTCCGGCTGGCTCCAGATCATGGGGGAAGCGGGCGCCTGGAAGTACATGGACCGGCTGCACGAGAACGTCGCGCAGTACACGCACTCGGGATCCAAGCCCTGCCGCCAGTCGGGCGCGGGCGAGTTCGTGGTGGGCATCTCCTTCGACTTCCGCGGCAACGACGTGAAGCAGAAGGGCGCGCCCGTGGACCTCGTCTTCCCGAAGGAGGGCCTGGGCTGGGACGTGGAGGCTTCCGGCATCGTGAAGGCCACGAAGAAGATGGACGCGGCGAAGAAGCTCATGGACTGGGTGGCCACCAAGGAGGCCAACGTCGCGTACGCGAAGAACTTCGCCCTCGTGGCGCACCCCGGGGTGAAGCCGGCGCTCGCGCACATCCCGGCCGATCTCGACAAGCGGATCATCAAGAACAACTTCGCGTTCGCCGCGAAGAACCGCGAGCGCATCCTCGCCGAGTGGCAGAAGCGCTACGGCTCGAAGTCGGAGAAGTGATCTCGGGCTGAACCGGGGCCGGGCGGAAGCCGATCGCGCCGTCCGGCCCCTCATCCCTCCGGACCCTGCCTTGCCCGCGACCCCGCCCGATTTCCTCGTTCTCGAGCACGTCGCCAAGGCCTTCGGGAGCTTCGTCGCGCTGAAGGACGTGAGCCTCTCGGTCCGCCCGGGCGAACTGGTCTGCTTCCTCGGCCCCTCGGGCTGCGGGAAGACGACGCTGCTTCGCATCATCGCCGGGCTCGAGGTGCAAAGCGCCGGGCGCCTCGTGCAGGCCGGCCGCGACATCTCGCTGCTGCCGCCCATGGACCGCGACTACGGGATCGTCTTCCAGTCCTATGCGCTCTTCCCGAACCTCACGGTGGCCGACAACGTCGCCTACGGCCTGGTGAACCGGCGCGTGGCGCGGGCGGAGCGCCTGGCGCGCGTGGCCGAGCTCCTCGCCCTCGTGGGCCTGCCCGACGCCGGGCCGAAATTTCCCGCCCAGCTCTCCGGGGGCGAGCAGCAGCGCGTGGCGATTGCCCGCGCGATCGCCACGTCCCCGGGGCTCATGCTCCTGGACGAGCCGCTTTCGGCGCTGGACGCGCGCGTTCGCGTGCGCCTTCGCGGCGAGATCCGCGGCCTGCAGCAGCGCCTGGGCATCACGACGATCCTCGTCACCCACGACCAGGAGGAGGCGCTCTCCATGGCCGACCGGATCGTGGTGATGAACCACGGGGCGATCGAGCAGATCGGCACCCCCCTCGAGATCTACCGCGATCCGGCCACGCCCTTCGTCGCGGATTTCGTCGGCAAGACCAACCTGCTGCCCGCGCGGCGCGTGGACGCGACCACGATCCTCGTCGGGGAGCGGCGCTTCGCGTGCGACGCGGACGCGGCGATGGCGGCGGCGGTGGCGCTCCAGGTCTTCTTCCGGCCCGAGGATGTCCTCGTTCGCGGCGTCGACGACGCCACGCCAAACGGCGTCGCCGGGACCGTCGACAAGGTCGAGTTCCTCGGGGCGCAATCGCGTCTCACCCTGCGCGTGGAAGGCATCCCCCAGGCGCTCTTCGCGGATCTCTCGGTGAACGACCTGTCGGCCCTGCGCCTGGGGCCGGGAGACGCGCTTCGCATCGCGATCCCGGCCGAGCGCATGCGCATCTTCGCCGCGTCCGCCGCCTGAATCCCGGCACGACGACGTGACCGATACCGTCCCCAGTTCCCTCGCGCCGGGCAGCCCGCAGCTCTTCGGGCGCGTCTACCTCCCGCGCCTTCGCCTCCATGGGAGCGACCGGGTCGCCCACGCCCTGCTCGTGGCCGCCGGGCTCGCGCTCGCGGTCTTCCTGCTCGCGCCGCTCGCGATGATCCTGGTGAAGAGCGCGCAGGACCGCGCCGGCGAATTCGTCGGGCTGGCCAACTTCGTCGCCTATTTCCGCACCCCGGCGCTCGCGCGCTCCATCTGGAACAGCGCCTGGGTCTCGGCGCTGGTGACCGCGCTCACCATTCCGCTCGCCTTCACCTTCGCCTACGCCCTGACCCGAAGCTGCATGGGATACAAGGCGCTGCTGCGAAACGTCGCCCTCGTGCCGATCCTCGCCCCCTCGCTCCTCGCGGCGATCTCCTTCATCTTCTGGTTCGGCAACCAGGGGCTGCTGAAGCCCCTGCTGGGCGAGGGCCAGATCTACGGCGCGCCGGGGATCGTGATCTCGCTCGTCTTCGCGACCTTTCCCCACGCGCTCATGATCCTCGTGACCGCGCTCTCGCTCACCGACGCCCGCCTCTACGAGGCCGCCGATGCGCTGGGCACGGGCCGCGCGCGCCGGTTCTGGACGATCACGCTCCCGGGTGCGAAGTACGGCCTCATCAGCGCCGCGATGGTCGTGTTCACCTATTCGCTCAGCGACTTCGGGATCCCGAAGGTGATCGGCGGCGGCTTCAACATGCTCGCGACCGACATCTTCAAGCTGGTGATCGGGCAGCAGGACTTCGCGAAAGGCGCCGTGGTCGCGATCATCCTGCTCGCGCCCGTGGGGGTGACCTGGCTCGTCGACGGCTGGGTGCAGAGGCGCCAGTCGGCGCTGCTCTCGGCCCGGTCCGTGCCCTACGTGCCGCGCCGGTCGAAAGGCTTCGACCGGGCGATGGCCGCCTACTGCTGGCTGATGGCCGCGCTCATGCTCGCGGTGCTGGGCATGGCGGTGTACGCCTCCTTCGTGCGCCTCTGGCCCTACGACTTCACGCTGTCGCTGGGCCACTACCGCATGGGGCTGGTGGAGGCCGGGATCTTCCCGTCGTATCTCAACAGCGTCACGATGGCGCTCTGGTGCGCGAGCCTGGGGACGGTCTTCGTCTTCGTCACCGCCTACGTGCTCGAGAAGACGCGCGGCCTGGACGCCTGGCGCCCCTTCGTGCGCCTGGCGGCGGTGCTGCCCATGGGGGTTCCGGGCATGGTGCTGGGACTGGGGTACATCTTCTTCTTCGTGGAGAAGTCCAATCCGCTCCATGCGCTCTACGGGAGCATGGCGATTCTCGTGGTGTGCACCACCGTGCACTACTACACGACGTCGCACCTCACGGCGCTCACCGCGCTGAAGCAGCTCGACAACGAGTTCGAGGCGGTGTCGGCGTCGCTCCGGGTCGCGTTCTGGCGCACCTTCGCGAAGGTGACGGTGCCCGTGTGCCTGCCGGCCATCCTCGAGATCAGCCGCTACCTCTTCGTGAACGCGATGACCACGGTGTCGGCGGTGATGTTCCTCTACTCCCCGGACACCGTCGTCGCCTCCGTGGCCATCGTGAACCTGGACGAGGCGGGAGACATCGGCGCGGCGGCGGCGATGGCCACGCTCATCGTGGCGACCTCGGCGCTGGTGTGCGCCCTATATCATGTCCTGCAGGTGTGGCTCGACCGCCGCACGCAGGCCTGGAGACGATCATGATCCGCGGCAACGACCCCATCCTCCTCACCCCCGGACCGCTCACGACCTCGCTCGCGACCAAGGCCGCGATGCTTCGCGACTGGGGCTCCTGGGACGCTTCCTTCAACGCGATCACGGCGACGATCCGCCGCGACCTCGTGGACGTGGTCCACGGCGCGGCCACGCACGTGTGCGTGCCGCTCCAGGGCAGCGGGACCTTTTCCGTGGAGGCGGCGCTGGGCAACCTCGTGCCGCGCGGGGGCAAGGTGCTGGTCCCGCAGAACGGCGCCTACTGCCAGCGGATCGTGAAGATACTCGGGATCCTCGGCCGGACCCACGCCACCCTCGACCTGCCCGAGGACCGGCACCCGACCGGCGCGATGGTGGAAGAGGCGCTCGCCGCCGATCCGGCGATCACGCACGTGGCGCAGGTGCACTGCGAGACGGGCACCGGGATCCTCAACCCGCTGCCCGAGATCGCCCGGGCCTGCGCGCGCCACGGCAAGGGACTCATCGTGGACGCCATGAGCTCCTTCGGCGCGATCGACATCGACGTGTCGCAATACCCGGTGGACGCCGTGGTGGCCGCTTCGGGCAAATGCATCGAGGGCGTGCCCGGCATGGGATTCGTGATCGCGAGGAAGGCGGTCCTCGAGAAATGCCAGGGAAACACCCACTCGCTCGCCATGGATCTCCACGACCAGTGGACCTACATGGAGCGCACGACGCAGTGGCGCTTCACGCCCCCGACCCACGTCGTGGCCGCCTTTCGCGCGGCCCTCGACCAGTTCCTCGCCGAAGGCGGCACGGCGGCGCGGGGAGCGCGCTACGCAGGCAACTGCGAGACGCTGATCGAGGGCATGTCGGCGCTGGGCCTCCGGACCTTCCTGCCGCGATCGATCCAGGCGCCGGTGATCGTGACCTTCCACGCGCCCGACGACCCCGGCTACGCCTTCAAGCCGTTCTACGAGCAGGTGAAGGCGAGGGGCTACATCCTCTATCCCGGCAAGCTCACGCAGGTCGAGACCTTCCGCGTGGGCTGCATCGGCGCCATCGACGCGAACGAGATGCGAAACGTGGTTTCCGCCATCGGCGAGACGCTGGCGGAGATGGGCGTGCGGCCGGCCACGCGCGCGCGCGCGGCGGCCAACGGATAGCGCGTGGCTCGTCCTTCGGCCTGCGGGCGCCGCCACGGCGCGAGCGCCGTTGCCGTAAGATCCATCCCTTCCTGAAATGGCAGGAGGTGTCGTGCGAATCGGCGTTCCGAAGGAGATCAAGAATCACGAATACCGCGTGGGCCTCACGCCGTCGTCGGCGAGGGAGGTGGTCGCGGGCGGCCACGAGGTGCTCGTGGAGCGAAGCGCCGGCGCCGGCATCGGCGCGACGGACGCGGCCTACCAGAAGGCCGGCGCGCGGATCGTCGGCACCGCCGACGATGTCTTCGCCGAAGCCGACATGATCGTGAAGGTGAAGGAGCCCCAGGCCGTGGAAATCGCGAGGCTCAGACCGGGCCAGGTGCTCTTCACCTACCTGCACCTCGCACCCGACCCCGAGCAATGCCAGGGCCTCATCGCGAGCGGCGCCGTGTGCATCGCCTACGAGACGGTCACCCAGCCCGGCGGCGGGCTGCCGCTGCTGGCACCCATGTCGGAAGTCGCCGGGCGCATGGCGGTGCAGGCCGGCGCCCACTCGCTGGAGAAGGCCCACGGCGGCATGGGCGTCCTGCTGGGCGGCGTGGCGGGCGTGCCGCCGGCGAAGATCGTGATCCTCGGCGCCGGCGTGGTGGGCTCCAACGCCGCGCAGATCGCCGTGGGAACGGGGGCGATCGTCGTCGTGATCGACCGCAGCATCGACGCGCTCCGGCGCATCGACCGCCTGCTGGGCGCGCGGGCGATCACCGTCTTCTCCAACCGCGACAACATCGAGTCGCACGTGCTCTCCGCGGATCTCGTGATCGGCGGCGTGCTCGTCCCGGGCGCGGCGGCGCCCAAGCTCGTCACGCGCGAACACGTCGCGCACATGAAGCCGGGCGCCGTGGTGGTCGACGTGGCGATCGACCAGGGCGGCTGTTTCGAGACCTCGCACGCGACGACCCACGCCGATCCGACCTACGTGGTCGACAACGTCGTGCACTACTGCGTGGCGAACATGCCCGGGGCGGTGCCGCGAACCTCGACCTACGCGCTCAACAACGCGACGCTGCCCTTCGTCCTGCAGCTGGCGGAAAAGGGGTGGAAGGCGGCGCTCCGGGCGAACCCGCACCTGACCGGCGGCCTGAACGTCTGCATGGGCCAGGTCACCTGCCGCGAAGTGGCGGAGGCGCTGGGACATCCCTTCGTGGAGCCCGCGGCGGTCATTTCCTGACGGCGGCGCCGGCTACCGCCCGGCGAGCGCCGGCGCCGTCTTCCCAGAACCGCTCCATCGCGATGTAGGTGTAGGACGCCGACCATCCGATCAGCAGCAGTCCGTTCAGCGTCTCGACGCCGGCGAGGAGCCGGAGCGCGCCGGTCGGCACCACGTCGCCGAAGCCGAGCGACGTGTAGGTCTCGCCCGAGAAGTAGAGGCAGGCGAGGATGCCGCTGCCGCCGCTGCCGGACAGACCGCCGGCGCCGAAAAAGCGGATGCCGGCCCAGATTCCCAGCGCGTAGAGCGCGATCTGCGTGACGTGCGCGGCGAAGGCGGACAGGACGACCACGACCAGCTTGAGCCGCGAGGCGATGGCCACGCGCGGAAGCGCCGAGGAGAGTTGCGACAGCACCTCGTAGTGAAGGAGGGTCGTCGCGACGACCAGGACGAGGCAGAGCGAAACCGTGGCGAGCATGGCAGGATAGGG
>DAORTX010000141.1:0-6859 GCA_035432885.1 Usitatibacteraceae bacterium
ACGGACCGCTACAAGGCGTTCGTCTGCCACGCCGGCTGCTTCGACTGGGTGGCGATGTTCTCGGACGACGCCTGGTACTGGGCGCCGAAGGAGCTGGGCGCTTTCTACTGGGACGATCCGGCGCGGGTGGACCGCCAGAACCCCCGGGCGCGGGTGGCCCGCATGAAGACGCCGACGCTCGTGATGCACGGCCTGCTGGACTACCGCGTTCCCGATGCCCAGGGCCTCGCGTACTACAACACGCTCAAGGCGAAAGGCGTCCCCGCGAGGCTCGTGTTCTTCCCGGACGAGAACCACTGGATCCTCAAGCCGCAGAATTCGCGCCTGTGGTACCGGGAATTCTTCGCCTGGCTCGAACGCCACGCGCCCCGCGTCGGCAAGCGACGCAAGTAGGCGGATTCTAGAGGGCGAAGAGGGCGGTCGCGAGCGTGACCGCCACGAGAGCGCTCACGGCCGTTCGCAGGTCGATGAACCACGCGGGGAGCAGGCCACGGCCCGCCATCCACTGGTCGGCCGCCCAGGCGGCAACGAACAGTCCCAGCGCGGTCCCGACCTGCCACGTGGGAGAGGGCAGCCAGAGCACGGCCCACGCCGCGAGCGACGAGATGCTGCTCAATCCCAGCGCGATGGCGCGGGTGGAATCGGTGCCCGATTCGTCCCGGATCGCGAGGCCCCATTCGATGCCGGCGAGAAACGACAGGATCACGGCGGCGTAGGTGACCAGCGCGGCAATGGCCGGCACGCGCACGCTGGAGGCGTCGGCCACGAAGAGCGCGCCGGTGGCGACGAGGAACGGCACCGCCCCGGCGAAGGCGAGAAACCAGGCGAGTCGGTGGACCATCTCGCGCGACCCTTCAGTCGATCTTGGCGCCCGAGGCCTTCACCAGCTTCGCGTACTTGGCGGCCTCGGACTTGACGAACGCGGCGAACTGCTCCGGCGTGTTCCCGACGGGCTCGGCGCCGAGGTTGAGCAGCTTCTCCCGAACGTCCGGTTCGGCCAGGGCGGTAGCGAATTCCCGGTGCAGGCGATCGACGATCGGACGAGGCGTGCCGGCGGGCACGAAAACGCCGAACCAGGTGCTGATGTCGAATCCGGCCAGCCCCGATTCCGCGACCGTCGGCAATTCCGGCGCAAGCGGGCTTCGCCGGGCAGTGGTGACCGCGAGCGCCCGGATGCGCCCGCCCTTGACCTGCGCCAGCGAGGACGCGAGGTTGTCGAACATGAGGTCCACGCGCCCGCCGATGAGATCCTGCATCGCGGCGGCGGCTCCCTTGTAGGGGATGTGAACCATGTCCACGCCGGCCACGGACTTGAAGAGTTCGCCGGCCAGGTGCCCCGCGCTTCCCGTGCTGCCGGACCCGAAGTTGAGCTTGCCGGGTTGGGACTTCGCGAGCGCGATGAATTCCGCCACGGAGCCCGCCTTGATGGCGGGATTCACCACGAGAACGTTCGGCGTGGTGGCGACCTGCGTGACGGCGACGAAGTCGCGCTCGGCGTCGTAGGGAATCGACGGGTAGAGCGAAGGGTTGATCGCGTGCGTGGCCACCGCGCCCATGAGGATCGTGTAGCCGTCGTTCGCGGCCCTGGCGACCGTAGCCGCGCCGATGTTGCCGCCGGCGCCGGGGACGTTGTCCACGACAACGGCTTGCCCCACCTTCGCCGCGACCTTCTGCCCCAGCAGGCGGGCGACCGTGTCCAGCGGGCCGCCGGCCGGGTAGGGAACCA
The DNA here is from genome assembly GCA_035432885.1 of Usitatibacteraceae bacterium. Taxonomy (GTDB): domain Bacteria; phylum Pseudomonadota; class Gammaproteobacteria; order Burkholderiales; family Usitatibacteraceae; genus FEB-7. The sequence goes on from DAORTX010000141.1 coordinate 1,727, forward strand.
CGAAGCGGATCGCCCTGGCGGGAAAGGGATCCGCGCCGTGCACGACCAGGGGGAAGAGGGCGACGAGCGCCGCGGTGAAGATCGATCGAAGTGTTCCCATGGCCGCGATTCTATCGCAGCGCACGGGCCGTCGCCTCGACCAGCCTGTGAACGGATCCCTCGTCGTGATAGACGCCGAAGCCGAAGCGAAGCCGGCGGTCGCGGCGATCGATGTAGACGCCCTGCGCGGCGAGGCGCTGCCGCGCTTCTTCCGCATGGTCGACATCGAACGAGAGGAAATTGCCTCGCGCGGTTCCCGGCGGAGGAACGAGGCTCGCGGCCGGAAGCCGTTCCAGCTCCAGTTGCTCGAGGCCGTGCAGGAACGCCGCCTGCAATCGCCTCGCGTGCGCGTGCACGTCGTCGACCGTGACGCCCAGGCCGTGGATCCAGTCCATCGCCGCGTTGAAGCGGTAGAGGCCCGAGGGGTCGAAGGTGGAGCCCCAGAAGCGGAACGCGCCCGCGGAATAGGGAACGGCCCCATCCGGCCTGCCGGAAAGCGAATCGAATGCGGCGTACCAGCCGGTGTCGGCCGGTCTCAGGTCGCAACCCGGCGGGATCGCGAGGAAACACGCGCCCTCCCCGGACATGGCGTACTTGTAGCCCCCGCCGAGGTAGAAGACGCGGGCCCCGATTCGCGACAAGTCCACCGGCAGCGCGCAGAACGCGTGATAGCCATCGATCGCGATGAGGGAGGTCGCCGGTACGGCCTGGACGATCGACGCGAGGTCGCGAACCACGAAACCCGAATCGAAGAAGACGTGGGAGAGCCAGACGAGATCCCAGTTCGTGGATGCCGCCGCGCGGGCGAAGCGCTGCTCGAAGGTGTCATGGGGCTCGGCGGCGATCTCGGTGAGGTCGAGCCTTCCTGTCTCGGCGAGTCGCCGCGTCTGGCGCCGGAAGCTGTGGAACTCGTGCGCGCTCGCGAGAACCCTTACCGGCCGGCTCCAGTCCAGGCAGGAATAGAGGCGCGTGACGAATTCGTGGGTATTGGTCGCGAACGCCACCTGCCTCGCCTCGGGCAGCCCGATCAGCCGGGCGACGTGATCCTGCGCCGCGGGCACGACCTTGCCGAAGACATGGTCCCATTTGCGATCGGCCAGGGCCGCCGAGTCCTCCCAGTACCGGCACTGGGCGTCGCGGGTGACGTCGGGCCACGGATGGTGGCTGTGGGCCGCGAAGTGCAGCAGCCCCGGGTTTGCGGCGAAGAACCGCGAAAAGTGGGCGGTGAGCATGGCCATCGATTCTGTTGCGTCGCCGCTTCGCGCGCAAGGCGAATGCCGCCCGGATTGACCGGCGGACGCCCGGGTTCTATAGTCGATTCGTGAGTGTGATGAAGCTTGGGATCGTTCGCGGACATCGGCCCGGCACGCCGGCCGGGAACCCATTCGAGGCATCCCGGCAAGAACGGCGAGCCTCGCTGCCGGGGACGTCATGAGCAGCCAACTTTCCCCGACCGGGCGATTCGAGCGGATCATGCTCGCGACCGACGGGTCGGAATTCTGCACCGATGCCGAGCTGGTCTCGCTCGAAGTGACCGCAAAGGTGGGCGGCACGCTCCTCATCGCCAGCGTGGTCGTCACGAACCCGGCGGCGGAAGTGATTTCGCCGGAGGCCATCGGGGACGCGGAGCAGGAAACGCGAGCCCTGCTCAATCGCATCTACGGGGTGGCGGTCGAGAAAGCGATCGCGGCGGAGTCCGTCTTTCGCCGCGGGCCCGATCCGCTGCAGGAGATTCTCGCGGCCGCCGAGGAGCACAACGCCGACGTGATCGTCATGGGCCGGCGCGGCAAGCGCGGCCTGCTGCGGCGAATGATCGGCGATGCGACCTCGCGGGCCGTGGGCACCGCGAAGTGCAGCGTGCTCGTGGTCCCGGAGGGGGCGACGATGTGGCGTCGGCGCATCCTGCTCGCCACGGACGGCTCGCGATTTTCCGATGCGGCCGCGGTCGCCGCGACCCGGCTCGCCGAATTGTGCAGGCTGCCCGTGACCGTCGTGTCGATGATCCGGGAGTCCTTCAACGAGGAGAGGGCCGCGCTCGCCGAGGAGGCCGCCACGCGGGTCCAGAGCCACCTCCGGCAGAAGAACATCGACGCCGACAAGGTGGTGCTGCGCGGCGATCCGGACAAGCTGATCCTCGAGACCGCGCAGTCCCGGGAGGCGGATCTCATCGTCATGGGCACCCACGGGCGAACCGGGTGGGAGCGCGTGACCGTGGGCAGCGTCACCGAGAGCGTGATCGGCGCAAGCAAGATCCCCGTCCTGGCGGTGAAGGCCTAGGTGCGCCGTCCGGTGGCCACCGCCTTCGGCCCCCGCGAGCCATCGGAAGCGGGCTCGTGACCACGGCGCTCGATCCGCACGCCGTCGGGGTCCTCTTGCTGACGGCCGTCGCATTCGCGCTGTTCATGCGCGAGCGCGTGCCCATCCAGACCACCAGCGTCGGTATTCTCGCCGCGCTGACCCTGGGATTCACGCTGTTTCCCTACGAACGCTCGGGAGTGCCCTTCTCGCCGACGGCGCTGTTCTACGGGTTCGGCCACGAGGCCCTGGTCGCGATCTGCGCGCTCATGATCGTCGGCAAGGGGCTCGCCGTGACGGGCGCACTCGACCCCGTGGCGCGGGGAATCGCCCGCCTCTGGACGAAGTCGCCCCGCGGCGCGATCCTCATCGTGCTCCTCTTCGCCTTCCTGGCGAGCGGGATCGTGAACGACACGCCGGTCGTGGTGCTGCTGATGCCGATCCTCCTGGGCGTGGCGATACGCACGAACACGGCCGCCGGCCGGACGCTGCTGCCCATGAACTACGCGGTGCTGATCGGCGGGATGTCGACCTCGATCGGGACCTCCACCAACCTGCTCGTGGTGTCGATCGCGGCGGACATGGGCATTCGACGCTTCAACGTGTTCGACTTCTACCCGGTCGCGATGCTGGCCGGCGTGGTGGGGCTCCTCTATCTCTGGCTGGTCCTGCCGAGGCTGCTCAAGGGCCGCACGAGCCCCATCCAGCAGGAACCCCCGCGACGCTTCGCCGCGTCCCTGAAAGTCCGCGAGGACGGTTTCGCGAAGGGCCGTTCGCTCAAGGAGATCCGCGAGAAGACCGACGGTCGCATCAACATCGAGGACATCGAACGCGGCGACAGCACCTTTCTCGCCCGGATGCCGTCACTCGTCCTGCGCGAAGGCGACAGGCTTCACGTCTCGGATACGCCGGAGAACCTCAAGGAATTCGAGAAGCTCCTCGGGGCGACGCTCTACGACCCGCGGGACCTTGTGCATCCCGTGGACCAGGAGCACCCGCTGAAGAGCGGCGACCAGCTGCTGGTCCAGGCCGTCGTGACCGAGGACTCCCTGCCGAACCGCACGACGCTCAGGCGGCTGCGCTTCAGTGACGTCTATGGCGTCGCCGTGCTGGCGCTGCACCGGCCATCGGGGCGTGCGTCCGTCAAGCCCAAGGACGTCGACGAGACGGTCCTGCAGGTGGGCGACCTCCTGCTGGTCCAGGGCACGGACGAGCGATTGAAGGAGGTGCGGGACTTCACGGGCCTCCTGCTGCTCGACGAGGCCATCTCGCTTCCGCGCTCGCGCAAGGCGCCGATCGCCGTCGCCGTGATCGTGGCGGTGGTCGTCGCGGCCGCGACCCAGGCAGTCCCGATCGCCATCGGAGCGCTGGCCGGCGTCGCGATGCTGGTGGCGACGAGGTGCATCAACTGGCAGGAGGCGAGCGCCGCGCTCAGTTCCCGCGTCGTGCTGCTGGTCGCCGCGAGCCTGGCGCTCGGCCAGGCTCTCACGGTCACCGGCGGCATCGACTACATCGCCGCCGGCTTTCTCAGGCTCGTCGAGGGTCTGTCGGCGCAGTGGATCGCCTCTCTCCTGATGCTCCTGATGGCGCTGATCACGAACTTCGTCTCCAACAACGCCGCGGCCGCGGTCGGCACGCCCATCGCCATCCGGATCGCGGCGGACCTGGGCGCCGCGCCCGAGCCGTTCGTGCTCTCGATCCTGTTCGGCGCGAATCTCTGCTACGTCACGCCGATGGCCTACCAGACGAACCTGCTGGTGATGAGCGCTGCGGGTTACCGGTTCGCGGACTTCGTTCGCGGCGGACTGCCGCTCCTGGTCATCATGTGGGCGGCGCTGTCCTTGCTCGTGCCGAGGTTCTTCCCGCTCTTCTGATGCTCCGCGGCGCGTCCGGCCGGGCGACGGATCAGTCCTTGAACGCCTCCACCTGGAGCCGCAGGGTGACCTCGTCCGCGACGGCGGGAATGGCATAGTTCATCCCGAATTCGGAGCGCTTCAACTTGGCGACGAAATCGCCGCCGCACATTCTCTTCTTGTTCATGGGATGGTCGCCGCAATTGAAGTGCATTGCTTCCAGCGTGACCGGTCTCGTGACGCCGAGCATGGTGAGAACCCCGGCGACGCTCTTCACCTTGTCGCCCTCGAAGCCGAACCGGTCGGACTTGAAGGTGATCGTCGGGTACCGGACCACGTTGAAGAAGTCCTCGCCCCGCAGGTGCGCCTCCAGCTTGTCGAGGCCCGTGCTGATGCTCGCCGTCTCGATCGCGATGTCCGCGGTTCCCTTCTTCGCCGCCATGTCGAGGGTGATCTTTCCGGACGTCCGGTCGAATCGCCCGCGCTGGATGGAAAACCCCAGATGGCTCACCTCGAAACTCGGAAACGTGTGGCGGGGGTCGACGGAGTAGCTCTCGGCGGCCAGGGCCGCCGAGGCCGGAAGCGCCGCGATGGCAAGCGCCAGGAGGTGTGGAAGTTTCATGGAAAGGCTCTTTCAGGGATCGAGGGGAATGACGAACTTGAAGCGGACGGAAATCTCGTCGGCCACGGTTTCCGTGTCCGACCAGGCGCCTTCGCCGACCTTGAACTGCAGCCGCTCCAGGGGAAATCGCCCTTCGACGGTGCGCGTGCCTCCCGCGTCGGTCACGGCAAAGGGAGCCGAGAGGGTCTGCGTGATGCCCTTGATGGTCAGGTGACCCGTGGCCTCGAATTTGCCGGGGTCGGTCGCCCTGACCTTCGTGGCCACGAAAGTCGCGGTGGGAAAGGACTCGACGTGGAGCCAGGGCTTGCGCCGGGCCTCGGTTTC
>DAORTX010000142.1:0-6797 GCA_035432885.1 Usitatibacteraceae bacterium
TCGCCTTGTGGTTCACGAGCACGGCCACGCCGTCGGCCTCGAAGCTCTTCTTCACCGCCTCCGAGACCTCCGGGTCTTCCCGGATCATGATCCGCGGCAGCATCTCCACCTGCGTCACCTGCGAGCCGAACCGCGCGAAGGCCTGGGTGAGTTCGCTTCCGATGGGCCCGCCGCCCAGGACCACGAGTCGCGCGGGCAGCTTGCGAAGCGCCCACACGTTGTCGGAAGTGAGCGGGCCCGCCTCGGCCAGGCCGGGGATGGGCGGCACGAAGGGCCGCGCGCCGGCCGCGATGACGATGTTCCTCGTGGCGAGGACCTGCTTCGTGCCGTCCTCCTTCGCGATCTCCACGGTCCACGGGCTGGTGATCCTCGCGGTGCCCGTGACCACGTCGACGCCGAGCCCCGTGTAGCGCTCCACGGAATCGTGCGGCTCGACCTGGTTCACGACCGACTGCACCCGATCCATCACGTCGGCGAAATCGAAGTCGGCGGAAGCCGAACGGATGCCGAACTCCTTCGCGCGGCGCAAGTGCGAGAGGAACTTGGCGCTGCGGATGAGGGCCTTCGAGGGCACGCAGCCGGTGTTGAGGCAATCGCCGCCCATGCGGTGACGCTCCACCAGCGTCACCCTGGCCTTCACCGCCGCCGCGATGTAGGCAGTGACGAGGCCGGCGGAGCCCGCCCCGATCACCACGACGTTGCGGTCGAACCGCGCGGGCCTGGGCCACTTCGCATACACCTTCCTCGCCTTCAGGGCCTCCACGACCCGCTTGGCCAGGAACGGGAAGATCCCGAGCAGCACGAAGGCGCCGAGGAGCCCGGGCGAGAGGATGCCCTTGAGCGACGTGATCCGCGCGAGCTGCGTGCCCGCGTAGACGTAGACCACCGTCCCCGCGAACATGCCCAGCTGGCTCACCCAGTAGTAGGTCGCGGTGCGGATCGGCGTGAGCCCCATCACGAGGTTCACCACGAAGAACGGGAAAGCCGGCACCAGGCGCAGCGCGAAGAGGTAGAACGCGCCCTCCTTCGCGATGCCCTGGTTGATCGGGGAGAGCTTGTCGCCGAACTTCGCCTGCACCCAGTCGCGCAGCAGGAAGCGCGAGGCGAGGAAGGCGAGCGTGGCGCCCATCGAGGAGGCGAAGGAGACGATCAGCACGCCCCAGAGGAGCCCGAAGATCGCCCCGCCGGCGAGCGTGAGGATGGCCGCGCCGGGCAGCGACAGCCCCGTCACCGCGACGTAGACGACGAAGTAGATCGCGGCCGCCTGGATCGGATCGGCCTGGAAGTAGGCGTCGATCGCCGCCTGCTGCGCCTTGAAGAAATCGAGCGAGAGGTAGCGCCCGAGATCGAAGGCGAAGTACGCCGCCACCAGGGCCGCGATCACCGCGAGGACGACCAGCCTGCCTGCCTTCATGGAATTCTCCTTGTCACCGCATGAGGTACTGCCCGCACCCGGCGAAGGACCACCGCGGCACAGACGCGCCCGGCCGGCCGGCGCACGCGCGGGCACGACAGGGAGACGGTCCAGGGTGCCGATACCTTACAGGGTATCGCGCTGCCGGGCGCGCGCCGTTATCAGGCCGCGACCGGCAGTGCCCGCGCGCGCGCGAACCCGGGGCCCTGCGCGATGCGGCGGAAATAGGACTCGTGGGCGGCCGAGCCCTCGGGCCAGTTCGCGAGGAATCGCGACTGCCACGCCGACTCGTCGTAGGGCACCGCGAGCGTCTCCACGTAGGCGCCCGCGACTTTCGCGCCATAGAGCGCATCGCCCGCCGCGTGCGCCGAGATGCGCGTGACGAGCCCGCAGCGCTCGCCCGCGAAATTGGGCATGCCGGCCGCGCCGTTGTTGGCCACGACCCCGCGGCCATGTTCGAAATCGAACGCGCGCGTGGCCGGCAGGCAGGTGTGGCTGCTCGCGAACACGTCCACGCGGGCGTCCCGGAAGCCGCTCTCGATCCAGCGCCGGTGGGCGGGATCGTCGAGCGCGTCCTGGGAGAATCCCCAGCCCGCGAGCGAGGCGCAGTCGCCGTGGACGATGCCCACCCGCGCCTCGCCTACGCGCGCCACGAGGTGCATCGGCAGGCGCGCGAGGGCTTCGCGATGCGCCGGATGGCGCCGCGCCGTCGCGCGAAGGCGGTCGAGGATCTCGTTGGAGCGCGCCACGTCCGCGTCGCTCACGTCGGCGGGATAGGCGCAGCCGCAGCCCGCCCCGCTTTCCTCGCCGGAAATCTCGGTTTCCACGTTGCCGCGGATCGCGGCATGCCGCAGCACCTCCCCGGCGATGTGCCGGAAGTCGGCGTCGTCCACGTCGAACCAGTGGAAATCGCCGTTGAAGACGATCGCGGCCGGGAGCGGTTCCCTCGCGACGAGTTCGAGGAGAGCATCGAGCGCGGGGCGATTGCCGTAGAGACCGCCCGCGACATAGAGCGTCTCCGCCGCCAGGTCCGGGGAACGGTCGAAGACGCGAGGCGGGTAGCGGTAGGCGGTGGGGCAGGCGCGTCCCGGCGGGAGATCCGCGGACTCGGAGCCGGCCGGCTTTCCCATCGTCAGCTCAGGCGAGCGCGCCGCCGCAGGACGAACCCTGCCCGGCGGTGCAGCCGTAGCAGTGGTCGCGCACGACGATCGGGTTGCCGCCGAGATCGCGGCCGAGCGCGTCTCGCAGGTGCGGGCGCGATTTTCCCGCCAGGGGGAGCGGCAGGCCCAGCATCTGGTTGAAGTCGCAGTCGTAGAGGAAACCCTGCCAGTCCACCGACACGAGCGTCCTGCACATCACGCCGTCGACGTTCCCGTCGCGGTGCGCGGCGCGCAGCAGCGTCATGTACTCGTTGAACTGTCCCTTGGAGACGAGCGTCGAGCCGAAGCGCTGGATGGGCATGTTGGCGATCGTGAAGAGCGCGTTGAACGCGATCCCGAAGGCCTCGCCGAGGATGCGCTTGTAGTCCGCCTCGAGCTTTTCCTGGGCCGGGGGAAGGCTCGCGCCCTGGGGGTTGTAGACGAGGTTCAGGACAAGCCCCGAGCCTTCGCGCGCGTAGCCCAGCGCGTTCAGGCGCCGGATGCCGCGCACGCTCTTCCCGTAGACGCCCTTGCCGCGCTGGCGGTCCACCAGTTCCTCGGTGTAGCACGGCAGCGAGGCCACGATCTCCACCTGGTGGGCCGCGAGGAATTCGGCGAGGTCTTCCTGGCCCGGCTCCTCGAGGATGGTGAGGTTGCAGCGGTCGATCACCTTCACGCCGCGCGCCCGGGCGCGGGCGACGAGGGGGCGGAAATGGGGATTCAGCTCGGGCGCACCGCCCGTGAGGTCGAGAGTCGAGGCGCCGCTCGCCGCGACGAACGCGAGGAGCTGCTCGATCGTCTCGCCCGACATCGATTCCGTGCGCGTGGGGCCTGCGTTCACGTGGCAATGCAGGCAGGACTGGTTGCAGACATACCCCAGGTTCGCCTGCACCGTGGTGACGGCGCGCCGGGCGATCGCGGGAAAGTCGGTGCGGACCAGCAGGGGCAGCGTGGCGTGCATGTCAGGGTCTAGTTCGGTCCCGGGGCGGGTTCGGTTACACCCCGGCCCGGAAGGACTTGCCGGCCGCGGGTCCACGAATGGTAGCAAACGCGGTCCCGCGGAATGCCCCTGTCCCGCCACGGGCAAGGACGCCCGGACGCCTCAGACGCGCACGTACACCCAGCCGGCGCGCAGCCGCTCGACGACCTCGTGCAGCGCCGACGGCGCGAGCGACACGCCGGGCGCGAGTTCGACGGGCTGGCCGCGTGCGCGGCGCCGCTCGAGCGTCTGGCGGCAGGCGACAAGGCTCAACGCCGGATAGTCGCGCTTCAGGTCGGCCAGGCGCCGCGCGAGGAGCGTGTCGCCCGCCTGGAAGAGGTCGAGCCCCGGTCCGTTGGCGACGATCTCGACTTCGAGCGGACGGCGTTCGCGATCCGATTCCCGGAGGAGATCCTCGACTTCGTCCAGGGCGGCGCCGAGCGCCTCGCGGCCCGGGGAACTCACGTGCACGAGCACCTTGCCGCCCTCGAGCGAGCCCCAGTCGCCGCGAAGCGAATGCCAGTCGCCGCGAAGCGCGTAGGCGGACGCCGAGTCGAGCGCGGGAGGCCGGTTCCATTCGGCGTGACCGAACCAGCCCGCCAGCGCGAAGAGCGCGCTCGCCGCGGCGAGCCCCATCCACCCGGGCTTCGCGGCGCGCCGGGGCGAGGCGATTCGCCCGGACGGCGAAGCGTAGGCATGGCGCAGCCGTTCCTTCACGGCGCGCAGGCGGCAGACTTCCTCGCGAAGCGCCGGGTCGCTCTCGACCTGCGCGGCGACCAGCGCCCACTCCGCGGCGACGAGCTCGCCGTCGACGAAGGCGCCGAGCAGTTCCTCGGAGACCTTGCGTTCCTCGTTCATTTCACGCTCCGCAATCGGTTCCCCAGCGAGTCCTCGGCCACGGGCTCCAGCACCTCGCGCAGCGCCCGCCGCGCGCGGCACAGGCGGCTCATCACCGTGCCGATGGGAATTTCCAGGATGTCGCCGGCTTCGGCATAGCTGCATTCCTCGAGGTCCACCAGGGTGACCACCTGGCGCTGGCCGAACGGCAGCCCGGCCACGGCGACCCGCACCCGGCGCACCAGTTCCCGGCTCGCCCGCGCCTCTTCCGGCGTGGGTTCGTCGGCCGCGACGGTTTCCTCGATGCTCCCGATGTCGACGAAATCGCGCCGTTCGCGGACATGATCCTTCAGGCAGTTGGCGAGGATCCGGAGCATCCAGGCCTTGAGCTTTTCCCGGTCGCGCAACTGTCCCGCGGCCCGAAGGGCCTTTTCGACCGCCATCTGCGCCAGGTCGTCGGCGAGCGCCGCGTCATGGCACCAGGCGTAGGCCATCCGGCCGAGCATGCCGCGCTCGCGCTCGATGTCGCGCCGCAGGGCCTGGCCGGGCCCGAACAGGTGATCGATTCCCAGGTTCATCTCCCGGATGACGCTCGAAGGGTCCCGATTATTCCCCGGCACGCCCGAAACGGGAAGCGCAGGAATAATCGCCGGGCGCGCGCCGTCTTGGGGTCTCGGAAGGCGGCCGCGCCGCGGCAGCCGAACCGGAAACGACAACATTCGAGGAGAAACCCGTGATCCACGCCCTTGCCCGCCGGTCCTTCGCCGCATCCCTGCTGCTCGCAGGCTTCCTCGCCTTCCCGTCTTCGGCCATGGCCGCGGATGCGGCAGGCCGCTACAGGCTGGTGATCCAGGTGAGCGACAACGACCCGGCGAAATGGAACCTTGCCCTCAACAACGCGCGAAACGTCCAGGTGGACCTCGGCATGGACAACGTCGACGTGGAAATCGTCGCCTACGGGCCGGGGCTGCCGATGCTCAAGGCCGACTCCAAGGTCGCCCAGCGCCTCGACTCGGCGATCAAGCAGGGCGTGGGGCTCATGGCCTGCGAGAACACCATGAAAAACACCAAGGTGGAGCGAAGCGAGATCCAGCCCGGCGTGAAGTTCGTCGACGCGGGGGTCGTGCACCTCATGAAGCGCCAGCGCGAAGGCTGGAGCTACGTGAGGCCCTAGGCGGGCGGGCGCCCCGGCGCCGCGTCCGGCCGCCCGGGCGCGGCCCATTCGAGGTGAGCGTAGTCGAACCCCTGCGCGATCCGCGGCTTCACGACCGCGAAGTAGGGCGAGAGGTCGAAGTCGCGCGGCGCGAACAGGCTGTGGTGACGGATGTGCAGGATCTCGCGCCGGCAGTCGTCGCAGTCGGCGCGGTCGGCCGGGACGATCTCGATGTCGGGCAGGACGGGATAGCGCACGCTCTGGAAGGCCTGCGCGATCATCGTGGAGCAGATCGCCCGCGTGGGGTCGCCGCTGCCGAGCGCGATCATGCGCCGGCGAAGGCGCGTCGGCACCGGCGGCGTGGGCAGGAGGTAGCGCGCGAGATCGAGGACGTTCTTCAGGTCGTATTGGTGGCCGATGCGCGCGGCCGCAAAGGCGATCACGCGGCCGCGATCGTCCTCGGTGAGGCTCACGGGCCGGCAGATTCGCACGTGCAGGCCCGACAGCTCCGACACCGGCGCCGCCCTCACGCCCCGCGTGAGATCCGCCTCGACCAGCAGCGGTCCGGGCCCGTGCGCATCGCCCAGCGCATGGCCCACGAAAAGCGCGGCGTGCGACCAGGTCGACTGGGTGAGGTACTTGATCGCGACGCTGATGCGGCGATTGCCCTCGACGAGGACCACGTCGCAGGGTTCGAGCGTCGCCGCGAGGACGTCGACCGGCACCAGGCCGGGCGCGGAGTAGCCGCGCACCGGCGCGTTCAGGTAACGCGCGATCAGCCCGCCGAGCCCCTTGTGCATGGCGGCAACGATACCATCGGGGCAATGCCCCGGCGGCCGCGACCGCCCGCAGGCGCTAGACTCGGCGCTTCTCGCGCAACGGGAGCGACCATGCCCACCGACCAGAACCCCGCCGACGGCGCCCGCCTGGATTTCGCGGGCGAGATGAGCTACGGCGACTACCTGCGGCTCGACGCCGTGCTCGGCGCGCAGCACCCGCGCTCCGGCGACCACAACGAGCTGCTCTTCATCGTCCAGCACCAGGCGAGCGAGCTGTGGATGAAGCTCGCCCTCCACGAACTCCTCGCCGCGAGGCAGCGCGTGCGCAAGGGCGATATCGCGCCGGCCGCGAAGATGCTCTCCCGCGTGGTGCGCATCATGGCGCAGCTGAACCAGTCCTGGGACGTGCTCTCCACGCTCACGCCCGCGGAATACTCCGCGTTTCGCGATTCGCTCGGCAGCGCCTCCGGCTTCCAGTCCTGGCAGTACCGCATGG
>DAORTX010000143.1:0-6765 GCA_035432885.1 Usitatibacteraceae bacterium
GCGATGTTCATGCCGCTCATCACCTTCAGGCGCACCACCATCGCCGCCCAGTAGTTCTTGTGCAGGCTGCGGATCTGGCGCAGCACGCCGTCGATGCGGTAGCGGATGCGCAGGAACCCCTGCTCGGGCTCGAAGTGGATGTCGGAGGCCCCGCGCTTCACCGCGTCGTTCAGGAGCGCGTCGACCAGGCGCACCACCGGCTGGCTGTACTCGTCGAACTCGGCGGCGAGGCTCTGGTAGTCGATCTCGCCGGTCTCGATCTCGTTCAGGATCCCGTCGATCGAGAGCTCGAAGCCGTAGTGGTGCTCGATGCCGATGGTGATGTCGGACTCGCGCGCGAGCACCTGCTCGATGCGCAGGTCCTCCCGGACCAGCGCCCGGATCTGGTCGAGGGCCACGACGTTGGTCGGGTCGGACACCGCGATGAGGAGCGAGCGCTTCTCCTGGTCGTAGGACACCGGCAGGACATGGCAGCGGCGCGCGAGGTCCTTGGGCACCAGCGCGATGGCGGCCGGATCGACGATGGTGTTCTCGAGGTCGATCGAGACCTGGCCGAGGGTCTCCGAGAGGGTGTCCCGGATCGTGGCCTCGGTGACGAACCCGAGCTGCACGAGCACCTTGCCCAGCGGCGACTTGAAGCGCTTCTGCTCCGTGAGCGCGATGTTCAGCTGGTCCTGGCTGACGATTCCCTTCGTGAGAAGCGTCTGCCCCAGCGGAATCGGGGAGAGGGCCGAATGAACCGTTCCCATCGTTAGGGCTTGAGCTCCGCGATGCGCCGGGTGACCTGGTCCTTGTCGAACTGCGCCTTGCGCTGCCGAGTGGCGGCGAGGGCGCGCTGGTAGAAGTCGGCGGCGGGCTTCGCCTGGCCGAGGTGGTCGAGGCTCACGGCGAGGTTGAAGGCGTAGTCGGCGTTGTCGGGCTCGAGGCGGTAGGCCTCGAAGTAGGCGGCCTGCGATTCGTTCCAGCGGCCCTGGGAGGCGAGCAGGTTGCCCAGGGCGAAGTGCAGCGACGGGCTCTGGGCGCTGCGGGTGATCACGGCGCGAAGCTGCTGCTCCAGCCCCTCGGGCCGGGTGAAATCCGACAGCGAGGCGAGCCCGGCCACGGCGGCGGGATTGCGCGGCTCGAGCTCGAGCGCGGTCCGGTAATGCCGGGCCGCCGTGTCCCGGTCGCCGGCCCTCGCGGCCGCCGACGCGAGTCCGAGATGGGCGTCGATGCTCGCCGGATCGGCGGCAAGGGCGGCCTCGTAGTGGCCCCGGGCCGCTTTCGCGTCGCCGCTCCTCAGGGCCTCGTAGCCCTGGCGAACGTCGGCGGAGACGTGCGGCGCCTCGTACCGGCGCGTGAGTTCCAGGGGCGGCGCGGGCTCCGCGGCCGCGGACTCCTGCAGCACGCTCGCGACGACCTGCTCGGCGGCCGAGGGCGGTCTCGGCTTGGGCGCCGCGGGTGCAGGCGCGGCCATCGCGACCGGGGGTTCGGGCGCCGAGGAGAAATTCCCGCCTCGTGACGCGGCCGCAGGGGCGGCGCCGGGAGCGGCACCGGTGCTCGGGAGGGAGGCGCTCCCGGCCGCGGGAGTCACCGGGGCGGGTATGACCGGCTTTGGCGCCGTGACGGGGGGGGTGAAGCGAGCCATCGGCGCCGGCGTGCGGTTGATCTCGTACCAGACATAGGCGCCGCCCGCGGCGAGGATCACCAGTGCGCCGAGTCCGACGGCCAGGATGATGCGATTTTTCCCCGTCCCATCGGGCGTTGCATCCGCCTGCTTGGCCGCGAAGACCGCCTTGGCGCCTTCGCGGTCCGGCGCCCGCTTCGCCGCGGCGGGGGGCGGCGGAACTTCCTCGACCATCCCTTCGAGCTCGAGCCCGTCTCGACCTGCGGCCTTTCCGCGCAGCGCACGGTCCTCGGCGGGCGCCTCCTGTTCCAGTCGGGCGAGCTTCTCCTGCTCGGCGCGCTTGAGGGCGTCGAGCAAAAGGCTCATCGGCTCTCCCCGGGAACCGGCGACGGGGGAACCACCGGGTTCGGCGTGGACTCGGGCATCTCCCCTTGCTCGAGGCGGCGCAAGCCCTCCTGGAATTGCGGCAGGGGCGATTCGGTGTCCTTGAAGAACCCGCGATCGGGAAGGTGGCGGCGATACTCGGCGAGGTCGCCTTCCACGCTTGCGCTCCTCACGACCAGGGGCCGGATGAAGATCACGAGTTCCTTCTTGGTGGCCTCATCTTCGCGATAGCTGAAGAGGTCCCCGATGACGGGAATGCGGGACGCCACCGGGACGCCGGCACGCGAGCCCACGAAGCTGTCGACCATCAGCCCGCCCAGGATGGCCGTCTGGCCGCTGGCAACCCGGAGCAGGCTCTCCATCTCGCGGGTCCGCGTTTCGGGAATGATGCTCTCGATCGACGTGCCGGGGATCGTGCCCCGCAGGGAAGGGTTCGGGTCCGCCTTACCGATGCCGAAGAGGCTGGTGATGGTCGGCCTCACGTTGAGGGTCACGACGTCGTTGTCGCTGATCTGGGCCGTGATGCTCATGATCAGGCCGACGGGAATCACGTTCGGGGTCGTGGTGAACGTCGTCGTGGACACGTTCGCATTGGTGTTCGTGTCGGCCTTGATCGTGAAGTAGACGTGGTTGTCCGTCACCTTGAGGACGGCCGTCTGGTTGTTGAGGACCATGAGCAGCGGACTCGACAGCACGCGGGTCTTGCCGAACGTGCTGAGCAGCTTGATCGTGCTGGCGATGTTGCCGCCCGCCGCCGGGTTCGGATTGCTGTAGGCGAGGGAGAACGCCTGCCCCGCGATGTTTCCGCTGGTGAGGCTCTGCTGGAACGTGTAGCCCAGCCCGTTCGTGGCGAGCGCGGACCAATCGACCCCTGACTGGTACTTGTCGTCGAGCTGGACTTCCACGATCGTGGCCGCGATGACCACTTGCCGGCGCGCCGAGCCCGTGACCTGCTCGAGGAATTCGGAGACCTTCTCGTGCTGGCGCGAGGTGGCGCGCACGGTGACGATTCCCGCCTCGGGATTGACGATCACGGCGGCGGCTTCGCGGAACGTGAGGCGCTGCTCGGTGAATTCGGTGCTCTGTTCCGACTGCGACTGGACGGGCACGGTCGACCCCGGCGTCGCGGTGGCGGACCTTCCGGCGGCCGTGGTCGAGCGCTGTCGCGGGGCGGCCTGGCTCCCGGACCCGGCAGCGCGCCCACGCCCGCTCACGAAAGTCTCGCTGCTGCCTTCCGGAAGGAGCTTGTCCGTCTCGCGCAGCAGGTCCTTCAGGTTCTTCTCGAGCGTCTCCCAGAAACGGTTGCGGGAGGTGCTGCTGATCCGCAACGTCGAGTTGTTGTCCCCCTGCCCGGTCGCTCCGCCGGTGGCCGTCCCGAGGGAGCCCGAGATGACGGTTGTCGACAGGGACGTCGTCTCGGTCGTGTCGCGAGCCATGTTCACGTAGTCGACGCGGTAGCTGCGCAGGAACGGCGAGTCGGGCATGACGTGGATCGTCTGCCCCTCGATCTGGTAGCGCATGTCGACCTGCTTCGAGATCCGGTCGAGGATCTGCGTGAGCGTCTGGTCGATCGCGTTGATGGTGATCGCGCCCTCGACGCCGGGATGCACGTCGACGTTCACCTTCGTTTCGCGGGCGATGGCGAGCAGGACGTCGCGGACCGACTGGTGGGCGACCACGATGGAGTACCTGATCTGCGCCGCGCGCGCCTCGGGAGGCGGGGGCAGGGGAGCGGGCATGACCGGACTCGGGATCGAGGCGGCCGCCGCGGCACGCGCCGGTTCCTGCGAGAGGTGCGTGTCGGGCTTGGCGATCGGCTGGGTTCCGCAACCTGCCGCAAGCGCGGCCAATGTCGCCACGGTGACTAGTGCGGGATTGCGGTTCAGGCGCATCGTCAAGATGATTCCGTAAGTGATTGTTTTAAGGGGGGAACGGAATACGGCACTTTATAGCGTTTTCGCTGCGGAAACGCAAACGAATCCCGGGCGGCCCGCCCCCCGAATCCCGCTTGACGATCTCCTCCCGAAAGCGGTCATGTCGACGGCCCCCGGCGAACGTCGGATCGCACCGACTCCAGGGCGCGCACGTAGGGCCTGAACTGGCGAACGTTGTCGGGAAGCGCGCCCAGGGCATCGTTTGCCTCGCGACGGGACTGGAAGGCGCCGTAGATGACCCCGAGTTTGGGCGATTCGGCCGTGCCGCTCGGGTAGAGGAACAGGTCGCCGGACTTGAGCGCCTTCGAGGCCTGCGTGAGGAACGACTGCAGGTAGTCCCTTTCGCGCGCGTCCGTCATCATCAGCTGGACGACCCAGCGTCCCTCCGAGGATTCCCCGAGCAGGGACTGCCCGGCGGCATAGCGCGACTCGAGATCGGACGCGTCTTCCTTCAACGCCGGGGCCATGGCCGGGGAACCACGGGTCTCTGGCGCGGGGGCCGGCCTGCCCGGTGCCGACATTGCCCGCGCCGCCGTTGCCGGCGCCGCCGGCGTCGAAGGAGGTGCGCTCGCGGCCACGTCCGTGGGCGTCGGAGAGCCGGCTGGCAGGAGCGACACCTTGGGCTGATCCGGCTGATCCGGCTGATCCGGCTGGGCGGCAGCCTTTGCCGGCGTCGTTGCCGAAACCGGGCCCGGGAGCGGGGTTGGATTCGGACGGAGATACTCGGCGGCCCCGAATCCGATCGCAACGCCGGCGACCAGGCCGGCCATGGCCGCCAGGGCGACGTGCCTGGGGCGCCGATGGGACGGCATCACGATCTGGGTGTCGGAAATCGCGGCCCGAGCGTGGTCCGGGCTCACCGTGTGCGTCCCGGCCGCGAACGCCGCCAGGAGCGTCTTGTCGGCGAAGATGTTGATGCGTCGCGTGAGTCCTTCGGAGGCCTCGCCGATGATCCGCAGCGCCTCGGGTCCGAAGAGGTCGGGGCCGTGATAGCCCGCGGCGCGCAACCGGAAGCCGATGTAGTCCTTGATGTCGTTCGGCGGCAGCGGCGAGAGCCCGAAGGCGTGCGTGATCCGCTCCTTCAACTGGCGCATGTGGGGCAGGCCCAGGTGCTCGTCGAGCTCCGGCTGTCCGAACAGGACGATCTGCAGGAGCTTTTCCTTGCCCGTCTCGAGGTTCGACAGGAGCCGGATTTCCTCGAGCGTGGCAAGCGGCATCGCGTGCGCCTCGTCGATGAGCGCCACGACCTGGCGTCCCTCGGCGTGCAGCGCGATGAGGCGCCCCTGCAGCCCCCTCAGGAGCTGCGTCGTGTTCGCTCCCTGCGTGTCGACGCCGAGCTCGCTCGCGATCGCGATGAGCATCTCGTCCCGCGTGAGGCTCGGCACGGCGAGGTAGATCGTCTCCACCGAAGCCGGCAGCCGCTCCATGAGCACCCGGCAGAGCATCGTCTTGCCGGTGCCCACCTCGCCGGTGACCTTCACCAGGCCCTCGCCCGCGGTGATCGCGTAGACCAGCGCCTCCAGCGTCGCGCCGCGGTTGGCGCCGGCGAAGAAGAACTCGGTGTGGGGCGTGATGCGAAACGGCGCCTCGCGAAGGCCGAAGTGCTCGAGGTACATCGTCATGGGAGGAATGGGGAGCGGGAAGTCAATTGCGCGGGCCGGGAGGCACCGGCGGCTCGGCAGGATCCGGATCGGCGAGTCTAGCACCGGCCCGCCCCGTCGCCTCGAGGCGGCTGTAGAGGGTGCTTCGCGAAATGCCGAGCAGGCGCGCCGCGCGGGACATGTTTCCCTGCGCGATCTCGATGGCGGCGTCCAGGTAGACGGCTTCCACGGCTTTCATCGCGGAAACCAGGTCGAAGGGCTGGCCCGAGGAGAGCGCCGAGCGCGCTTCGGCCTGGGGGTCGTGCCCCTGCGCCGCGCCCGGTTGCACCGGCGCGAACTCCGTCTCGAGTTCCGGGGCGCCGACGGTGTAGCCGGCGAACTTGGTGTTCAGGCGGATCACGATGTTGCGAAGCTCGCGCACATTGCCCGGGAACGGGTAGGCGAGCCAGCGTGCCCGTGCCGCGTCGTCCAGCCGGAACGACTGCGCGCCCGCCCGTTCGGCGAAGATCCGGGCGAAATGGTCGAGCAGGCGCGTCTTGTCCTCGCCCAGTTCCCGCAGGGGCGGCACGGCGATGGTGAAGACCGACAGGCGGTGGTAGAGATCGGCCCTGAACCGGCCCTGGGCGATTTCCCTGCGCAGGTCGCGATTGGTGGCGGCCACGATCCGGGCCTGGCTCACGCGCGTCTGGGTTTCCCCCACGCGCTGGTACTCGCCGTTCTCGAGGACGCGCAGCAGCTTCGCCTGCAGGTCGACGGGCAGCTCGCCGATCTCGTCCAGGAAGAGCGTTCCCCGCGCGGCATCCTCGAAATAGCCGGCCTTCGACTGCACCGCGCCGGTGAAGGCTCCCTTCGCGTAGCCGAACAGGGTCGGCTCGACGAGGGAAGGGGAGATCGCCGCGCAGTTCAGCGCGAGAAAGGGCTCCTCGGCCCGCGGGCTCAAGTGGTGCAGCGCGAAGGCCACGCCTTCCTTGCCGCTGCCGGACTCGCCTTCGATCAACGCGGGGAAAGCGGATGACGCGTACAGGTCGATCTGGCTGCGGAGCTTGCGCATGGGCGGGCTCTCGCCGACGAGGCCCCGGTTCTCTCCGGGCAGGCCGGAGGCCGGCGCGAGCTCCCGCGAGCGAAGCGTCCGCTTGAGCAGGGCGCGCAAGTCGTCGGGCTCGCAGGGCTTGGGCACGAGGTCCGCGGCACCCAGCGCCCGGGCGCGGCGGGCGTTCGACTCCTCGTTCTGGCCGGTGAG
>DAORTX010000144.1:0-6760 GCA_035432885.1 Usitatibacteraceae bacterium
ACGCGCAAGGTGACGCTCACGCCGGAGGGCGCCACGTTCTACGAGGACTGCCACCGCGTCCTCGAGGAATTGCGCTCGTCGGAGGACGCGCTCACGGCGGGCGCGAAGAGCGCCGCCGGGCGGCTGATCGTCACGGCGCCGACCTCGTTCGGGCGCAAGCACATCGCTCCCCACCTGCCCTCGTTCCTGTCCACGCATCCCAACCTCGTCGTCCAGCTCCACCTCTCGGAGCGCCTCGTGGACCTGAAGAACGAGCGATTCGACCTCGCCATCCGCATCGCGGACCTGAAGAGCGCCGACCTGGTTGCCGTGATGCTCGCCCGCAACCACCGCGTGGTCTGCGCGGCGCCCACCTACTTCAAGCGGGCGGGCCGGCCCCAGTCCCTCGCCGACCTGGCCCGCCACAACTGCCTCGTCACCTGCACCGACGACGGGGTGGCGGACGCCTGGTCCTTCCACGATCGCGGCAAGCCCGTCACGGTGAAGGTGGGCGGCAACCTGCAGTGCAACGACGGCGAGGTGCTCACCCGCTGGGCCCTTGCCGGCGAGGGCCTCGCGTTGCGAAGCGCCTGGGAGGTGAGCGAGGAGGTGAAGAAGGGGCGCCTCGCCACCGCGCTCGACGAGTTCGCCGTTCCCGGCAACAACATCTATGCCGTGTTTCCCGAGCGCCGCCTCCTGCCCGCGAAGGTGCGCTTCTTCATCGAGCACCTCAAGAAGGCTTTCGGGGACCCGCCCTACTGGGAATAGCTCGGCCCGGCTAACGAAACTCCTTCACCACGTGCTGCTGGCGACGGCTCACGGGGAGTCGCTCCCCGGTCCCGCGGATGATCACGGCCCACCCGGATTCGCTTTCCTGGGCATTGCGCTCGAAGCCCTCGATCGCCTGTCGGGCGACGAGGCAGTTGCGGTGCACGCGCACGAGCGATTCCCCGAACTCCTCCTCCAGCCGCGTGAGGGACTCCTCGACGAGGAACTCGCGCGCAGCGGTGCGGACCGTGACGTACTTCAGCTCGGCGCGCAGGTAGAGCACGTCGGCCACCGGCACGAGGTGGATCTTGCCGCGCTCGTGGACGCTCAGGTGCCTCCTCGGCTGGTTCGCGGCGGCCGCCAGCGCATCCCGGCTGGGGGCGGAAGCGTGCGCCTTGCGCAGCGCCGCGAGGAGGCGCTCGGCCCGGATCGGCTTCAGGAGGTAGTCGATCGCGTTCACCTCGAAGGCCTTGAGCGCATAGGCGTCGAACGCGGTGGTGAAGATGATGGCGGGCGGCTGCGCCATCCCGGCCAGGTGGCGCGCCGCCTCCATGCCGTCCATCTCGGGCATGCGGATGTCGAGAAGCACGATGTCGATCTTCTCGCGGCCGACGATCTCGAGCACTTCCATGCCGTTCCTCGCCTCGTCGACGATGGTGAGGTCGAAATCGGCGCGGCAGTCGTCCAGGAGGTCGCGCAAGCGCGAGCGGGCCGGGGCCTCGTCGTCGGCAACGAGCACACGGGGGATCCGGGCGTCGGCTAGCGTCATCGGGGCGCGGCGATGTAGGGAAGGCGGATGGTCACTTCGTAGGTATCGCCGACGATTCGCGAGCGCATGCCGGCCTCGACGTCGAAGTGCAGCTGGAGGCGCTCTCGGATGTTGGCGAGCGCCATCCGGTTTCCCGCGTGCCGGTCGCCGGAGGACCGGAAGGGATTGGTGAGCCGGATCTCGAGCTGCTCCCCGGTCGCGCCGATCTCGATCGCGATTTCGCCGCCGGCCTCGATGGGTTCGATGCCGTGGTAGACCGCGTTTTCCACGAGCGGCTGCAGCAGCAAGGCGGGCACCAGGGCATCGGCCGGCATCGCCTCCACCCGCCAAAGCACCCGCAAGCGGGCGCCGAGGCGCAATTCCTCGATCGCGAGGTACTGGCGGGCAATATCCACTTCCTTCGCAAGCGGCGCCAGGGCCCGGTTGTCGGCCATGAGGACCCGGAAGAGGTCCGCGAGATCCTCGAGCGCCCGCTCGGCGCGCTTGGGATCGGAGCGGATCAGGGAGAGGACGGCGTTGATGCTGTTGTAGAGGAAGTGCGGGCGGATGCGGGCCTGCAGCGCCTGGATCCGCGCCTCCGCGATCGCGGGCGACAGGGCGCGCGAGCGCAGGTCGAAATAGACGAGGATGGTGCCGGTCACGAAGAGAACGAAGAAAGCGCCGCGCGCCATCGAGGCCGGGGCCTGGTCGGGGAGCAGCGCGCCGAAGGCCTCGGCCCAGGCCCAGGCGAGGAGCAGTTCGAGGACGAACACGGCGGCGATGGCGGCGGGGTAGCTGAGGGCGTGCAGGATCCGACGCCCGGCGCACAGCGCCGTGAGGGAGACGATCAGCATCGGCTCGGCAAAGGCGGCGCCGACGAGGAACTGCCCGCCGAGGTCGGCGACCTGGCGCGAGCGCATGACCGCGGCGGCCACCACGAACAGGTTGGCGATGACCATCACGCGAAGCATCACGCCAAGGTTGCAGAAGTTCGGCAACCGGATGCCCGCACCCGTCTGATTTATACTCGCCACGCAGACATTCTCCCCAACGCCGCCGACTCCATGCAACCGAAAGACGACAAGAAAGGCGGGCAATCGCCGGCCAAGGCCTGGTCGGGCCGCTTCACGGAGCCGGTCGACCGCCTCACCCAGCGATACACCGCCTCGGTGTCCTTCGACCGGCGTCTCGCCGAATACGACATCCTGGGCTCCCTGGCCCATGCCCGCATGCTCTCACGCTGCGGCATCCTTCCCAAGGCCGACCTCGAGGCGATCGAGCGGGGCATGGAGCAGGTGGGCGCGGAGATCCGCGAAGGACGCTTCGAATGGTCGGTCGCCCGCGAGGACGTCCACCTGAACATCGAACACCGGCTGACCGAGCTGGTGGGTGAGGCCGGCAAGCGCCTGCACACGGCCCGGTCGCGCAACGACCAGGTCGCCACCGACATCCGGCTCTGGCTGCGCGCGGAGATCGACTCCCTGACGTCGCTCCTCCGGGCGGTCCGCGTGCGGCTTGTCGATCTCGCCGAGGCAAACGCCGCCACCGTGATGCCCGGCTTCACGCACCTGCAGGTCGCCCAGCCGGTGACCTTCGGGCACCACCTGATGGCCTATTTCGAGATGTTCTCCCGCGACGCCGAGCGCCTGGCCGATTGCCGCGGGCGCGCGAACCGCCTGCCCCTGGGCGCGGCGGCACTCGCCGGCACGGGCTTTCCGATCGACCGGGAGTCGGTCGCGGAGGAGCTCGGCTTCGACGGCGTGTGCGAGAACTCCCTGGACGCGGTCTCGGACCGGGACTTCGCCGTGGAATTCCTCGCCGCGGCGGCGCTCGCCATGGCCCATGTCTCGCGGCTCTCGGAAGAACTGGTTCTCTGGATGAACCCGCGTTTCGGCTTCGTGGCGATCGCCGACCGCTTCTGCACCGGTTCGTCGATCATGCCGCAGAAGAAGAATCCGGACGTCCCGGAGCTCATGCGAGGCAAGGCCGGGCGCGTCTACGGGGCCCTGGTCTCCCTCCTCACCCTGGTGAAGGCGCAGCCGCTTGCCTACAACAAGGACAACCAGGAGGACAAGGAACCCCTCTTCGACGCCGCGGACACGCTTTCGGACACCTTCACGATCCTCGCCGAGCTCCTGGGCGGGGTGAGCGCCCGGCCCGATCGCATGCGTGCCGCGCTCGAAGAGGGATTCGCGACGGCCACGGACCTCGCGGACTACCTCGTGCGCAAGGGCCTCGCGTTTCGGGACGCCCACGAGATCGTGGCGCGCGCGGTTCGGGAGGCCGAGATCGCCGGCCTCGATCTCCCGCAACTCCCGATCGAACGGCTCAAGGCGTTCTCGCCTCGCATCGAGGCGGACGTCTACGACGTGCTGACTCCGGAAGGATCGGTGGCCTCGCGCCGGCATACCGGCGGCACCGCCCCGGAGGCGGTCCTTGCGGCCATCGCCCGGGCGAGGGCGCGGCTCTAGGCCTGTCGGGCCGGGCGGTCTAGCCGCCTTCCCGCTTTCCCTCGCCTACTCGCTTTCCCGCTTCGCTTCGTAGAGCCAGCACAGCCTCCGGGTTTCCGGCCCGGACAGCCGATCGCCCATCAGGCCGCAGCGGAAGACACGCTGCGAGAGCTTGTGGCAATGGGCGCAGTCGGTGCACTCCCCGAACATCGCCCCCTCGTTGTCTTCCTGGAACGTGGCGAGCGTTTCGCGCAGCGCCGACGTGGCGTTGCGGATGCGGTTCGGGCTGATGTTTCGCGTCGCGTTCTGCCAGGCGAGCGCCGGCTGGGCCTCGTACAGGAGCTGCTCGCCCGCGGTCGACAGGCGAAGCCTCACCACCCGGCGGTCGATTTCGTCCTGGTAGCGCTCGATGAGGGCGCGCCGGTCCAGGATGAGCAGCGTCTGGGAGACCGTTCCCTTGGTGAGCCCGAGGTAGGCCGAGAGCGCCTGCGGGGTGTTGGAGTAGCGGTTCGCCTTGCTCAGGTAGACGAGCGCATGCAGGTGGACCGGCTGCAGGTTCTCGTCGGAACCCGCCTTGCGCATCTCGGCGCGCATGAGGTTCGCCAGCCGCTCCACCAGCTCCAGCAGCACCAGCGGGTTCTTGTCCACGAATCCTCCTCCCCGCGCCCCGGGGGCGCACCCAATTAGTATCGGGTCGACACGACAATGTCAAGGATTTGCGCCCACGCCATATCGTGTCGATTCGACACCTTCCCGGAATCCGGGCCGGCGCGGCGCTGAAATCAGCCGAGCGGAAGGTTCTCGCCCGCCTGCGCCTGCGCGATTTCCCCGAGCGAAGCGAACAATTCCGCGCCGGAACGGGTGTCGCGCCAGGCGCCATCCTTCCAGCCGAAGTGAAAGCCTCCCGAGCGCGCCGCGATCCAGATCTCGCGGTTCGGCGTCTGGCGATTCACGATGATCCGGCTGCCGTCGGGGCATTCCAGGGTGAGGATGCCCGCCTCGACATCGGCCTCGATGCCCTGCGTCGCCTCCGCGGCGCGCTCGATGCGGGCGAACACTGCTTCGACGGCGCGGTGGAATTCGCTCTCGTTCATGGGTCAGAAAGGCCTGTGCTACGCTCTTTCCCATGATACGCGCACTCGCCTGGATCGCACTCGCGATCACCGTCGGCGCCTGCGGCCAGAAGGGCCCGCTCAAGCTCCCCGAGCCGCCGAAAGCGGCCGTCGCCGCCCACCCATGAACGCCGTGCGCCGCCAGGACGGCGAGCTGTGGATGGAGGGCGTTCGCCTCGCCGACGTGGCCAGCCGCTACGGCACGCCTTGCTACGTCTACTCGCGAGCGGCGATCGAGGCGGCGTGGCGCAGCTTCGACGACGCGCTGGCCGGCACGGATCACCTCGTCTGCTACGCGGTCAAGGCGAATTCGAACCTCGCGGTCCTGGGCATCCTCGCGCGCCTGGGGTCCGGGTTCGACATCGTCTCGGGCGGCGAGCTGGCCCGCGTGCAGGCCGCGGGCGGGTCCGCCGAGCGCGTCATCTTCTCCGGCGTGGGCAAGACCGAGGCGGAGATCGGCGCGGCCCTCGCCGCCGGAATCCGCTGCTTCAACGTCGAGAGCGAACCGGAACTCGAGCGGCTCGACGCGATCGCCGGCGCCATGGGCCGCCGCGCGCCCGTCTCCTTGCGCGTCAATCCCGACGTCGACGCGAGAACCCATCCCTACATCTCGACCGGCCTCAAGGGAAACAAGTTCGGCATCGCCCACGATCGCGCGCTCGCTGCCTACGACCTGGCCGCGGGGCTGGCGAACCTGGAGGTGACCGGCATCGACTGCCATATCGGCTCTCAGATCCTCGACATGGCACCGCTCGAGGAGGCGCTCGAGCGGGTGGTGGAACTCGCCGCCGCGGTCGCCGCGCGGGGAATCCCGATCCGCCACATCGACCTGGGCGGAGGGCTGGGCATCCGCTACCGGGAGGAAGAGGAGGCGATCGACATCGGACGCTGGTGCCGCGCGGTCGTCGCGCGCCTCGCCGGAACCGGGCTCTCGCTGGTGCTCGAGCCGGGTCGCGCCATCGTCGGCAACGCAGGCGTCCTCCTGTCCCGGGTCGAGTACCTGAAGCTGGACAAGAGCCGGCGCTTCGCCATCGTCGACGCCTCCATGAGCGAGCTCATTCGTCCGGCGCTCTACGAGGCCTGGCACGGGATCGAGCCGCTCGCCACGCTCGGGCGGCCGGAGGCCGACTACGACGTCGTCGGGCCGGTATGCGAATCCTCCGACGTCCTGGGCACCGACCGGCGCCTTGCGATCGCCCCCGGCGACGGCATCGCCATCCTCTCGGCGGGCGCCTACGGCATGGCGATGAGCTCCAACTACAACTCGCGTCCACGCCCTTGCGAGGTGATGGTCGACGGTTCGCGCGCCGTGCAGGTGCGGCCGCGGGAGACGATCGCCGCGCTCTTCGCCGGCGAGGCCACCCTCGAGTAGTCCGCGGGCGGCGAATTCCCGCGGCCCATGATGGTATCGAATCGACACCACTTGAGCGCGAGTTCGATCAATTAGTCGCGCTTGACACGGTCCGAAACCGCGGATCCGCGATTTTTTCGCATATCATCGCCCTCACCAAGCTGGTGCATCGATGACGCGAAAGCGCCGCGGGGCACCGGACAGAGAGCCACCAGGCTTCACCGTTCGATCGCGAATTCCGAGCGCTTGGTAGTGGCGGGAATCCCGGCGATGCTGCCGCCTGCCACGGAAAGACAATTCGGTCCAACAATCGAAAGGAGCAACACGATGGCAACCGCGAAGAAGAAACCTG
>DAORTX010000145.1:0-4457 GCA_035432885.1 Usitatibacteraceae bacterium
CGTGATTATAGCCCAGGGCCGCTACCTTCCTCAAGGCGAATTCTCCGGGCGCCCGAGTCAGAGCAGCCCGCGCTCCGCAAACGACAGGCAGGCCCCGGGGGCGACGATGAAGTGGTCGAGCACCTTCACGTCCACGAGCGCGAGGGATTCGCACAGGGACCGCGTAAGTGCTTGATCCTGAACGGATGGTTCCGCAACCCCGGAGGGGTGGTTGTGCGCCAGGATCACCCCGGCGGCGTTGTGGGCGAGCGCTTGCTTGACGACCTCGCGGGGGTAGACGCTGGTTTGCGTGAGGGTGCCCCGAAAGAGCTCCTCGGCGGCGATGACCCGGTTCTGGGCATCGAGAAAGACCGCCCAGAAGACCTCGTGCCCGAGGTGCTGCATGCGCAGGCGCAGGTAGCCGCGCACCGCCGCCGGCGAGGCGAGGCTGTCGCGCGACTGCATCTGCTCGGCAAGCGAGCGCAGGGCGAGTTCCATCGCCGCGGCGAGCTGGGTGGCGCGAACCGGGCCGACCCCGGGGACCGCTGCCACCTCGGAAACCGGCGCGGCGAGCAGCCGCGAGACGCGGCCGAAACGGGCGAGCAGCTCGCCCGCGATCGCCGAGGGCGACCGGCCCGCCCGCCCCGTGTGCAGCATGAGGGCGACCAGTTCCGCGTCGGACAGCGAAGCGGCGCCGTGGGTCGCCAGGCGCACGCGAGGCCGGCCGGCGGCGGGCCATGGGGCTTGAAGCATGGGGCGTGACTCTCTCTTGTAGAATGCGGCGATGGACGACTCGGGACAGCGCCGCGTTCTGCTGGGTGTGACGGGAGGCATCGCCGCCTACAAGGCGGCGGAACTCGCGCGGGCGCTCATCCGCAATAACGTCGACGTGCAGGTCGCGATGACAGCGTCCGGCACGAAATTCGTCACGCCCGCGACCTTCCAGGCGCTTACCGGGAAGCCGGTCGCGATCGACCTGTGGGATGCGGGCTTCCCCAATGCGATGGCGCATATCGAACTCTCGCGGGGCGCCGATGCGATGGTGATCGCGCCGGCCAGCGCGAACTTCCTCGCCAAGCTCGCGCACGGGCTCGCCGACGATCTTCTCTCGGCGGCCTGTCTCGCCCGCAATTGCCCGTTGCTGGTGGCGCCCGCGATGAACCGCGAGATGTGGGACAACCCGGCCACGCAGCGCAACCTGAACCTGCTGCGCGCCGACGGCGTCGCGGTGCTCGGCCCGGCCGCCGGCGACCAGGCCTGCGGGGAAACGGGCATGGGCAGGCTCCTGGAGCCCGAGGAGCTTCTGCACGCCATCCTCTCGTTCCTGTCGCCCAAGCGGCTCGCGGGCCGCCGCGTGCTCGTCACGGCCGGCCCCACCTTCGAGGCCATCGACACCGTGCGCGGCTTCACCAACCAGAGCTCCGGGAAAATGGGCTACGCGCTCGCGGAAGCGGCCGCGACGCTCGGCGCGGACGTGACGCTCGTCTCCGGGCCGACGCTGCTTGCGCCGCCCGCGAACGCGCATTTCGTCTACGTGACGAGCGCCGCCGAGATGCTGAACGCGGTGAACGCCCACGCCTCCGGCGCGGACTTCTTCTTCAGCGTCGCGGCCGTGGCCGACTACACGCCGGAGACGACCTCGTCGCGCAAGATCAAGAAGTCGGGAGAGCCCCTCGAGATCAAGCTGAAGCCCACCGTCGACATCCTCGCGCAGGTGGCGAGGATGCCGGGCGGCCCTTTCTGCGTGGGATTCGCCGCGGAGAGCGAGAACCTGGCGGAGTACGCGCAGGCCAAGCGCAAGCGCAAGAGCCTGCCCATGATCGTCGCGAACCTCGTCCAGCACACGATCGGCCGCGAGGAGAACGAGGTCACGATCTACGACGACGCGGGGGCGCACCCGATCGCGCGGGCCCCGAAGTCGCGCATCGCGCACGCGATCCTCGAGCACGCGATCGCGCTCTTCGATGCGAAGGGCGGCGCGGCGAGCGTCACGCCCATCAAGCAGGCGTCCTGATCTTGCCGGCCGTGAACCCGTCCGCCCTCCGGCGGAGCGAACCCTTGGAGTGCGTGGCCGGCACCGTCCCATGAAGAAACTCGACGTGAGGATCCTCGACGAGCGCATGCGCACCCACCTGCCCGCCTACGCCACCGGCGGATCCGCGGGACTCGACCTGCGCGCCTGCCTGGACCACCCGCTCACGCTGCACGCCGGCGACAGCGCCCTGGTGCCGACCGGCCTCGCCATCCACGTCGCCGACCCCGGCCACGCCGCGGTGATCATTCCGCGCTCGGGCCTCGGCCACAAGCACGGCATCGTATTGGGCAACCTCGTCGGGCTCATCGATTCCGACTACCAGGGGCAGCTCTTCGTGTCGTGCTGGAACCGCGGCCGCGATTCCTTCGTCGTGAACCCGATGGAGCGGATCGCCCAGCTCGTCGTGATCCCGGTGGTCCAGGTCGAGCTGAACGTGGTGGAGTCGTTCGACGAAAGCGCCCGCGGCGAAGGTGGTTTCGGCTCCACGGGAAAGCACTGACCGCGGCCATGCACGGCATCGTCCTTTTCGCCCATGGCGCCCGCGACCCCGAGTGGGCTCGGCCTTTCGAAGCCATCCGGGACATCGTCCGCGCCAGGCGGCCGGAGTTTCCCGTCGAGCTCGCGTTCCTGGAATTGATGACCCCGAACCTCCCCGATGCGGTGCGGGCGCTGGCGGCCAAGGGCGTGGCGGCGATCACCGTCTTTCCCCTGTTCATGGCCCCCGGCGGGCACATCCGGAACGACCTGCCGCGGATCGTCGAGGAACTGCGGGCCGCCCACGCCGGGCTGCCGATCGCCGTCCAGACCGCGGTCGGCGAGGTGCCGGAGATCCTCGAGGCGATGGCCGCCTGGGTTCTCGACGGCGTCGGCTAGCTCACCGGACGGCGCACATCGACAGGCCGTCATTCCAGCCCATGCGATAGCGCGCGTCCCGGGCGAAGCGCTTCTCGTCCTTGCGACCGTACTCGGAATTCTTCGCGGTCTCGCAGCCGTCGATGTAGCCGTCGCGAACGGCGGGCGGATAGCCCGCGAGGTTGTACACCGGGCGCGGCGCCTTGGCGCGGCGCTCCTGCGCCTGCCGTGGCGTTTCCTCCGGCGGCGGCGCTGGCGGCGCCAGCGCGCAGGAGGCGAGGAACAGGGCGGGAACGAGGCTTGCGGGTAGGCGCATCGGATGTCTCGTGCGTTAAGCTGCCAGCGCCGACTCGAGGAAAGTGAGATTCGTGGAAGCCATTCTACCTGCCGTTCTTTTTCGCGCCACGGCGTGGCGCATGCTCGCGGCCGCGCTGCTGCTCGCCACCGCCGCCCACGCCCGCGCGCAGGCGCCGATGCCGGCGATCCAGGTGAAGGTCGCCGGCCACGCGCTTCGCGTCGAGGTCGCGGCCACGACCGAGCAGCGCGCCGTCGGACTCATGTTCCGCGCGAAACTCGGCCGGAACGACGGCATGCTCTTCGTCTTCGACGAGCCCGGTTACCACGCGATGTGGATGAAGAACACGCTTCTCGCGCTGTCGGTCGCCTTCATCGATGCCGAGGGCCGCATCCTCAACATCGCCGACATGGCGCCCGGGACGCTGGATGCGCACGCCGCGGCCGGCCCCGCGCGCTACGCGATCGAGACCAACCAGGGCTGGTTCGCCGCGCGCAAGGTCAAGGCGGGCGACCGGGTATCGGGGCTTCCCCGTCCGCCGGACTGAGGGACGCCGTCGCCGGCGCCTCGGAATCCTTCCGGGCGATTGCCTCAGCCGAAGACGGCGGTGCGGAAAAGACCGCCGGAGGCGGACATGAAGAAGAGCATCGGCATGGAGAGCACCACGTTCAGCCGCGAGGCGAGAAAGGTGACGCGGCGGGCGCGCGACACCTCGTCCGCGGAAGCGGGCGCGAGTCCCAGGATCTTCCTCTGGTTGGGCCAGATGATCGCCCATACGTTCACGAACATGATCGTGCCCAGCCAGGCGCCGACCCCGATGGGAACATAGGCGCGCTCCTTGAAGAGGAACGCCTCGTCGACCTTGTCGCCCAGGATCCACATGCCCGCGAGCCAGGTGACGACCGCGGCCCAGCGGAAGTAGAAGAGTGCGCGCGGCGCCACGTGCCTCGCGATCGCCTGGGCGCCTCCATCGGGCTGCGCGTCCTTCATCGCGGCCGCGTGGACGAAATTGAAGTAGTAGAGAAGTCCCACCCACATCACGCCGGCCATGATGTGCACCCACCTGCCCAGGCCGAAATGGAGGAAATCCATGGTCAGCCTCCCATCAGACGGAGCACGAGGTAGTAGAGAACGGCCGTGAGGGCGAGTCCGCAGAGGACGGTGCCGGTGAGGGAGTCGAGGGGATTTTTCATCGTTGCGGTCCGCCTTCCGTGGAGGGCGCGTGGTGAAGCCGATACTAGCACAGCGGACGCCGGCAATCGCCCGGCGGCGAGAGGAAATCCCCAACAATAATAA
>DAORTX010000145.1:4557-6740 GCA_035432885.1 Usitatibacteraceae bacterium
CACAGCGGACGCCGGCAATCGCCCGGCGGCGAGAGGAAATCCCCAACAATAATAATGAGTTATCTTGGCATCATGCCGCCAGCCGGCCCGACTGCAGGGCCACGATCGCCTTGGCCTGGGGAAAGTCGCCGGCCGCGCCGGCGGCGTACACGCAAGCGGCGGCCAGGTTCACCAGTGGGGACGGTGCCGGAGCGCTTCGCGCGATGACGTCGCGCATCCAGGGCACGAGGCGCCCGGGCGCGGGAAATCCGGCATGGGAGGCGCCTTCGGCGTTCTCGGCATCGAACACGATCTCGTCGAGACCGTCGGAATGTAGCGATATTCGCGGCCGGAACGCGAAGTCGCATGCCGGGGTTCCCGCGGGCCACGCGAGGAGCAGCGACCGGGCGCCGGTTGCCGGGAGAAAGCCCGCGAGGCGCCCACTCGCCGTTCCCGGCACGCACATCGCGAGTCGCACCGCGCCCATCGCGCCGGGGTCGAGCGCCTGCGCCGCGAGGTGGGCGGCGTTCGTCGACCCCAGGCGCGCGCGAAGCGCGAGCAAGTCCCCCAGCACGGGCGACAGGAGCTGGACCGGCAGGAAGACCACGCCGCGAGTGCGAAGGTCGCGTTCCGCCTCCGCGAGCGACGCGCTGGGCAGCACGCCCAGTTCGCGAAGCAACGCCGGCGCGGAAGGGACTTCGGGGGCATCAAGCGGCCCATGCAGCAAGACCGGGACATCGAAGCGGCGAAGGAACAGCGCAAGGAGCACGCAGAAGGCCGCTTCGCCCGAGACGAGTCCGCTGAGCGCGATCGCGATCGGGCGGCGCGCGTCCGTTCGCGGGAATCTCGCCTGCCGGGTCGCCAGCGCGCGGTGCAGCCCGAGCAATTCGGCGGGCGACTCGCCGGCGATCGAAAGCGATGCGAGCAGCGCGCCCAGCTCGAGCTCCGGCAGTGCGCCGTCCAGCACGGCGCCCCACAGCGCGCCGACCTCGTCCTCGTCGAGACATCCGCCGGGATCGCCGGGAGCGGCCGCGCGCCTCGACAGGCGGCGCAGGACGTGGGAGATCGAATGCATTTCGCGGACCCCGGCAAAGGCGATGCCGCTGGATTAGCAGGAGACGTGCCATGGTGGCCTTTCCGGGGCTCGCGCCGCCGTCCGGACGCCGCCGTGCACCGGCCGGGTGCAATGCTGCAGCGCGTCAATCCCAATCGGGGGCGGCCGTACAATGCAAAGGTGACCGACGCTCCCGCCACCCCGCCCTACTCGGGCCTCACACCCGACGTCGTGCTGAACGCCGTCGAAAGCACGGGTTTCCTCGCCGACGGCAGGCAGCTCGCGCTCAACAGCTACGAAAATCGCGTCTACCAGGTGGGCCTGGAGGAGGATCAGGGGGGGCCTCTCGGCGACGCGCGCTTCCTCGTGGCGAAGTTCTACCGGCCGGGACGCTGGACGGACGAGGAGATCCTCGAGGAACACGGCTTCGCCCGCGAACTGGCCGATCGGGAGATCCCCGTGGTGGCCGCGCTGGAGATCGGCGGCACGACGCTGCATCACCACGGCGGCTTCCGGTTTTCGCTCTACCCGCGCCGCGGCGGCCGCGCGCCCGAGCTCGAGGACCCTTACACGCTCGAATGGCTGGGACGGTTCATCGGGCGCATCCACGGCGTCGGCGCCGTGACCCCGTTCGCGCACCGCCCCGCCCTCGACGTGCAGACGTTCGGCGTCACCTCGCGGGACTGGCTCCTCGCGCACGAGTTCATTCCGCCCGACCTGCGCGAGGCGTGGTCGGCCGCGGCCGCGTTGGCGATCGAGGGCGCGCAGCGGGCCTTCGACCGGGCTTCGCGCGTGGCGCGCATCCGCCTCCACGGCGACTGCCATGCGGGAAACGTTCTGTGGACTCCCGGCGGCCCGCACTTCGTCGATTTCGACGATGCGCGCACCGGACCCGCGGTGCAGGACCTGTGGATGCTCCTGTCGGGCACCCGCGCCGACATGTCGGCGCAGCTTCGCCATGTGCTCAGGGGCTACGAGGATTTCGCCGATTTCGACGACCACGAACTGGGGCTGGTGGAAGCGCTCCGGACGCTTCGCCTGCTGCACTACGCCGCGTGGCTCGCCCGGCGGTGGGACGACCCCGCTTTCCCGATGGCCTTCCCCTGGTTCAACACGCAGAAGTACTGGCAGGACCGCGTCCTCGAGCTGA
>DAORTX010000146.1:0-2285 GCA_035432885.1 Usitatibacteraceae bacterium
GGCGCCGGCGCGAGCATCGCGCGCATCCGCGAGGCGTTCGACGAACAGGTGCTCGTCCTGCCGAGGTGCGAGGCGGGCAATACCGTCGTCCTCGCCGGCGCCGGCCCACCGGTCCGGGGCCCCCTCGAATCGCTTCGCGATGGCGCGTCGGGCCTGTACGCACAAACCGGACTCGACCTCCGGCCCCTGGTGGAGGCGCTGATCCGGCAAGGGTGAGCGCGAAATCGCGCCCCGATGCCATATTCGCCCGGCAAGGAGGGATCCGCCGCCACCGATTCCGCGGCGGACCGGGATCACCGGCGCCCTACCCCGGCTTGCCGTCGAGTCGGGGCCGCGTGAGCACGGGCCAGTAGCGCACCGCGTAGATCGCCAGCGCGGCCGACCACAACGCCGCCGAGGCCGTCACCGTCGCAACCTGGGCGGCCGGGAAGGCGATGCCGCCCCCCACGCGCACCACGGCAGCCGCAATCACCAGTCCGTAGGCGGCGACTTCCCAGCCGTCGGCCACCAGCGGCCGGCCCGTGTGGCCCCGCGCCGTCCGCGTCATCATCCCGATCGTGAGCCCGCCGATCGCACCGACGGTGAGCGCATGCAGCGCGAGCGATTCGCCGACTACCCCGAACGCGGACAGCGAGCGCAGCGCGAGATGGATGACGATCCAGGCGTAGGCCGCGTGCAGCACCCACACCAGCGGCGTCCGCGACGTCCGCCAGGGCTGCCAGAGCCAGAGCCGCGCGGCGTGGGCGACGGCGGCCACGAGCGCCACGACGGCGACCACTTCCGCGCTCGCCAGCGCGAGATCCGCCGCGAGGAGCGCCAGTACGCTGCCGAGGGAAAGCCGTTCCGTCACGAGCGTCCGCCGCGCATTCGTCCCCGGCACGCCGTTGTTCGTGAACATGGGGATCACGCGACCGCCCATCACCGCCATCACGAAGAGGACGACGTCGAGCCCCGCCAGCAACCCAAGGCGCGTCGGAAACGCGAGAATGCCCTGGTAGGAAAGATGGAACGCGAGCACGGCGATGCCCATGAGAAAGAGCAGCGCGGAAAAGAAGTAATTGCGGCGGTTGGCGCTGCGGACCATGGGTACGCCGATCGCGATCGCCGCGGCGATGGGGAAAGCGGCATTCACCAGCGCGGCCACCAGCGGCCAGGGCAAGAGGACCAGGATTCGCCCCGCGACCCACAGCGCCGCGAGGCCCGCGAGGGGAAGGCCGGCGGGCGTCGGCAGGTTGGTCCAGTTGCGTACGGCGGTCAGCAGGAAGCCGGCGATGACCGCCACGGTGTAGCCGAAGAGCATCTCGTGGGCGTGCCAGAGGTACCCCTGCAGGTATGCCCCGCCGGGAAACCAGCCGGCGAACTGGGCCGCCCACACGGCGATGCCCGCGGCGCCGAACACGCTCGCCAGGAGGTAGAAAGGCCTGAATCCCAGGTTCCAGAGGGCGCCGCCCGCCCGGGACCCGGTCTGCTTCACCCGCGCTGCCGCTCGAGCTTCTTCAGGCGCTTGGCTTCCTTTTTCTCCTTGGGCGACTTGAGGGGTTCCTTCTTCACCATCTTCTTCGTGTCCTTGTCCTTGCTGTGGCTCATGGCCCTGCTCTCCGTTGTCCGATTCTGGGTGCCCGGCGGGATGAATCCCGGAGCGCGCCCACTATATCGCGTGCTTCCGTCGCGCGGAAACCCTGTAACAGGATGTGTTCGTGTCCACCGGCGGCTTTCCGGGACGTTATTGGACACGGGCGCCGGATCTTCCGGCACCCGGCAGGACGGCCCTCCGGCCTTCCGGCCAACGAATCAAAGGAGACGACGATGCTCAAGAAATCCCTCGCGATCGCCGCCATCGCCAGTGCCACCCTGGTTCCGCTACAGGCGAGCGCCAGCGACCCCGGGCTCGGCGCACTGCTGGGCGCGACCCTCGGCGCGGCCATCGGCCACAACGTGAACGGTCGCCACGGCGCCGTGGTAGGCGGCGTGCTGGGTGCCATCACCGGCGCCAGCATCGCGGCGGACTCGCGGGGCTATTACGGTCCCGATTACGATTCGCCGCCGGTCACGTACGCACGGCCCGCGCCGGTCTATTACGCGCCCCGCGCCTACTACGCGCCGGCCCCCGTCTACTACACGCCGCCCCCGGTGGTCGTCCGACCGCGCACGGTGGTCGTTCACGCGCACGGGCCGCGGCGGCCCGTCTATGCCCCGGTCGTCGTGGAGCGACATCGTCACGGGCATGACGGCCGGCAAGACTACCGCTGGCACTGAGCGGGCCGGCTGGAACCGGGAAGGGCGGC
>DAORTX010000146.1:2385-6666 GCA_035432885.1 Usitatibacteraceae bacterium
CGGCGCGTCAGATGACGCGCTCGTTGCCGCCGTCCACCGGAAGTTGCGCGCCGGTGGTCTTCGCGAACAGGCTTCCGCACATTTCCGCGGCGAGCTCGGCCACGTCCCGGCTGGTCACCTCCGTGCCGAGAACATTCGCGCGCCGGTATTGCTCGACGCTCTGGCCATGGTGCGCGGCTCGCGCGGCGAGCACCTCCTCGGTCCACAGGCCGGTATCGAAAACCGCATTCGGGTGGATCGAGTTCACGCGGATGCCGTCGACGCCCCATTCGAGCGCCGCGACGCGCGCGAGCTGGTTCAGCGCCGCCTTCGAGGCCGAGTAGGCCGCGGCACCGGGCCCGGGCGCGGCAACGTTCTTCGAACCGATCACGACCACCCGGCCGCCTCGCGGCGAGAGCTTGAGGAACGGGTGGCACTCCCGCAGCAGGACCAGGTTCGCGTCGGCGTTGACCCGCATCACGCGCAGCCAATCGTCGGTGCCGAGCGACTCGATGCGCGTTCCGCCGGGGAAGACGCCGGCGTTGAGGATGAGCATGTCGAGGCCGCCGAAGGCATCGACCGCGCGCTCGAGCGCGTTCGCGAGCTGCTCGCCCGACGTCACGTCGCAGGCAAGGCCGAGGAAATCCGCGCGGTCGTGCATGGCCTCGATCTCCGGCCTGAGGTCCAGGCCGACCACGGCCGCGCCGCGCGAAAGTAGCGATGCCACGCAGGCCTTTCCGATTCCCGAGCCGGCCCCCGTCACGAGCGCCACTTCCCCCGCGAACGCCGGCGGCTTTCCGGCCTTGCGCAACTTCGCCTGTTCCAGGTCCCAGTACTCGACGTCGAAGAGGTCCTTCGCGGCAAGCGCGACGTAGCCGCCCAGGGCCTCGGCTCGCTCGATCACGTCCATGGTGTGCGCGTAGATCTCGGCCACGATCGCGGCGTCGCGCGCGCTGCGTCCGATGCCCAGGAGCCCGAGATCGGGATCGAGCACCAGGCGAGGCGCCGGGTCGAGCGCAGTCTTTCGCTGCGTCGCCGCGGGTTCCTGGTCGGCGAAGTACTTCCGGTAGGCGGTCACATAGGCGGGGACGTCGCGACCCACCATCGGCACGCACTTGGTCCGGATCGAATGATCCGGCGTCGCGGGTCCTCGCTGCGAGATGGCGGCCACGTCGGGCCGCGCGCAGAAGGCGAGGCTTCGCGGGTCCGATCGCCGGGTCATGACGACCGGAAAGCCAGCCGCCGCCGAGACCGCCCCGCGCAGTGCCGCCAGTTCGCGCGACAGGCCGGGCACAGGGCGCCCACCGGGTCCGGGAAGATCCCAGGCGCCCTCGCGCCGGAGGTATTCCTCGGCGCGATCCACGAGCGACACCATTCGCTCGTAGGACTGCCTCGCCGTCTCCCCGAAGGAGAAGATGCCGTGGTTCAGGAGCACCATGCCGATCGTCGCGGGTGTCGCGTGGGACGAAAACCGCTCCGCGCAAAGGCGCGCCAGGTCGAAACCGGGCATCACGTAGGGGATCACGACGACCAGGTCGCCGTAGATCTCGCGGATCCTCGCCTCGCCGTCTCGCGTGTTCGTGATCGCGAGCACGGCGTCCGCATGCGTGTGGTCGACGAACTTGTGCGGCAGGATCGCGTGCAGGATCGCTTCCACGGACGGCGACGGCGCGCCCGCGCGTGTCGTGTTCGTGGCGAGCTCGCTCACCATCACCGGGTCGGCCAGGGCAGGCAGTTTCGCGAGCCGCCGCAGGTGCGCGAGCCGCACCGGGACGAAACCGGCCTCCTCGATCGTCTCCAGGTCCCAGCCGCTGCCCTTCACGTACAGCAGTTCCTCGTCCTCGCCGAGGACGTTCTTCTCGACCACCTTCACCGAGGTGTTGCCGCCCCCGTGCAGGACCAGCGTGCGGTCGCGTCCGAGAAGCCGCGAGGTGTAGCAGCGAAGCGCGAGGTCGCCCGAAAGCGATGCCGCCTGCTCGTCGTTCCAGAGGCTTCTCATGGCGGGATTCTCGCGGGCGACGCAATTGCCGTCAACGAAGACGCGTCCCGCCCAGGCACGGCTCCGAACCCCCAACGACGGGAAGGGTGTCACTTGAAAGGGCGTCTGTGATACAAATGCCCCGTTCGACGACCGCGCCCCTTCCGACCTACGGAGGAGAACATGTCCCGCTTCCGCGCCACAAACGTCGCATCCCTGCTTTTCGTCCTTGCCATCGCCGCGCCGGCATTCGGACAGTCGACATGCGACCCCGACGCCACGCAGGCGAGCGGATCGATCTACCGCATCTGCATGCCGCCCGCAGGCCAGTACAACGGCAACCTCGTGATCTGGGCGCACGGATTCCAGGACGCCGGCACGCCCGTCTCCATCCCGCAGGACCAGCTCTGCCTGCCGGAGGGCATCTGCCTGAATGAAATCGCAAACTACCTGGGATTCGGATTCGCGACGAACAGCTACAGCAAAACCGGCCTCGCCGTGGTCCAAGGCCTGAACGACGTCCTCGATCTCGTGAACCTCTACACCGCGAAGAAGGGAAAACCGAACAAGGTCTACCTGGTCGGCGCCTCGGAGGGCGGGCTCGTCACGACCCTCGGGCTGGAGCGGCATTCGAGCGTATTTTCCGCCGGCTTCGCGATGTGCGGGCCCATCGGCAGCTTTCCAAAGCAGATCAAGTATTTCGGCGATGCCCGGGCGACGTTCCAGTACTTCTTTCCGGACGTGATCCCGGGCGATCCGTTCCATCCGGATCCCACCCTGGTGCAGGTCTGGAGCAGCTATTACGACCAGGTCGTCAAGCCGATCGTGATGTCGCCGCAGAACCGCAGCAAGCTGAACCAATGGGTGGCGGTGGCCGGGCTTCCCTACGACGCCGCGAACTTCGAGGCGACGGCCGAACAGTCGGTGAAGGACGCCCTTCGCTACAGCGTGGTGAACCTGAACGACGCGGCGGCGACCCTGGGAGGGTTCCCGTTCGACAACCGGAGCAAGTGGTACACGGGCTCCGGCGACGACTTCTCGCTCAACCTGCGGGTTCCGCGAGTCGCCGCGGATACGGCGGCTCTCGCCGCGATGAGCGCGTACTACGAGACAACGGGCGCCTTGCGCCGCCCGCTGGTCTCGATGCACACCACTCGCGACCAGCAGGTGCCGGTCGCCCAGCAGCAGGCCTACGCG
Organism: Usitatibacteraceae bacterium; assembly: GCA_035432885.1. Classification (GTDB taxonomy): domain Bacteria; phylum Pseudomonadota; class Gammaproteobacteria; order Burkholderiales; family Usitatibacteraceae; genus FEB-7. Next base: position 5,540 of record DAORTX010000146.1, read on the forward strand.
GTGAAGTCCCTGCTGGCGGGTTCTCTATTCACCCGGTACGTGCCCGTGGAGGTGGACCGGTACGAGCACTGCAACTTCACCCTCGATGAGCTCATCTGGGGTTTCTTCGTGATGCTCGCCTACGACGAACTCGTGAAGTAGCGCCTTCGGTTCAGGCTGCCTTCCTCGCCTTCGCGTCGCCTTTCTCGAAGACGAGCCCCGACGCGCCCTCCTTCACGACGACGGTATCCTTCGGCCCGAAGCGACCCTCGAGGATCGCCTTGGACAGCGGGTTCTCGATGGCCTGCTGGATCGCCCGCTTCAGGGGGCGCGCGCCGTAGACCGGGTCGAAGCCGGCCTCGGCGAGCCGCGAAAGCGCGCCCTCGGATACCTCCAGGACCATGTCGAGCTTCGCCACCCGCTCGACGAGGTAGCGCAGCTGGATCCTCGCGATGTTGCGGATGTGCTCCTCGCCGAGGGCGTGGAAGATCACGATCTCGTCGATGCGGTTCACGAACTCGGGACGGAACTGCGTCTTCACCTCCGCCATGATCGCGGTCTTCACGAGCGCGGGGTCGCTCCCGGCCATCGCCTGGATCATCTGGCTGCCGAGGTTCGACGTCATCACCACCACGGTGTTCTTGAAGTCGACGGTGCGGCCCTGCCCATCGGTCATGCGCCCGTCGTCCAGAACCTGCAGGAGCACGTTGAAGACGTCCGGATGGGCCTTCTCCACCTCGTCCAGCAGGATCACGGAATAGGGCTTGCGGCGAACGGCCTCGGTGAGATGGCCGCCTTCCTCGTAGCCGACGTAGCCGGGCGGCGCGCCGATCAGCCGCGCCACGGAGTGCTTCTCCATGAACTCGCTCATGTCCACGCGGATGAGGTGGTCCTCGGAGTCGAACAGGAAGGTCGCGAGCGCCTTGCAGAGCTCCGTCTTGCCCACGCCCGTGGGCCCGAGGAAGAGGAAGGAGCCGTAGGGCCGGTTGGGGTCGGACAGGCCCGAGCGCGAGCGCCGGATGGCATCGGAGACGAGCCGCACGGCCTCTTCCTGGCCCACGACGCGCTCGTGGAGCCTGTCCTCCATGCGGACCAGCTTGTCGCGCTCGCCCTGCATCATCTTCGAGACGGGGATGCCGGTGGCGCGC
>DAORTX010000147.1:0-6650 GCA_035432885.1 Usitatibacteraceae bacterium
CCCTACTGCGCGCGCCTGCTCGCGGAGTTCGGCGCCAACGTGGTGAAGATCGAGACGCCGGGGGAGGGCGATCCGCTTCGCAAGTGGCGCCAGCTCCACGAGGGCAACTCGCTCTGGTGGTACGCGCAGGCGCGCAACAAGAAGTCCGTCGCCGTGAACCTGAAGGCGCCCGAGGGCCAGCAGGTCGTGCGCGATCTCGTCGCGACGGCCGACATCGTGGTGGAGAACTTCCGCCCCGGCACGATGGAGCGCTGGGGCCTGGGCTACGAGGCGCTTTCCAGCACGAACCCGGGCCTGGTGATGGTGCGCCTCTCCGGCTTCGGGCAGACGGGCCCCTACAAGGACCGCCCCGGCTTCGGCGCCATCGGCGAATCCATGGGCGGCATGCGCTACATCACCGGCTACCCGGACCGCGCGCCGGTTCGCGTCGGCGTGTCCATCGGGGATTCGCTCGCGGCCCTCTTCGGCGTCATCGGCGCCCTCACCGCCATCCACCACCGCGCCACCTCGGGGCGGGGGCAGGTGGTCGACGTGGCGCTCTACGAGGCCGTGTTCGCGATGATGGAATCGATGCTCCCGGAATACGGCATGGGCCACCACGTGCGCGAGCGCGCCGGTTCGGCGCTGCCGGGCATCGTGCCCTCCAACACCTATCCCTGCCGCGACGGGAAGTACGTCGTGATCGGCGCGAACGCCGATTCCATCTTCAAGCGGATGATGAAAGCCATCGGCCGGGACGATCTCGCCGCCGATCCGTCGCTGGCCGACAATGCGGGGCGCGTGAAGCGAACCGCGGAGCTCGACCAGGCGATCGGCGCGTGGACCGCCACGGTCGACCTCGAGGAGGCGCTCTCGGTGCTGGAGGAAGCCGAGGTGCCGTCGGGCCGGATCTATTCGATCGCCGACATCACCGCCGACCTGCACTACCAGGCGCGCGGCATGATCGAGCGGCACAAGCTGGGCCACCACGACCTGCTGCTCCCGGGCATCGTGCCGAAACTCTCGGCCACGCCCGGCGGCACGCGCTGGATCGGCCCGAAGCTGGGCGAACATACCGACGCGGTCCTTCGTGACCTCGGCTATGACGACGCGCGGATTCAATCGCTTCGCGCCAAGGGCGTCCTCTCGTGAGGGACAGGTTTTGGGGACGTGTCCGCGGACACGTCCCCACAGGTGTCAACCCGAGTTGCGAAGGCCGGCGGCGAGCCCGTTGATGGTGAGGTGGATGCCGCGGTGGACCTTCTCGGCGGAATCGCCGGCGCGGTAGCGCTTGAGCAGCTCCACCTGCAGGTGGTTCAACGGGTCGAGGTAGGGGAAGCGGTTGCGGATGGAGCGCGCGAGCGAGGGGTTGTTCACGAGAAAGGCCTCGTTCGCGGTGATGGTGAAGAACGCCTTCACGGTGAGGTCCAGCTCGCCGCGGATGCGGCCGAAGATCTCGTCGGCGAGCTTCGCGTCGGGCACGAGCTCCTTGTAGCGCGCGGCCACCGAGAGATCGGCCTTGGCGAGGAGCATCTCCAGGTTGGAGAGCATGGCGCGGAAGAAGGGCCATTCGCGCCACATCTCGGCGAGCAGCGCGCGTCCGCGCTCGCCGTGTTTCGCGAGGTAGGCCGCGACCGCGCTGCCCAGGCCATACCACCCCGGCAGCATCACGCGGCACTGCGCCCAGGAAAACACCCACGGGATCGCGCGCAGGTCCTCGATCCGCTGCGAGGGCTTGCGCGAGGCCGGCCGCGAGCCGATGTTCAGCTCGGCGATCTCGCGGATCGGCGTGGACGCCTGGAAAAAATCGACGAAGCCGGGCGTTTCGTAGACGAGGCCGCGGTAGGCGGCGATCGCCGCGGCGCTGATCTCCTCCATGGCGGCGTGGTACTCCTCGTGCTCCACGCGAGGGGCCTCGTCGAGCGTGGCCCGCAGGGTGGCGGCGAGGAGCGCCTCCAGGTTGCGGCGGCCGATGTCGCGGTTGGCGTACTTGCCGGCGATCACCTCGCCCTGCTCCGTGAGCCGCAGCTCCCCCTGCACGCTGCCGGGCGGCTGCGCGAGGATGGCCTCGTAGGAGGGGCCGCCGCCGCGCCCCACGGTGCCGCCGCGCCCGTGGAAGAAGCGAAGCCGCACGCCGGCGGCGCGAAACACCGCCACCAGCTCCACCTCCGCCTTGTAGAGCTCCCAGTTGGAGGTGACATAGCCGCCGTCCTTGTTGCTGTCGGAGTAGCCGAGCATCACCTCCTGCACGCCGCCCAGGGAGGCCACGATCGACCTTGCCTCCGGGAGGGCGAACCAGGCGCCCATGGTCTCGGGCGCCCGGCGCAGGTCGCCGATGGTCTCGAAGAGCGGCACCACCTGCAGCGCGGACGCGGGACTCTCGCCGGGGACCACGAGCCCCGCCTCCTTCAGCATCACCGCGACTTCCAGCAGGTCCGACACGCTCTCGGTCTTGGAGATCACGTACTGGCGGATCGCGCGCGGGCCGAGGGACGCGAGCACGGCCGCCGCGCGCTCCACGATGGCGAACTCCCCTTGCGCGAGATCCGAGTAGTTCGCGAAGGGCGATCGCAGGGGCCGCGGCGTCGCGAGTTCGGCGAGCAGGAGCTTCTGCCGCGCCGCCTCGTCGAGCGCGAGGTAGTCGGGGGCCACGCGCGCCTCGCGCAAGAGCTCGGCGATCACCTGCTCGTGCACGTCCGCGTTCTGGCGCAGGTCCACGGTCGCGAGGTGCCAGCCGAAGATGCGCACGGCGCGACGCAGCCGGCGCAGGCGCCCGTCGGCGAGCATCGCGGCATTGCCCGCGCGCAGGCTCTCGTCGATCACGTCCAGGTCGGCCGCGAAGGCGGCGGCATCGGCATAGGGGTCGCCGTGGCCCACGGCCGTCCGGTGCTCGCGCCGCAGCCCGAGCGCGGCGGCGGTCGCCGCGAGCCGCGCGAACACGCCGGTGAGCGCCCGGCGGTAGGGCTCGTCCTTGCGGAAGGGCGACGGGTCGGCCGACTGGTCCACGAGGGCGGCCATCGCGGGCGTGAGCTTCACCAGGAGGCCGGAGACGGGCAGCTCGGCGCCGAGCGCGTGCACCTGCCCGAAATAGTGGTCGAAGGCGATCTCGGCCTGGCGCCGGAAGGCCAGCTCGAGCATCGCGGCGGTGACGAAGGGATTGCCGTCGCGGTCCCCGCCCACCCAGCTGCCGATCGACAGGACGGTCGGCAGGGGCTGCGCCGCGGCGTCTCCGGGGAGTTGCGCGACGGAATCCTCGATCTCGATGTGGATCCTCGGCACGGCGTCGATGAAGGTGTAGTCGAAATAGGCGAGCGCATTCTCGATCTCGTCCTTCACGCCGAGCTTCACGGCGCGAAGCATCCGCGTCTGCCAGAGGGTGGCGACCAGCCTGCGCAGCTCGCTCTCGGCCGCGGCGCGCTCTTCGTCGAGCAGGTCCGCCCCGTCCAGCCGGCCCAGCCAGCCGGCGATGGCGAGCTGCAGGTCCAGGGTGCTCCGGCGCTGCACTTCCGTCGGGTGGGCGGTGAGCACCGGCGTGACCCGCACCTTCGCGAGCGTGGCCATGCCCTCGGCACGGCTCGTTCCGCGCTCCAGCGCATCGGCGAAGAGCCCGCGCAGCGTGGAGGCGAGCGGCTTCGAGCCGTGGCGGCGGTTCTCGCGATGGCGGCGCACGTGGTGGCGGTCCTCGGCGATGTTGGCGAGCAGCGAGAAATAGCTGAAGGCCCGCACCACGACGACCGCCTGGTCGTCGGCGAGGTGGTCGAGGGTCTCGGCCAGCGCGCGGCGGGAGCCCACGTCCTCCAGGCGCCGGCTCGCCACGGCCAGGCGGCGGATGGTCTCGATCAGCCCGTAGGTCTCGTCGCCCTCGTGCAGCCTGAGGGTCTCGCCCAGGATCCGGCCGAGCAGCCGGATGTCTTCCACCAACGCCGCGTCCTTGTCGACTGTACTCATGGTACGAAGCTTCTCCGAATCACGGGGTAAAATCCACCCTTCCCCGAACCGGCACCGCCATGCGCCTCTACATCAACGACGTTGCCGTGCGAGACGGCTTCCAGATGGAGAAGACCTTCGTTCCCACGGCGACGAAGATCGGCCTGATCGACGAGCTCTCGCGCACGGGACTCGCGCGGATCGAGGTGACGTCCTTCGTGAGCGCGAAGGCCGTCCCGGCGTTGGCCGATGCGAACGAGGTGCTCGCGGGGATCGCGCGCGTGCCGGGCGTGGTCTACGTGGCGCTGGTGCCCAACGTCCGCGGCGTGCGCAACGCGGCGGCCACCGCGGCCCGGCCCGACGAGCTGAACGGCGTCATGTCCGCCTCGGAGACCCACAACCGCGCCAACATCAACCGCACGCACGCGCAGTCGCTCGCCGAGCTGCCCGACATGGTTCGCGAGGCGCGCGATGCGGGGATGCGGATGACGATGAGCCTCTCCACCACCTTCGGCTGCCCTTTCGAGGGCCGGGTGGACGAGGCGGCGGTGCTGCGCTTCGTGGAGGCATTCCACGCCGCGGGCGTGGACGGGATCTCGCTCGCCGACACCACGGGCATGGCCAATCCGCGCCAGGTGGAGGAGCTCACCGCGCGCGTGCTGGACCGCTTCCCGACGCGCGACGACGCCTTCTACACCCTGCACTTCCACAACACGCGCGGCATGGGGCTCGCAAACGTCGTCGCCGGCATCGAGGCGGGCGTGCGCTCCTTCGACGGCTCGGTGTCGGGGCTCGGCGGATGTCCCTTCGCGCCCGGCGCCACCGGCAACATCTGCACCGAGGACATGGTCAACATGCTCGCCGACATGGGCTACGACACCGGCGTGGACCTGGACAAGCTGATCGCCGCCGCGCGCCGCGTGCCCGGCATCGTGGGGCACGACACGCCCGGCCAGGTGTCGAAGGCCGGCAGGAGCCTCGCGCTGCACCCCCTTCCGGAAACGCTCGGGAACTGAAACCGTGAAACGACCGCTTCTCGCCGCGCTCCTCGCCCTGTCGCTTCCCGCGGCCGCGGGGGACTTTTCCTCCCTCGGCTCGCTCGACCAGGGCCAGTTCCGGCGCCTGTCGGAGGACCTGGGCGCGGCACTTTCCTACAAGGGCGTGACGCCCGCCACGCCGCTGGGGCTCGCGGGCTTCGACATCGGGCTCGAGTTCTCCGCCACCGACATCCGCCACGCGGATCTCTTCCGGCTCGCGGGCAGCGGCTCGCCGGATTTCATCACGGTGCCGAAACTCCACGTCTACAAGGGCCTGCCCTTCGGCATCGACGTCGGCGCGTTCCTGGGCGCGGCGTCCGACGTCGGCGCGACCGTGTTCGGCCTGGATACGCGCTATGCGCTGGTTGCCGACGGCCTCGCCCTGCCCGCGGTGGCGCTTCGCGTCTCGGGCACGCGCACCGCCGGCATGGGCGCCCTCAAGGTCTCGACGATCGCGGGCGACCTGATGATCTCGAAGAAGCTCACGATCGCCACGCCGTACGCCGGCGTGGGCCTGGTGCGCACGATCTCCGAGGCGGGGGGCGCCGGGCTCGCCGACGAGGATTTCCGCTCGAGCCGCCTCTTCGCGGGGCTGAACGTGAATTTCGCCCTCCTGAACCTGGCGATCGAGGCCGAGCGGCTCGGGAGCAACACCACGCTGTCGGCCAAGGCCGGCTGGCGCTTCTAGTTCGAACGACGACAGAGGAGAAGATCCATGAAGCGGTTTCTGAAGCTGGTCGCGGCCCTGGCCGTGGGGACGATGGTCGCGGTCACCGCCGGGGCGCAGGCGCCGGAGAAGAAGAAGATCACCATCGCCGTGGGCGGCAAGAGCCTTTTCTACTACCTGCCGCTGTCGGTGGCCGAGCGCCAGGGCTACTTCAAGGACGAGGGCCTCGAAGTCGAGATCCCCGATTTCGCCGGCGGGTCGAAGGCGCTGCAGGCGATGGTGGGCGGCTCCGCCGACATGGTCTCCGGCGCCTACGAGCACACCATCAACATGGCCGCGAAGAAGCAGCCGATCAAGGCCGTGGTGCTGCAGGCGAAGTACAGCTCCATCGTGCTGCTGCTGCCCAAGGACAAGGCGGCGAAGTACAAGGGGCCGGCGGACCTGAAGGGCCTCAAGGTGGGCGTGTCGGCCCCGGGGTCGTCGACCAACATGTTCGTGAACAACATCCTCGCCAAGGGCGGGCTCAAGCCCACCGACATCTCCGTGGTCGGCGTGGGCGTCGGCTCCGGCGCCTTCGCCGCGATGGAAAAGGGCGAGATCGACGCGATCTCCAACCTCGATCCGGTGATCACGCGGCTCGAAGACACCGGCAAGTTCGTGGCCGTGGCCGACAGCCGCACCGAGAAGGGGATGAACGACATCTACGGCGGCGACTACCACGCGAGCGTGATCTACATCACCGACGAGTTCATCAAGAAGAACCCGAACACGGTGCAGGCGGTGGTGAATGCGATCGTTCGCGCCAACCGCTGGATCGCGAAGGCCACGCCGCAGCAGATCGTCGACCTCATGCCCGACGCCTACAAGGCCGGCAGCCCCTCGCTCTACAAGGCGGGGCTGCTGAAGAACATGATCGGCTATTCCGAGGACGGCCAGATGTCCATGAAGGCCGCGCGGAACGTCTACAAGGTGCTCCGGCAATTCGAGCCGTCGGTCATCCAGGCGGGCGATTCCATCAAGCTCGACCAGACCTTCGACAA
>DAORTX010000148.1:0-6585 GCA_035432885.1 Usitatibacteraceae bacterium
GCCGCGGAAGGCCCAGCCCGGGAGCGTGCCGAGGCGGTCCTCGAATTCCTTCCAGCTGGTGAGGCGGATGGTGCGCATGGTCGTCAGGCCAGGCGGCCGGATATTCGCGGCTGCCCGGAGCGGATTTCCGGCGGGATGGTCGACATGACGATGTTACGGTCTTTCGGCGACGGCGTGAGTGCCGCGCCCCTCGACGCTTATACGCCTCAGGAGTATAGTTCGATGCTGACGGTCATCGAGACGCAGCTGTTCCGGAAGCTGTGGCCGAATTACTGGACCGAGGAGGAGCGCGGTGAATTTGCGGCGTTCATCGCGCGGTATCCGGCTGCGGGCGTGGTGATCCCGGGATCCGGCGGAATCCGCAAGGTTCGCTGGTCGAGGGCAGGTACCGGCAAGTCCGGCGGTGTCCGCGTCATCTACTACACGCGCAGTCCGGAGGGGGAAGTCGTGTTGTTGACGCTTTATGCGAAGGCCAATACCGACAACCTCACGGGCGCAGTTCTCAAGGAGATCCGCCGTGCCCTCGAAGAATAAGCCGCTGTCCGCAGCCAAGCTTGCGGCACTCGAATCCAGGCGCGACCTGGCGGCGGAGCTTCTCGAGTCCATCGGCCAGATGAAGTCGGGCCAGACGCGCATCGTGCCTCTTCCGGTGGCCGAAGCCAGGAGGAAGACGGGATTGTCCCAGGCGCAGTTCGCTGCCCTGATGGGCGTATCGGTCCGGACGCTTCAAGGGTGGGAGCAGGGGCGGAAGCAGCCGAGCGGCGCAGCCCGCACTCTGCTCGCGATCGCGAGCACCAACCCGAAGGCTGTGTTGGCAGTGGCCGGAAAGTCCTAGCGAGCGCCGGACTTCACGTCGATCGAAATGGCGCGGCACGATGCCATGCTACCGTCCCCCCGTCCCATGGGTGTCGCAGTGACAGCTGCTCCGCGTGCAGCAGCAGCCGCGATGCCGCGAGGGCCAGCGGCTCCGGCGCGTAGAGCGCATCGCCCACGACCGGGTGGCCGATGGCCGCGAGGTGCACGCGCAGCTGGTGCGAGCGGCCCGTGACGGGTTCGAGCTCGAGGAGCGTGCCGGCGCCCCAGGGGCCGGGCGCGCCCCCGATCGCCCGCCAGCGCGTGAGGCTGGGCCGGCCGTGCGCCGCATCCACCTTCTGCCTTGGCCGCGCGGGCCAGTCGGCGGCGAGCGGGAGGTCGATCACGCTCCAGCCATCGGCGTCCGGGTCCATGGGCCGGGGCACGCCCGCCACCACCGCGACATAGCGTTTTTCGACTTCGCGCGAGGCGAAGGCGCGCGAGAGAGTGCGCTGCGCCTCGATGCCGCGCGCGAACACCATGAGGCCCGAGGTGGCCATGTCCAGCCGGTGGACGACGAGCGCGTCGGGCCATTGCCGGCGCACGCGCGCGTGCAGGCAGTCCTCGCCCGCCGGGCCGCGGCCGGCCACCGAGAGCAGGCCCGCGGGCTTTTCGGCGACGAGCAGCCAGTCGTCGAGGTGCAAGGGGACGATCACGCCGCCGCCGCGCCGCTCAGTCGATGTGGGAGTAGCGCGCCAGCGTGACCTTCCCGTCCCGCGCCTTCACGGTGCACAGGTGGAGCGAAGGCGGAATGGCGCCGTAGAACGAAACGGTGAGCTCGTCGTCCGAGAGCGTGATGAACTGCCTGTCGATCTCCGCCCTGGCTGCCTGCCCGGCCTCCAGGAACGCGGTGCCGGGCTTGAACCGGTCGCAGAAAGCCATCGCCTTGCCCGCGGCCCGCTGTTCCATGATGACCACGACGGCGACGCCGCCGGCCACCAGCACGACCAACCCCGCCATCCATTTCGCCAAGCGTCGCATGTGCCGATGGACCCGATTGCCGCCTCCGGCGATTCTGGTCGCGCGGGTGCGGGCGGTCAACGGCGCCTTTCCTTCGCCTGCGGGGTCCGGTCGGTGCGGCCCGGGTTGCATTTATCCGCATATAAATGCAATATGCCCGGATGGTGCACCCCGCCGGCCCGCCGGCATTCCTCTCCGCCGGCCAGCGCCCGCTGCGGATCGTCGATCTCCCCGCCATCGCCGGGGACGGGCTCGCGCGGCTGCCGATGGTGCTGCGCATCCTGCTGGAGAACGTCGCCCGCACGCTCGAAGGCGAGGACCGCGGGGCCGCGATCGCGGCGCTGCTCGATTGGGCGGAGAGCGCGACGAGCGAGGCCGAGATCCCCGTCCAACCCTGCCGCGTGCTGATGCACGACACCACGAGCACGCCCGCCCTCGTGGACATCGCGGCCATGCGCGACGCGCTCGCCGAGCGGGGCGCGGACCCGGCCATCCTGCGGCCGCGCCTTCCCGTCGACGTGTCCGTGGACCACTCGCTCGCGGTGGAAGCGCACGCGCGGCCCGACGCGCCGGCGCTCAACATGGCCCACGAGCTGCGCCGCAATGCCGAGCGCTACCGGTTCCTTCGCTGGGCGGCCAACGCGCTGCCCGGCGTGCGCATCCACCCGCCCGGCACGGGAATCATGCACACCATCAACGTGGAGCAACTCGCGTGCGTGGTGGTCACGGCGGGCGCCGCGGACGGCGAGTGGGCGTTCCCGGAGTTCATGATCGGCACCGACAGCCACACGCCCATGGCGAGCGGCCTCGGCCTGCTGGCGTGGGGCGTGGGCGGGCTGGAGGCGCAGGGCGTCATGTTCGGCGTGCCGCTGATGCTGCGCATCCCGGACGTTGTGGGGGTGCGCCTCGCCGGGCGACTGGCGCCCGGCGTCCTTGCTACCGACCTCGCGTTGGCCGTCACCCACCGCCTGCGCGAACTGGGCGTCGCGGGCGAGTTCGTCGAATTCTTCGGCCCCGGCGTGGCGACGCTCACCGCAGGCGACCGCTGCGTCGTCGCGAACATGGCGCCGGAGTACGGCGCCACGACCGGGTTCTTCCCGGTGGACGGCGAGACGATCCGCTACCTGCGCGAAACGGGCCGGCCGCAGGAAACGCTCGATCTCGTGGAGACTTACGCGCGGCGAAACCGCCTCTGGCACGACCCGCTAGCGAGCCCTTCGTACACGCGCACGGTGGAGATCGATCTGGCGCAGGTGGCGATGGGTGTCGCCGGGCCGCGCCGGCCGCAGGACCTGCGGCCCTTCTGGGATACGGCGGCGGCGCTCCGCCAGGCTGCCGGGCCGGGGGCGGATGGCGCGCGGTTCCCCGTCGCCATCGCCGCGATCACGAGCTGTACCAACACGACCGACCCGCGGCTCCTCCTGGCCGCCGGGCTGGTGGCGCGCAAGGCGCGCGCGCTCGGCCTGCGCGTTTCGCCGCAGGTGAAGACCTCGCTATCCCCCGGCTCGCCGGCGGCGGCGCGCTACCTCGCGCGCGCCGGGCTCGCCGCGGACCTCGCCGCGCTGGGCTTCGACATCGTCGGCTTCGGCTGCGCGACCTGCATCGGCAACTCGGGCCCCCTGCCGCCGCCCGACGCGGCGGCCGCGCGCCGCGTCGCCGTTCTCTCCGGCAACCGGAACTTCCCGGGGCGCATCCACCCCGACCTCGACCTCGCGTTCATCATGTCGCCGCCGCTCGTCGTGGCGTTCGCGCTCGCCGGCGACGCAGCGCGCAACCTGCGTGACGAGGGCATTCCCGCCCCCGGCGGGGCTGCCGTTCCGCTCGACGCGCTCTGGCCGACGGAGGCGGAAATCGACGCCGCCGTCCTCGCCGCCGTGGAACCGGCCGATTTCGCGGCGGCGTTCCGCGAGGCTTCGCGCGCGCCGGCGTGGAACGCGCTTCCGGCGCAGCAAGGCGCCTGCTTCCGCTGGGACCCCGCGTCCACGATCCTGCGCCGCCCACCCTTCGCTTCCGCCGAGGCCGGGTCGCGGCTGGGACGCTTCGTCGCGCACCCCTTGCTGGTCGTGGGCGACGACGTCACCACCGACCACATCTCGCCCGCGAGCGCGATCCCGGCCGACAGCCTCGTCGCCGACTACCTCGTCGAGCGCGGCGAGGACCGTCGCGACCTCAACGTCTTCGCCTCGCGCCGCGGCAACTGGGAGGTGATGCTGCGCGCCGCCTTCCACAGCCGCTCGCTGCGCAACCTGCTCGCGCCGGGCGCGCCGGTGGCGCACACCGTCCACGCCCCGACCGGCGACGTCGTTCCCCTTCCGGAGGCCGCCGAACGCTACCGGCGCGCGGGCGAGGCCGTCGTGATCGTGGCGGGCGAGCGCTACGGCACGGGCTCGTCGCGCGACTGGGCCGCGAAGGGCCAGCACCTCCTCGGCGTCCGGGCCGTGCTGGCCTCCAGCTTCGAGCGCATCCACCGCGCGAACCTCGTCGGCATGGGCATCCTGCCCGTGCAGCTTCCCGGGGGCCGGGGGCCGCGGGAGCTGCGGCTCGCTCCGGGCGACCGGATCGAGGTCGCCGCGCCAGCCGATGCCCTGCGCCCGCGTTGCGCCATCGCGATCGTGGTCCACCGCCGTGACGGCGGCCGCGAGGCCTTCGCCGGCATGGCGGCCGTTGAGACGCGGCTCGAGGCGGAGCTGCTTCGTGACGGCGGCGTAATCCCGCACATTCTCGCCCGCGCCCTTCGGGGGGTGGCCGCGTGAGCGCACAGGCCGCGATCGCCGCGCGCATCCTCGAGCTGATCCAGGCCGAGGGGCTCGAAGCGGGCGCCCACCTCGCGGCGCAAGGGCTCGCCGACCGCCTGCGCGTGTCGCGCTCGCCCATCAATGAATCGCTGAAGCTCCTGCACCGCCGCGGCGTGCTGCGGCACGAGCCCAACCGCGGCTACTTCCTCGCGAAGCCCGTGGCCGGGCAGGGCCCCGCGCTTGCCCGCCAACTGGGGCTCGCGAAGCCTGACGCGGTGACGCGCACCTACTTCCGCATCGCCGAGGACCGGCTCAAGGGCGCGCTTCCCGAGGAGTTCTCCGAGGCGCTGCTGCGGCGCCGTTACCGTCTCACCGCCGGCCAGCTCGAGACCGTGCTGGCGCGCATCGCCGGCGAGGGCTGGGCGGAGAAGAAGCCGGGCTACGGCTGGGCGTTCTCCGCCGTCCTCACCACGCCGGACGCGCTGCTGCAGTCCTACCGCATGCGCCTCGCGCTCGAGCCAAAGGCGATCCTCGAGCCGGGCTTCCGCATCCTGCCCGCGGTGCTCGAGCGCTGCCGGGCCGCCGAGCGGCACCTGCTCGGGGGCGGCATCGAGACCGACACGCCCGACCAGCTGCACGACCGCGGCGTGCGCTTCCACGAGGCGATCGTCGAGGCGAGCGGCAACCCCTTCTTCATCGACGCGATCCGCCGCGTGAACCGCGTGCGGCGCCTGCTCTCCTACCGTTCCATGCAGGACCGCTCCCGCTACCGGGAGCACTGTGCGCAGCACCTGCAGATCCTCGACCTGCTCGAGCGCGAGCGCAACGAGGAAGCCTCGGAAGCGATGCATCACCACCTCGCCCGGACGCTCCGCAACATGGAGAGGATCCGCGGCATCCTGAAGACGAGCGAAACTAGGAGGAAATGAGATGAGAACCGCACTCCGCGCGCTGGCCGTCGCCGCCTGCGCCATGATCGCGACCGCCGCGCCGGCGCAGTCGCTCAAGATCCTGCTCCCCGCGAACCCCGGGGGCGGGTGGGACCAGACCGGGCGCACGCTCGGCAAGGTGATGACCGAGGCGAAGCTCGCCTCCTCCGTGCAGTACGAGAACAAGGGCGGCGCCGGCGGCACCATCGGCCTCGCCCAGTTCGTGAACGTGAGCAAGGGCGACCCGAACGCGCTCATGATCGGGGGCCAGGCGATGGTGGCGGCGGTGGAGCTCAACAAGTCCGCGGTGCGCGTGCAGCAGGCCACGCCGCTCGCGCGGCTCGTCGCCGAGTATTCGGTGATCGTGGTGCCCGCCAGTTCGCCCTTCAGGACGATGGGCGACCTCATCAAGGCCTTCAAGGAGAACCCGGGCAAGGTATCCTTCGGCGCGGGCTCGGCGGGCAGCACCGAGCACCTGCTGCTCGGTCTCATCGCCAAGGCGGTGGGCGTCGATTCCGCGAAGCTCAACTACATCGCGTTCAAGGGGGGCGGCGAGGCGGTGCCGGCCATCATCGGCGGGCACGTGGCCGCGGGCGCCTCGGGCCTGGGCGAGTTCGGCGAGCACATCAAGAGCGGCAAGATGCGTGCGCTCGCGGTCTCCTCGCCCGCCGCGATGGAGGGCATCCCGTCGCTCAAGGAGCAGGGCATCGACGTGGTGTTCGGCAACTGGCGCGGCATCTGGGGCGCCCCGGGCATCACGCCGCAACAGCGCGAGCAGCTCATCGGCAAGGTGAAGGCCGCGACCGAGACGGCCGAGTGGAAGGCGATGCTCGCGAAGATGGGCTGGAATCCCGTCTACCTCGCGGGCGACGACTTCGAGAAGTTCGTGAACGACGAGTCGCAGACGCTCGGCGCGCTGGTGACTTCGCTGGGGCTGCGCAAGTAGCCGAGGGGGCGGACGGGGCCCGGGGCGAGGCGCTCCCGGGCCATCACCCCCCGCTCAGCGCCTGGAAGATGATGACCTCGTCGGTGTCCTTCACCGGCACGTCCAGCATGCGCGCCTCGTCCTTGTTCACCCAGACGCGGATGTGGCGCCGGATGGCGTCCTG
>DAORTX010000149.1:0-6473 GCA_035432885.1 Usitatibacteraceae bacterium
GCGTCGTCACCCGAAACGCGAAGCAGCGCGTTGAAAGGCGAGAGGTCGCAGACTTCGGGAAGCGGGGAGGTCACGGGTCGGAGATGGCGGCGAGGGAAGCGTCATTCAAGTATAGCGGCGGGCAGGCTCCGAGCGACCCTGCCTGGCGTGTGGTCATCGCGATCGGCCCCTCCCGGCTGGCGATGGCCTGGATCCCTGCCATCGGCACCGCGTCCATCGCGGCGACGCTCGCGGCGGATCTGCACCGGGTCGTCCAGGCGGCGATCGTCACGGTGCTGGCCTGCTTGCTCGTGCGCGCCCTTCGCCTCGACGCCTGCCGGGAAGGCAGGGGCGCGGTCGTCCGGGTCGCGGTGGATCTCACGGGCCGCCTCGAGGCCACGCTGCACGACGGCGCCACCATCGCCGGCCGGCTCCGGGACGGATCCTTCGTCGCGCCCAGGCTCACCATCGTGCGCTGGCGGCCGGACGGCCAGCGCTTCTCCCGCACCATTCTCGTCGCGCCGGACGCCGCGGACCGCGAGGCGCAACGGCGCCTGCGCATCCTGCTCCGCTGGCGCTGACGGTATAATTCGCCCATGAATTCGCACGCCGCGCCCGGGCAGCTCCTTCTCACGCTGCAGGGCGGTGTCGCGCTCTCCCCCTTCCGCCTCGAGAAACTCGCCGACGGCCTCCCGCCCGGCCTGCGCGAGGCGATCGCGATCGACACCCGCTTCGTCCATTTCGCGAAGCTCTCCGCGCCGCTCACCGACGCCGAAGCCGACGTCCTCGGGAAGATCCTCACCTACGGCACGCCCGGCGGCACGAAGCCTCGCGGCGCGCTGCGGGTCGTGCTGCCGCGCTTCGGCACCGTGTCGCCGTGGTCCTCGAAGGCCACGGACATCGCGCACAACTGCGGGCTCGGGAAGGTCCTGCGGCTCGAGCGCGGGGTGAGCTGGCATTTCGCGACGACGAACGGCCGGGCGTTGGCCGAGGAAGCGGAGCCCGCGCTCCGGGCGGCCATCCACGACCGGATGACCGAGACGGTGGTGGCCTCCCTCGCCGACGCCGCGGGCCTTTTCGCGCGCCACGCGCCGGCGCCGCTCGCGACGGTCGATCTCCTGGGCGGCGGAAAGAAGGCGCTCGAGCGGGCCAATGCCGAGATGGGGCTCGCGCTCGCGCCCGACGAGATCGACTACCTGGTCGAGAACTTCGCGAAGATGGGAAGGAATCCCACCGACGTGGAACTCATGATGTTCGCGCAGGCGAACAGCGAGCATTGCCGGCACAAGATCTTCAACGCCTCGTGGACGATCGACGGGAAGGCCGAGGACCGGAGCCTCTTCCAGATGATCCGCAACACCCACGCCGCGAGCCCGCGCGGCACGGTGGTGGCGTACTCGGACAATTCCGCGGTGATGGAGGGCGCCACCATCGAGCGCTTCTTCCCCGACGGGAACGGGGGCTGGGCCTACCACCGCGACGAGACGCACATCCTGATGAAGGTGGAGACGCACAATCACCCGACCGCCATCGCCCCGCACCCGGGCGCGGGAACCGGCGCGGGCGGGGAGATCCGCGACGAGGGCGCGACCGGCACCGGCGGCAAGCCCAAGGCGGGCATCACCGGGTTTTGCGTCTCCAACCTGAACCTGCCCGGGCAGCGCGAGCCCTGGGAGGGCGACTACGGCAAGCCCGGGCGCATCGCCTCCGCGCTCGCGATCATGGTCGAAGGCCCCATCGGCGGCGCGGCCTACAACAACGAATTCGGCCGCCCGAACCTCGCCGGCTACTTCCGCAGCTTCGAGATGCCGGTCGCGGGCGAGATGCGCGGCTACCACAAGCCCATCATGCTCGCCGGCGGCCTGGGAAACCTGTCCGCGCGGCACGTCTCGAAGCGGCCTTTCGACGCGCAGACGGTCTTCATCCAGCTGGGCGGCCCGGGGTTTCTCATCGGCCTGGGCGGGGGTGCGGCCTCTTCGATGGCGAGCGGCACCAACACGGAGGCCCTCGATTTCGATTCCGTGCAGCGCGCGAACGCGGAACTCGAGCGCCGCTGCCAGGAGGTGATCGACGCCTGCTGGCAGATGGGGGAGCGCAATCCCATCCTGTCCCTCCACGACGTGGGCGCGGGCGGGATCTCCAACGCGCTGCCCGAGCTCGCCCACGGCGGCGGCGTCGGCGCCGACGTGGAGCTGCGCGAGGTGCCCGTCGAGGAGCCGGGCATGTCGCCGATGCAGATCTGGTCCAACGAATCGCAGGAGCGCTACGTGCTCGCGATCCCCGAGGAACGGGTCGACGAGTTCGACCGGATCTGCGAGCGCGAGCGCTGCCCGTACGCCGTGGTGGGCATCTCCCGCGCCGACGGCCGCCTCGTGGTCGAGGACACGCTCTTCGCGAACAACCCCGTGGACATGCCGCTCGACGTGCTGCTGGGCAAGCCCCCGCGCATGCACCGCGACGTGAAGCGCCTGGCGAGGACCCGCCGCCCGCTCGAGCTGGCGGCGATGGATCTCCGGGAGGCGGCCTACCGCGTGCTGCGCCTGCCCACCGTCGCCGACAAGACCTTTCTCGTGACCATCGGCGACCGCTCCGTCGGCGGGATGTGCGTGCGCGACCAGATGGTGGGTCCGTGGCAGGTGCCGGTGGCCGACTGCGCGGTGACGACGATGGGCTTCGCGACGTTCCTGGGCGAGGCGATGGCGATCGGGGAGCGCACGCCCGTCGCGCTCATCGACGGCCCGGCGTCGGGACGCATGGCGGTCGGCGAGGCGATCACCAACATCGCCGCCGCCGCCATCGCGGCCATCGGCGACGTGAAGCTCTCGGCCAACTGGATGTGCGCGGCCGGACACCCCGGCGAGGACGCCTGCCTCTTCGACACGGTGCGCGCCGTGGGCATGGAGCTGTGCCCCGCGCTCGGCGTGTCGATCCCCGTGGGCAAGGATTCCCTGTCGATGAAGACGGCGTGGAAGGACCCGGTGACCGACGAGTCGAAGTCCGTCACCGCGCCGCTTTCCCTCGTCGTCACCGCCTTCGCGCCGGTGACGGACGTGCGCGGGACGCTCACGCCGCAGCTGCGCACGGACCAGGGCGACACCGAACTCGTCCTCGTCGACCTGGGCGGCGGCGCCAATCGCCTCGGCGGCTCCGCGCTCGCGCAGGTGCACGGCCAGCTGGGCGATTCGGCGCCGGACCTGGACGATCCGGCGAAGCTCGCGGCCTTCTTCCGCGCGATCCAGGCGCTCAAGGCCGAGGGGAGGATCGTCGCCTATCACGACCGTTCCGACGGCGGGCTCTTCGCCACCGTCTGCGAGATGGCCTTCGCGGGCCGCGCGGGCGTGACCGTCTACCTGGACAACCTCGCCCTCGATCCGATGCAACTCGACGTCGATGGCCACGAGCGCCAGACCGACGTGCTCGCGGGCAGCCTCGCGGAGCGCATCCTCGCGGTGCTCTTCAACGAGGAACTCGGGGCGGTGCTGCAGATCCGCCGGCAGGATCGCGACGCGGTCATGCAGGCGCTTCGGGAGGCGGGGCTGTCGCGCGAATCGCACGTCATCGGGCATCCCAATGCCGAGGCGCAGGTGCGCGTCATCGTGAACGGCAAGCCCGTGCTCGCCGAGAAACGCGTGGATCTGCACCGCGCCTGGTCCTCGGTCACCCACGGGATCCAGCGCCTGCGCGACAACCCCGCGTGCGCCGACCAGGAATTCGAGCGGATCGGCGACGAGGGCGATCCGGGGCTCGCGGCGAAGCTCTCTTTCGATCCCGCCGAGGACATCGCCGCGCCCTTCATCGCCACGGGCGCGCGACCGAGGATCGCGATCCTGCGCGAGCAGGGCGTGAACGGGCAGATGGAAATGGCGGCCGCCTTCGACCGCGCCGGCTTCGCCGCCTTCGACGTGCACATGAGCGACATCCTCGCCGGGCGCGTGAAGCTCTCGGACTTCAAGGGCTTCGCGGCCTGCGGCGGGTTCAGCTACGGCGACACGCTGGGCGCGGGCGAGGGCTGGGCCAAGTCGATCCTCTTCAACGCCCGCGCCCGCGACGAGTTCGAGGCCTTCTTCAACCGCGCCGATTCCTTCGCGCTGGGCGCCTGCAACGGCTGCCAGATGGTGTCGAACCTGAAGGCGATCATCCCGGGCGCGAGGAACTGGCCGCATTTCGAGCGCAACGTCTCGGAGCAGTACGAGGCGCGCTTCACGCTGGTGGAAGTGCAGGAATCGCCCTCGCTCTTCTTCGCGGGCATGGCGGGCAGCCGCATCCCCATCGTGACCGCCCACGGCGAGGGCAAGGCCACGTTCCGGGACGCGAAGGCGCGGGAGGCCTGCGAGTACCTCGTGGCCGCGCGCTTCGTCGATCATCGCGGCAAGCCCACCGAGGTCTATCCCTACAACGCGAACGGCTCGCCCGGCGGCATCACGGCGCTCACCACGCCCGACGGTCGCTTCACGATCATGATGCCGCACCCGGAAAGGGTCTTCCGCACGGTGCTGATGTCGTGGCATCCGGACGGCTGGGGCGAGGATTCGCCGTGGATGCGCCTGTTCCGCAACGCGCGCGCCTGGCTGGGGTGAGGCGATGTACGTCGTGATCTGGCGCTACCGGGTCGATCCCGAGAAGCTCGCGAAGTTCGAGCGGGCCTACGGGCCGAAGGGCGAGTGGGCGAAGCTCTTCTCGGCCTCGAAGGACTACCTCGGCACGGAACTCCTCGCCGACGACGAGCGGCCGGGGGAGTACGTCACCATCGACCGCTGGTCGGGCGAGGAGGCGTTCAGCGCTTTCGTGGGCGAGCACGAAGCCGACTACGACCGGCTCGACCGGCGCTGCGAGGCCCTCACGCTGTCGGAGAGCCGCGTGGGCGCCTACGGCGTCCCCGGGACGAAGGCTTGAGCCCGGTCGCGTTCGGCCGGATGGGAGCCGGCGACCGCGAGGAGGCCTTCGGGTTGTTCCTTGCTTTCCTTCGCGCCGATCCGCATTACCGGGACGTCGCCGCTGTCTATGGAGACGCCGGGCCGGAAGCTCTGGGGCGCGCCCTGGATCTCTTCCTGCAACGCCCCGAGACCGGCTTCGTGTGGGTGGGCCGTCGCGAGGGCGAGGTCGTGGGCTGCTGCGTCGTCTGCCTCGCCATTTCCACGTCGCGCGGCACGCTCGTGGCCAAACTGGACGACGTGAACGTGCGGCCCGGACTCGAAGGCCAGGGCATCGGTTCGGCGATGCTGGATTCGCTCAAGGCGGAACTGAAGCACTCCGGCGTCACGCGCATCGACACGGCCACCCACGTCGACAATCCCGGCGCGCGGCGCTTCTACGAGCGCCACGGCTTCGCCAGCCTGCGCGAGGAACGCCTGAGCTGCCTTCTTCGCTGAAGCGCGCGCACCGGGACCGGGTTCGCGAACCCGGTCCGGCCTTCACCGCTCGACCTTGCGCAGCCACGCCTCGCTGATCCGGTAGCCGGGAAGCGCGCGGCGGAACTCCGCCAGGGCGCGGTCGGCTTCGTCGTGAAGTCCCCGCGCGCGCAGGTCGGCGATGCGCGCCAGGCGCTTCTCCGGCTCTTCCGCCTCGCCTTGCATCGCGTTCTCCCGGGTCGCCGCGTCGCGGGCCGCCTCGGACTTCATCCCGCCAAGCGCCTGCGGCGCGGCGCGGGAGCGCTCGGCGGCATCGCCGGAAGTCGGCGGCGACGCGGGCTTCATCGTCGCCGGTGCCGCGGGCGAGGCGGCGCCGGAGCCCTGCGCGGGGAATGCCGCTGGCGCGGCAGGCGCGGCGAACGCGGGAGGCGCCGCAGGGGTGGCGGGAGCGGCGAGCCTGTCGCGCTTGGTGGCGAGTGCGGGCGGCTCCGCCCGTGGCGGCTCGGACGCGAAACGTTTCGCTTCGGGAACCGCGTGCTGCGTGGGGGAAGGCGCCGACTCCTTCAAGCTCGGCTCGGCGGCGGCCGGCGCGATCTTCCCGGTGGTCGACTTTTCCGGAGAGGAAGCCGCCGGCTTCGCGGGCGCCGCCACCGCCTCGGCCTCGGGGGCCGGCGGCGACACCGGGTACTCGGCACTGCCCGAGGAGACTGGCGTGCCGTCCACGACCATCGGCCTCTCGCGCTCGACCTGCAGCGACACGCCGATGGCGAGGGCGAGCACCGCGGCGATCGAGACCGGCACCTGCCAGCGTCTCGCACCGCCGGGCCGCGAGCCCACGGCCCGCCTTGCGGCCGCCTGGATCGCGGCATCGAGCGCGGGCGACGGACCCTCGTCCGGCATCTCCCGGTAGGCCGCGCGGACGCGCTCGTCGCGGGGCTCAGCCATCGAGCGCCTCCCGCAGCTTCGCCGTCGCGTAGCGCACGCGGCTCTTCACCGCCTCCTCGTTGGATCCGGTGGCGGCGGCGATCTCGGCGATGGACATTTCCGCTTCCTCCTTCATCACGAAGGCCTCGCGTTGCGCGGGCGGCAACTTCCCGAAGGCCACCGCGAAACGCGCCATGGCCTCCCGGTTCGACAACTGCGCGA
>DAORTX010000150.1:0-6374 GCA_035432885.1 Usitatibacteraceae bacterium
CAAGAGCGACCTGGAGATCTGGGACCGCTACGTGAAGCCGGGCCTGCCGCAGAAGGTCGCGGTGCTGAACAAGATCGACCTCATGTGGGACGAGCTGAAGACCCCGGAGGAGATCCAGCGCGCCGTGCAGCGCATGGTGGAAACCACCTCGAAGGCCCTCTCGCTCGACGCCTCGCGCATCTTCCCGCTCTCGGCGCAGAAGGCGCTGCTCGGCAAGATCCGCGAGGACGCGGGGCTGGTGAGGAAGAGCGGCATCGAGAGCCTGGAGAACTACCTCGCGAACGAAATCGTGCCCATGCGCCGGCAGATCCTGTGCCAGGCGGTGATGAACGAGATCGGCACGATGATGGTCGCCTCGCGCGCCGCCGTGGCCCACAAGCAGCAGGCGAACCAGGTGTCGATGGCGGAGCTGCAGGGCCTCGTGGGCAAGAGCCGGGAGGTGGTCACCAAGCTCTGGCAGAAGATCACGGCGGAGAAGGGCGCCTACAACGCGGCGCTCGCCGAATACAAGGTGAACCACCGGGCGTTCACCACCAAGCGCGCGGCCCTGATGGACCTGCTGAACCCCGTGAAGCTCGACGCGATGCTCGCCCAGAGCGCGAAGGCCCTGGACGACTCGTGGACGACGGTCGGGCTGCAGCGCGGCATGCGCGAGCTCTCGAAGCTGATGAGCGCCGATTTCGAGCGGGTCTTCGCCGGCAGCGAGGACATCAAGAAGCTCATGCAGGGGGTCTACAACACCTTCGTCGAGAAGTTCGCCTTCCAGAGGATGACGATCCCCTCGCTCGACCTCGAGCTGCACGCGACGAAGCTGAAGCTCCTGGTGGCCGAGACGGAGCAGTTCAGCCGCGACCCGGTGAACGTCGCCAACTACAAGAGCTTCTTCGTGAAGAAGTTCTACGCCTCCCTCGTCGCCCAGGCGCGCACCCTCTTCGGCGACGCCCGCGCCCAGAGCGAGCGCTGGGTGCAGGCCGTCACGCTGCCGCTCGAGACGCAGATCAAGGTGCACAAGCAGCAGCTGCAGTCGCGGCTGGACAACCTCTCCAAGATCAACGAGAAGTCCTCCGGCATCAACGAGCGCCTGGCGGAGCTGAAGACCGCCGCCGAGGCGCTCGCGAAGCAGCGCGCCATGATCGAGAACCTGCTCTCGAGGGTCTCGCGGGAGGAGGCGCTCGCGGCTCCGCCGGAAGCGGCGCCCGCGGGGAGGTCCGAGCCGATGATGATGCCGCCGGAGCTGATGGAGACCACGAAGCTCTCGGTCTTCGAGGCTCCGCTCACCATCACGCGGCGCGCCGCCCGGGCCCAGGAGGTCTTCCGCGAGGTGGCGCACGTGAAGGAGGAGGCGCCGAAGCCCGCCGCGCCGAAGCCGGCCGCCCCGGCGGCCCCCGCGGCGGCCCCGATGATCTCCGACGACATGCTCGCCGCGCTCTCTCGCCACTCGCCCGACAGCACCGTGAACGAGCGCGCCGTCCCGGGCGAGGCCGACGGCGAGAAGACGCAGCGCATGCCGGCCTTCGATCCGCGCCTCTTCAACCCGGACGGGTCGAGGAAGTCCGAGCCGAGGACTCCCGCGGGCGCCGAGACGACGCAGCAGCTGGACCTCACCCGCACGCAGCGCCTGGAGGTCTCGATCGAGAAGCTCCAGGAAGCCAAGCGCCTGCTGCAGGGCACCACGCAGAAGCGCTGAGCGGCGCTCCCCCCGGGCGCTACACCAGGATCACGTCGTACTGCTCCTGGGAATAGGCCGTCTCCACCTGCATCGAGATGGGCTTCGCGATGAAGTCGCCGAGCATCGTGAGCGCGGTCGCCTCCTCGTCGAGGAACATGTCGATCACCATCTGGGAGGCGAGGATGCGGTACTCCTTGGCGCCGAACTGGCGTTCCGTGCGCAGGATCTCCCGCAGGATCTCGTAGCAGATCGTCTGCGCGGTCTTCAGCTCCCCGCGCCCGGCGCACACCGGGCAGGGCTCGCACAGCACGTGGGCGAGGGACTCGCGCGTCCTCTTGCGCGTCATTTCCACGAGGCCCAGCTGCGAGAAGCCGTTCACGGTGACGCGCGTGCGGTCGCGGGCGAGCGCCTTCTTGAACTCCGCGAGCACCGCGTCGCGGTGCTCCTGGGTGTCCATGTCGATGAAGTCGACGATGATGATGCCGCCCAGGTTGCGCAAGCGGAGCTGGCGGGCGATCGACTGCGCGGCCTCGAGGTTGGTCTTGAAGATGGTGTCGTCGAAGGAGCGCCCGGACACGAAGCCGCCGGTGTTCACGTCCACCGTGGTGAGCGCCTCGGTCTGGTCGATGATGAGGTAGCCGCCGCTCTTGAGATCGACGCGGCGCGCGAGCGCCCGTTCGATCTCCTCCTCGACGGCGAAGAGGTCGAAGATCGGCCGCTCGCCGGTGTAGTGCTCGAGGATGGGCAGCGCCTTCCTCGTGTACTTCTCGGCGAAGTCCTTCAGGCGGTGGAAGGTCTCCCGGGAGTCGACGATCACCCGCTCGGTCGACTCGGTGACCAGATCGCGCAGCACGCGCGCGGCGAGCGCCAGGTCCTGGTAGAGCACCGCCTGGGGCGCCGCCGTGCCGGCCGACTGCTGGATCTGCTTCCACAGCGTGACCAGGTAGTCGATGTCGGCCGCGAGCTCGGCCTGCGTGGCGGTTTCGGCGACGGTGCGCACGATGAAGCCGCCGGATTCGCCCTCCGGGATGAGCGAGTGGACCTTTTCGCGCAGGATCTCGCGCTCGGCCGCGTCCTCGATCCGCTGCGAGATGCCGATGTGCGGGTCCTGGGGCAGGTAGACGAGGAGCCGCCCGGCGATGGAGACCTGCGTGGAGAGCCGCGCGCCCTTGGAGCCGATGGGGTCCTTCACCACCTGCACCAGCAGCGACTGGCCCTCGGAGAGGATCTTCTCGATGGGCTTGATCACGCCCTCGCCGTCGCGCGCCATCCAGATGTCGGCCACGTGGAGGAACGCCGCGCGCGCGAGCCCGATTTCCACGAACGCCGACTGCATGCCGGGCAGCACCCGGCAGACCCGGCCGAGATAGATGTTGCCGACGATGCCGCGCGAGGAGTCGCGCTCGATGAGCAGCTCCTGCACCGCGCCCTGCTCGGTGATGGCAACCCGCGTCTCCTGCGGGGTGACGTTGATGAGGATCTGCTCGTTCATGCGGGTCTCACGATTCTGGGTGGATCGTGGGACCGCGGATGCGCGCAAATGAACGCCGGTGGGCCGCGACGGGGCCCACCTCGATTCGGCTCGACGGAAATTCCTAGGTGTCCATCTCCATCATGAGGGAATCATGCCGGTCATCTTCGTGCTTCCGCGGTTCCAGAGGCTTTGGTGCCCATCTTACGGCACTGTCACCCCGAATTCTCGCAGAAGCGTCGCCGTCTCGAAAAGCGGCAGCCCCATGACGCCCGTGTAGCTGCCCTCCAGGCGGCTCACGAAGGCCCCGGCGCGGCCCTGGATGCCGTAGCCGCCCGCCTTGTCGTAGGGCTCCCCGGAGGCGACGTAGGCGTCGATGCGCGCCTCCTCCAGCGGGCAGAAGGTGACGAGCGATTCGCTCACGCGCATCTCCACCCGGCCGTCGAAGGCGAGCGCCACGGCGGTGAGGACGCGGTGTCGCGTGCCCGAGAGAAGCCGCAGCATCCTCGCGGCGTCCGCGGCGTCCACGGGCTTGCCCAGCATTTCGTTCGCGAGCGCCACGGTGGTGTCGGCGGCGAGGATCGGCATGCGCCGCAGCCCCTTCCTCGCCACCACCCGCTGCCAGGCCGCGTCGACCTTGAGGTGCGTGACGCGCCGCACGTAGTCGTCGGGAGGCTCGCCCGGCAAGGGGTCCTCGACGGTCTCGGCATCCTGGCGCGACCCCTCGCGAAACAGCAGCATCTCGAAGCGCACGCCGATCTGGACGAGAAGCTCGCGGCGTCGCGGGCTGCGGGAGGCGAGGTAGATGACCGCCATCGGCCTACTCGCGGTGGTACGGGTGGTTCGCGAGGATGGACCAGGCGCGGTAGAGCTGCTCGGCGAGCACGACCCGCGCGAGCCCGTGCGGAAGCGTGAGCGCCGAGAGCGACAGGAGCTTGTCCGCGCGGGCCCGCACCGCATCGGACATCCCGTCGGCGCCGCCGATCACGAACACGGGATGGGTCGCGTCGCGCATCCAGCCGGCGAGCATGACCGAGAGTCCCTGGGTGGTGACGGCGCGCCCCTTCTCGTCCAGCGCGTAGACGGTCGCCGTCGCGGGGATCGCGGCCAGCACGCGCTCGCCCTCCAGCTCGCGCGCCTTCTCCACCGTCTTGCCGGAAGTCCGGTCCTCGGGCTTCAGCTCGACCAGCTCGACCTTGATCTCCGGCGGCAGGCGCTTCACGTACTCGCGGTACCCCGAGCCGATCCACGCGGGCATCTTGTGGCCGACCGAGATGATCGTGACGCGCATTCAGGCGACGGGCTTGCGGCGGCGCGGGCGTGCCGGGCCGGCGGTGGCGGACTTGCGCGTGCGCGGCGCGGCGGGGGTGGCGCCGGCCTTGCGGGTGCGGGGCGCGGCGGCCGTGGCGCCGGGCTTGCGGGTGCGGGGCGCGGCGACCGCGGTGCCGGTCCCGCGCGCGTGGGGTGCGTCCTGCGTGGCGCCGCCCTTGTGCGCGGCGGACGCGAGGGGATTGGCCGGCCGGTCGAACCGGCCCTCGCCCCACAGCTCCTCGAGGTTGTAGTACGTCCTCACCGCGGGCTGCATGATGTGCGCGACGATGTCGCCGGAGTCGACCAGCACCCACTCGGCGCCTTCCTCGCCTTCGGTGCCGATGATGGCGCAGCCGGCCTCCTTCAGCTTGTCGCGCACGTGCCGCGCGAGCGCCTTGGTCTGGCGGGCGGAGTCGGCGCTCGCGACGACGATCCAGTCGAACATGGCGGTGAGCTTGCGCACGTCGATGGCGAGGATGTCGCGGGCCTTGATGTCCTCGAGGGCGGCGACGACGAGCTTCTTCTTGGCTAGGGTGGTCAGGAGTTTGGTCACGCGCGGGTTCCGTAGAGCTGTTGCTGGTGGATGTGGTCGACCACGGGGTCGGGTGTGAGGTAGCGCAGCGACGCCCCGGTTTCGGCGAGGCCGCGCAAGGCGGTGGACGATATCGCGAGCGGCGTCATGGCGAAGGCCATGATGCGCCCGGCCGGCTCGGATAGAACGTCCCGCAGCGTCGTCGTGACCCGCGGCCACAGGGCCCGGGGGATCGCGCCCGGTCCGCGGGAATGCCAGTCGGCGTCGTCGGCGCGGATGGCCACGGCGAAATGCGCGAGGTCGAAGAGCGACTCCCAGCGGTGCCACGTATCGACGCGGGCGAAAACATCGGTGCCGCACAGGAAGACGAGCGGCGCGCGGGGCCCCTGCTCGCGGCGGAACTCCTCGAGGGTATCCACGGTGTACGAGGGGCCTTCGCGGCGCACCTCGCGATCGTCCACGCCGAAGGCGGGTTCCGCGGCGACGGCGAGCTCGAGCATGCGCACGCGCTCGGCGCCGCTCGCCCGGGTCTCGCCGGCGCGTTGCCAGGGGTTGCCGGCCGGCAGGAACACGACGCGCGCGAGGCCGAAGGCCTCGCGGACCTCCGTCGCGAGCCGCAGGTGTCCGAAATGGACCGGATCGAAGCTGCCGCCGAAAAGGCCGAGGGGGGAGGCCAAATGCTCAGTCGCGGACGTGCCCGTCGCCGAGCACGATCCATTTCTGCGACGTGAGCCCCTCGAGCCCGACGGGGCCGCGCGCGTGGAGCTTGTTCGTGGAGATGCCGATCTCGGCGCCCAGGCCGTACTCGAAGCCGTCGGCGAAGCGGGTCGAGGCGTTCACCATGACGGAAGCGGAATCGACCTCGCGCAGGAAGCGCTGGGCCCGGCCCCAGTCGCCGGTGACGATGGCGTCCGTGTGCCGCGAGCCGAAGGTCGCGATGTGCGCGATCGCCTCGTCGATGCCGGGAAGGGTCGCGATGGCGACGATGGGCGCCAGGTACTCCGCGGTCCAGTCGTCCGGGTCGGCCGCCTTCACGCCCGTCACGCCGGCCTCCTCGAGGATCGCCTTCGACGCCGGGCAGGCGCGCATTTCCACGCCCTTCGCCGCGAACATCCTCCCGATCGCCGGCAGCAGGGTGCGCGCCTCGGACTGCGCGACGAGGAGCGTCTCCATCGTGTTGCAGGTGCCGTAGCGCTGCGTCTTCGCGTTTTCCACGATCGCGAGCGCCTTCGCGGGGTCCGCGCCCGTGTCGACGTAGACATGGCACACGCCGTCGAGATGCCGGATCACCGGGACGCGCGCCTCCCTCGAGATGCGCTCGACGAGGCTCTTGCCTCCGCGCGGCACGATCACGTCGACGAAATCCTCGGCGACGATGAGCTCGCCGACGG
>DAORTX010000151.1:0-6212 GCA_035432885.1 Usitatibacteraceae bacterium
GGTGGCGCAACTTCGGCTACAACATGGCCACGGTGCAGTTCGTGCACCGCACGCTGGCGCTCGTGGTTCTCGCGGGCGCCTGGATCCTCGCGTGGCGCGTGCTCGCCTCGCGGGAAGCGGCCCGGGAAGCGAAGATCGCGGCGGGCACGCTCGCCGGCGTCACGCTGGCGCAGGTGGGGCTCGGCATCGCGACGCTGCTGATGGCGGTGCCGGTCGGCCTCGGAACCGCGCACCAGGGCGGCGCGGTCGTGGTGCTCACCGCCGCGCTGTGGCTCGCGAGGTCGTTGCGCTAGGACGAGCGGGAATTCCGCCTTCGCCTCACGGTCACGCCGGGGCCCCTGGAGGCCGGTCGAAACGTTCCCGCGGCCCTAGGACTTGCGCGGGCAATCCTGGAAGCGCGGGCAGGCCCCTTCGTGGCGCGAGACGAGCGAAAGCGAGATCTCCCGGGACGTCGACGGATCGAGCACGCCCATGAGTTCGGCGAGCTCCACCTTCTCGCGATCGAGGTGGCGGCGCGCGCGAACCAGGAAGTCGGCGGCGGTGCCCCCGGGAAAGGCGACCGCGACGCCGCTGCCGAGCGCGAGCAGCGGGACGCGCAGCGCATGCCAGAGCTCGGCCAGCTCGCGGTGCTCGACCAGCAGGGAGGACACCAGCTCGAATGCCTGGGCGCGGCGCGACGGGGAATCGGCGGCGGTGAGCAGCGCCGGGAACACGTCCTTTTCCTCGTCGAGGGTGTGCACGGACAGCGCCTCGTCCAGGTCCGCGACCAGCGCCTGCGCGATCGAAGGCTCGTCGGCTTCGGCCGATTCCGGCTCGCCGTCGGCGAGGAGGCGGGCGAGCGCCTCGAGCCGGTCGAGCATGTGCCCGAAGCACTGGTGGCATTGACCCAGCGCATCCCGCGGTGACGGAACGCCTGGCGTCGCGGTCTTCGGGTCTGGCATCGCCCCTCCGGAATCGAGGAGCCAATCTACCGGCGAGCGCTCGCGGGGAATTTGAAGGAGATCAAGAAAACGGCACCGTGTCCGCGCCCCGGCGCTCAGCCCAGGTGCAGGCCACCGTCGAGACCGAGGACCGCGCCGGTGACGAATCCGGCCTGCGGCGAGGCGAAGAAGCGCACGGCGTGGGCGAACTCCTCGGGTTCCCCGAAGCGGCCCGCGGGTATCGTCGCGAGCACCTGGCGGCGCTGCGCCTCGGTGAGAAACTCGGTGGTCCCGGGGGAGCGCACGAAGGCCGGCGCGATCGCGTTCACGGTGACTCCCCGCGGCGCGCCCTCGCGCGCGAGGGCGCCGGTGAGCGAAGCCACCGCCCCGGCCGCCGCGGCGTCGGCGGTGCCCCGCATCGCCGAGGGCTCGCCGTGGCTGCCCAGGTTCACGATCCGTCCCCAGCCGCGCGCCATCATGTCCGGCAGGACCGCGCGCGACCACAGGAAGGTGCCGTCGACCCGCGCGCCGATGACGCGCCGCCAGGCAGCCTCGTCGGTGGCCTCCACGAGACTGCCGGACGAGGAACCGGCGGCATTCACGAGGATGTCCACGGGACCGAGCTCGGCCTGCACGCGATCGTGCGCCGCGCGCACCGCCGCCGGGTCGGTCACGTCGGCGGCGATGACGATGCGCTCGCCGCGCAGGAACCGGGAGAGCGTGTCCAGGCGCAGGGCGTCGAGGTCCACCAGCGCCACGCGCGCCTCGTCCTCGAGCAGCGCGCGCACCGCGGCGAGGCCGAGGGAGCCGGCCCCGCCGGTGACCACCGCCACCTTGCCTTGCAGGTTCATCGCCGCGCCTCGCGCATCAGCGGACGGGACGCCACGGCGCGAGCAGTTCGGCCAGGCCGTCCCAGCAGATCTGCACGCCGATGCAGAGCAGGATGAACGCCGAGAGCCGCAGGAACACCGCCGTGCCCGAGGCGCCCAGCAGGCGCACGAGGTGCGAGGCATACCGGTAGGCGAGCCAGATCGCGCCCGCGGCGGCCCAGATCCCGACCACCAGCCCCGCGGAAGAGGTAAGCAGCGGCACGCCCCGGTGCGGAAGGCTCGCGCCCAGGGTGATCGCGATGGAGATCGATCCCGGCCCGACGGTGATCGGAAAGGACAGCGGATAGAAGGCGCGCCCCGCGCCCGCCCGCCCGGTGGCGAGCTTCGAGGCGTCCGGGGAATCGCCGCCCGCCTCGCCCTCGGCCGCGAGCAGTCGCCAGGCGGTCGCCGCGACGAGCAGGCCGCCGCCCACGCGCACCACGGGCAGCGAGATGTCGAAGAACGCGAGCACGTGGGAGCCGACGAAGGCCGCGGCCACGAGCAGCACGAGACAGTTGAGCCCGACGCGCCACGCCGTGGCGCGCCGCTCGGCCTCGGTCATGCCGCCCGTCAACGCGAGGAAGATCGGCGCGTTGCCCGGCGGGTTGGTGATCGGCAGGAGGGCGGCGAGCGTCACGAGCGCGGTCCGGACGAAGGCGGCGAACTCGTTCTCCACTGCCGGCGCTCAGTTCGAGCAGTCGAGGAAGAGCGTGCGGTGCTCGTGGGCCGACGCCGTCTTCGCGAAGGAGCCGCAGACGTAGGTGACCTCGAGTTCCTTGCGATCGCCGCGCGCCGGATCGCCGCACATGTCGTTGGTGACCTCGAGGCTGGCGGTGCGCCGCCCGTTCACCCGCCGGGCGACCCAGCGCGTGGCGTCGCAGCTCCTCGACGAGGTGCCGTAGTAGGCCGTGGAGACGGTGATGGGGCCGGTGGGCCGCGGGGGCGCGGGCGCGGGCGCGGCCGCGGGCGGCGCCGGGCGCGACGATTCCGCGAGCCCCTTTCGGTATCCGCTCGCGAAGCCGTCGTCGTAGCCGCGGCGGTAGCCTTCGCGATAGTCGCGGGAATCGCGGTCCTGCCCGGGGGCGGGCAGGGCGAGCAGCGCGAGGCCGGCGGCGAGGAAGGCGGCGAGGAAAGTGGGCTTCATGTCGTTCTCCGGGGTCACGGGTTGCGCAGGTGCCAGGCCTTCGGCCGCGTGAAGGCCACGATGCCTTCGGTGGACAGGGTGAGGCCGATGCCCGAATGGCCCACGCCCGACCAGGGCAGCCGCGGGCTCACCCGGTCGCAGCAGTTCCAGTAGACCGAGCCTGCCCGCACCCGGGAAAGGATTGCCCGCGCGCGCGCGGCGTTCTTCGTGTAGACGCCGGCCGTCAGGCCGTAGTCGGTGTCGTTCATGAGCCGCACGGCCTCGTCGTCGCCCGCCACGGCCATGATCCCGATCACCGGGCCGAAGGTCTCCTCGCGCATCACCGCCATGGTGTGGTCGACGCCGGCGAGCACCGTGGGCTCGAACCAGTTGCCCTTCGCCTTCACGCGCTTGCCGCCGGTGAGGATCCTCGCGCCCTTCCTGCGCGCGTCGGCGACCTGGCGCTCGAGCACCTTCAGCTGCGGGGCGCGCGTGAGCGGGCCGAGGTAGGTGGCGTCCGACTGCGGGTCGCCGAGGCGAAAGCCCTTCACCTCCTTCACGAAGGCGGCGAGGAAGGGCTCGAGGATCGATTCCTGCACGTAGATCCGCTCGACCGAGCAGCAGCTCTGGCCGGTGTTGTAGAACGCGCCATCGGCGATGCCGGCCGCGGCGGCGGCCACGTCCACGTCCTCGCGGACGTACACCGGGTCCTTGCCGCCCAGCTCGAGCTGCAGGCGGATCATCCGGTGGCCCACGGCCCGCGCGATCCGCTGCCCGGTGGCGAAGGAGCCGGTGAAGAAGACGCCGTCCACGGGCTGGCGCACCAGCGCGGCGCCGACCTCGCCCGCCCCGACCAGGGGAATGAACACGTCGTCGGGCACGCCGCTCGCGTGCAGCAGGCGCGCGATGGCGAGCCCCGTGAGGGTCGCGAACTCCGAGGGCTTGTAGAGGACCGCGTTGCCGGCCGCGAGCGCGGGCACGAAGACGTTCGCGCCGACGAAGTAGGGATAGTTCCACGCCGAGATGTTCGCGACGACCCCCAGGGGCGCGCGGCCGATCACCTCGCGCACCGCGCCCGGGTCCGCGCCGGAGACATTCCGCGGGCGCAGGGTGCGCGCGGCCTCGGCAATGAAGAAATCGAGGCGGGCGATCACGCCCTTCAGCTCGTTTCGCGACTGCGCGATGGGCTTGCCGACCTCGGTGGTGAGGATGGCCGCGAGTTCCTCGGCCTGCGCGACCAGCGCCGCGCGGAACCTGGCGATCGTCGCCACGCGCTGCTTCATCGAGAGGCCGGCCCAGAGGGGCTGGGCGTCGCGGGCGGCCGCGAACTTCGCCTTCACGCTGCGCAAGTCGTCGGCGGGCAGGGCGGCCACGGGCCGGCCGTTGGCGGGATTGACGATCTTCAGCGTGGGCATGGGTGCGCCCGCCGCGCCTTCACGCGGCCTTCGCGGCCTGCACCGGCGAGGACATCCCGGTCAGCTTGCGATCGGCGCTCGCGCACAGGAAGGCGTCGAGCATGGGCTTGCCGTCCAGCAGGTCGGAATCGCCGGGCTTCATGAACTCGGGGTGCCACTGCACGCCGAGGACGAAGCTCTCGCCCTCCCAGCGCACCGCCTCGATGATCTCGTCGGGCTCGCTCCTCGCCTCGACGACCAGGTCGCGCCCCAGCTCCTTCACGGCCTGGTGGTGGATGGAGTTCGTGCGCACGACGGTTGCCGAGGGGTACATGCTCGCGAGCCACGTGTTCTCCAGGATCCGCGTGCTGTGGATCACCTTGTCGTACTGCGTGTCGTCGCGGTGCGAGAGCTTGCCCGGCAGTTGCGTCTCGATGTCCTGGTAGAGGGTGCCGCCCAGGGCCACGTTGATGAGCTGGCAGCCGCGGCAGACGCCGAACACGGGCTTGCCCTGGCGCACGAACTCCTCGAAGAGGGCGATCTCGTAGCGGTCGCGGATCGCGTCGCCCGCCCAGGCGGGGTTGAGCGGCGTCTCGCCGTAGGTCTCGGGCGCGATGTCGTTGCCGCCCTGGAGGAGCAGGCCGTCCAGGGCGTCGACGTAGTCGCGCACGGCCACGTTGGCGGGCAGGTGCGGCGAGGCAAGGCTCAGCTCCGGGATCATGAACGCGAGCACCTCGCCGGACATGACCCAGTTGGCGACCGACTGCTCGAGGTACTGGACGGTCTTCGTGGGCAGGAAATCCCGGCGCGGATCCGGGTACAGCAGCCGCGCGGAAAGCCCGATCTTGAGCGGTTCCATGGCAAAACTATATCGCGTTGGCGAAGATCCGGCCAAAGTCGTCCGCGGAGCAGGGCTTCGGGTTGGTCAGGTGGCAGGTGTCCTTCACCGCGACGTCGACCAGCGCCGGCACCTGTTTCGCGGTGATGCCCGCCTCGCCGAGCCTCGCGGGAATGCCGATCTCGCGCTTCAGCCGGGCGAGCCAGGCGACGAAATCGCCCGCGGTGGCGCCGGCGCCGCAGACCCGTGCCAGCTCCGCCATCTTCTCCCCGGCCGCGTCCGCGTTGAAGCGCATCACGTGGTCGATCATGATCCCGTTGGCGAGGCCATGGTGCATGTCGGCGACCGTGCCCAGCGCATGGGCGCAGGAATGCACGGCGCCCAGGTCCTTCTGGAAGGCGACGGCGCCCATGAGGGACGCCATCATCATGTCGGCGCGGGCGGCGAGGTTGCCGGGCTCGCGCACGGCGAGCGGCAGCGCGCGCGCGGCGATCCGCGCGCCCTCGAGCGCGATGCCGTCGCACATCGGGTGGTAGGCCGGCGAGAGGAAGCTCTCGACGTTGTGGGTGAGCGCATCGAGCCCCGTGGCCGCGGTAATGCCGGGCGGCAGTGCCAGCGTCAGGTCCGGGTCGGCGAAGACCGCCTTCGCGAGGAGCGCCGGGGAAAAGACGATCTTCTTCACGTGCGTCTCGTCATGGGAGATCACGCTCGAGCGGCCCACTTCGCTCCCGGTTCCGCTGGTGGTGGGGAGCGCCACGAAATGCGGCAGCGCATTCACGATCGCGCGCGCCTGCGGGTGATCCCAGGCGTACTCGAGCACGTCGCCCTCGTGCACCGCCATGAGGGCCACGGCCTTGGCCACGTCGAGCGCGGCGCCGCCGCCGAAGCCGATGACGGCGTCGGCGCGGTGCGCCCGGTAGGCCTCGACGCCGGCGGCGACCTGCGCGCGCGCCGGATTGCCGTGCACGCCGGCGAAGACCTCGACCGCCACGCCGGGCAGCAGCGAGCGGAACTCGGCGAGCATCGGCAGCGCGGCGAGCCCGCGGTCGGTCACGATCAGCGGGCGGG
>DAORTX010000152.1:0-6195 GCA_035432885.1 Usitatibacteraceae bacterium
GGGAAGGAGGTGTTCCGCGTAGGCGGCCAGGTGCGCCGCGATCTCCGGCGGGATCAGGGGCACCTTGTACTCCTCGCGAAAGAGCGAGTAGGCGCCCTCGGTGACGGTGAGGAAGCCGTCGACCTTGGTCCTTCCCGACAGGAAGAAGATCGCCGCCAGCGCCCCGCGCGAGGCGATGGCGAGAACGTCGTGGGAGACGAGCGATTCGAGCGCGCCGGCGATCCGGTTCCAGGAGGCGCGAATTCCGGTGGCGGCGGGCGCGATGAGCGTGGCGGCGTCGTTCATGTCGATAGCCTTCAAGTGTTGTTGTCTCGGGAAAGGGCGAGGCGGCCGAAGGCGCCGGCCTCCAGGAGCCCTGTGATCAGGCGAACCGGGTTCGTGTTCTCGTCGGCGTCGAGCGCGGCATCGAGCGCCTGTGCGACGGGCAGGCCCCGCGCGCAGGCATCGAGAAAGCGGCAGGCGGCGGCATCGAGCGCGGTCCAGCGGACGCTGTCGCCCGGCCGGGTGAGAAGCGCGCCTTCGCCGTGCCAGTCGATGTCGCTTTCGTCGTCGTCGTGCTCGCGGTTGCGGCGCCAGATCGTGTAGATGGGCTGCGCGGGAAACCACGCCCAGCGGGCCGCGGCGTGGGGATGCAGGATCGCGTCGGCGAGCGACTCGGGCGTGAGTCCCGCGATCGCGGCGAGCGACAGCGCTTCCTCGTCGGCCGCCGCGTGCGCCTCGGTCCACAGGCGGTCGAGCCGCGCGACATCGGCGAGGTAGGGCAGCTCGGCCGCGGGCGGGAACGCGGCAAGGAAAGCGGGAAACGAGGCCCCGTAGCGCAGCAGCGACGCTTCCGCGGGAAGCGACAGCGAGGCGTGCACGCCGGCGGCGGCGCGAATCCATTCCTCGCCCACGAGCCGCGTCACGGCGGGAAAGTTCGCCTGCAGGGCGTCGATGCATCCCTTCATCACGGTGTTCCGGTACACCGCGAAGGCAGGCTGCGCCGCGAGGGCCGAGACGACCGCTTCGGCTTGCGATTGCGGCGCGAGCAGGGCCCGGGAAAAGGCATCCTGGAAATGCGAGAGCGTGCCCGGGGCGATGGCCGGCCTCATGCGGCGATCGCCTCGGGATGGGCGAGTGCGGCATGGGCCCGGTCGCGCTCGGCGAGGAGTTCCTCGAAGGGCGGCAGGTGATCGTCGCGCTCGACGAGCGTGGGCCGCGGGCCGATCCGCGCGACGAGCCGCTCGTGGAGCGCCCAGACCTGCGCGCAGACGGGCGCGTCGTGGGAATCGATGAGGAGGCGCTCGCCGAGGTCCGGATCGCGGGAGTGACCCGCGAGGTGGATCTCGCGGACGGCCTCGCCGGGGAAGGCGTCGAGGTAGTCCTCGGCGGAGAACCCCAGGTTGGCGGCGGAGACGAACACGTTGTTCACGTCGAGCAGCAGACCGCAGCCGGTGCGCCGTGCGAGCTCGGCGAGGAAATCGATCTCGGCCCATTCGTGGCCGTCCACCCGCAGGTAGTGCGAGGGGTTCTCGATCGCGATCGGCCGGCGCAAGGCGTCCTGCGCGCGGGAAACGTTGTCGGCGATGCGCGCGAGCGCCTCGCCCGTGCGCGGGAATGGCAGGAGGTCCGGATGGTAGGCGCCGCGCCACGTGGACCAGGCGAGGTGCTCGGAAACCAGCGCGGGCTCGATGCAATCGGCCAGGGCCGCGAGGCGCTTCAGGTGGCCGGCATCGGGCGGGGCATCGGCGGCGAGCGACAGCGCCACGCCGTGCAGGCTCACCGGATGGCGATCCCGGATGGCGGCGAGCCAGCGCAAGCGCGGGCCGCCGTCGACCAGGTAATTCTCGGGGTGCACCTCGAACCACAACCCCGCCGCCGGGCAGGCGAGCGCCTGCTCGTAGTGCTCGGGTTTCAGGCCGAGTCCGGCGGTGAGGATCGTGGTCATGGCATCGAGGCGCGCGCGGCGAAGCCTAGCCCTTCATTTCCGTGAGCGAGCCTATGCCCTTCGGGGTCTTCATGGAGACGCAGGTCCCCTTCGGCACGTGCTTCCAAGCGTTGGCCTGGTAGTCGACCTTGGAGGTGCCGGCGCAAGTCGTGCCGGGGCCGGCCTTGCAGTCGTTCTTGCCGGCGAGCGAGACGCCGTAGCACTTCTCGACCGCGCCCTTGTTCATTTCCTTCTTGTCCATCTTGTCGGCGGCAAGTGCGGCGCCCGAAGCGAGGGCGGCCAGGGCAACGGCGGTCACGGCGAAATTGCGGGTATTCATCGGGAATTCTCCTGGTGGATGGGTGGGTGGCACCGAGCGCCGGGCATCGAGGCAGCCTTTGCCGGCATCGTTCGGTCCTGACGGGTAGTTCGCCGGGAAATGGCGCGCGGTTACGGGGTCGGGCAGAATTCCCCTCGATCGACAAGAAAACCGCTTTTCCCGTAACCGAAGCCGCCGGACCTGCGAATAAGGACTGGGGAGCGCTTGAGCGCACAGGAAGACCATCTGAAGGACCTCCTGGTTCGCGGGCTCTCCGGCGATGGGGCGGCCTACCACGCGTTCCTGGAGGCGTTGAGCGGTTTTCTGCGCGCCTTCCTGCGGGGTCGGCTCTCGAGGGTTCCGGACGAAGTGGAGGATCTCGTGCAGGAGACGCTGCTGGCGATCCACAACCAGCGCCACACCTACGACCGGGCGCAGCCGCTGACCGCCTGGGCCCACGCCATCGCGCGCTACAAGATGATCGATTTCCTGCGCCGGCGTTCGGGCCGCGAAGCCCTCGACGACCCGCTGGAGGACGTCGAGGACCTGCTCGCCGCCACGGACTCGCACGCGCACGAGGCCCGCCGCGACCTGGCGACGCTCCTCGCGAAATTGCCCGACCGGCACCGGCTGCCGATCGTGCACGTGAAGATCGAGGGCCTGACCGTCGCCGAGGCCGCGAAACGAACGGGCATGTCCGAATCCGCCGTGAAGATCGGCATCCACCGCGGCCTGAAGGCGCTCGCCGCGATCGTCCGGGAATGAAACGATGCAGACCGACCAGTTGATTGCGATGCTCGCGCGGGACCCCGAACCGGTGCCTGCCGGCGTCGTTCGGCGTCGCCACGCCCAGGCCCTGGGCTGGGGCCTTGCCGGGTCGGCGATCCTCATGGCGATCTTCCTCGGCGTGAGGCCGGACCTGTCCGAGGCTTCGCGCTTGCCGATGTTCTGGGCGAAGCTGGCCCTTCCGCTCGTGCTGCTGCTCGTCGCGGTCGCGGGCGCCGCCCGGCTCTCCCGTCCCGGTGTCGCGCTGGGGCGCGTCGCCGCGATCGTTCCCCTGCCCGTCGTCGCGATCTGGGCGCTCGCCGCAGTGGTCCTCCTCGCGGCCGCACCGCCCGAGAGGGTCTCGCTGCTTTTCGGGGGGACGTGGAATACCTGCCCGTTCAACATCGCCTTCCTCTCGGCGCCGTTCTTCGTCGGCGCCTTCTGGGCCATGAAGGGCCTCGCGCCGACACGGCTGGCACTCGCCGGCGCGTTCGCGGGGCTCATGGCCGGCGCCGCCGGCGCCCTCGTCTACTGCCTTCATTGCGCGGAAATGTCGCCCGCGTTCATCGGTACCTGGTACCTGCTGGGGATCGCGATTCCGGCACTCGCCGGCGCGTTGCTCGGCCCGCGGCTGCTGCGCTGGTAAGGCGCCCGCCGCCTCGCCGGCGGGCCGGTTGACCCGGCCCATCGCGAGCCGTATCCTGCCTCAAGTTGTCTAGACAGGATGCCCCATGCCCGATCTCGTCCTCATCCCGGGCGGCCTCACGCTCGCCGAGCTTCGCGTCATCGCCCGCGGCGGCGTGCGCCTGCGTCTCGATCGCGCCGCGGTCCCCGCCATCGAGCGCGGCGCGCAGGCGGTGAAGGCCATCGTCGCCCGCGGCGAGCCGGCCTACGGGATCAACACCGGTTTCGGGCGCCTCGCGACCGCGCACATCCCCGACGACCAGATCGACCTGCTGCAGCGAAACCTCGTGCTCTCCCACGCCGTGGGCGTGGGCCGGCCGATGCCCGCGGGCGTCGTGCGGCTCATGCTCGCCACGAAGATCTCGAGCCTCGGGCGCGGCTACTCCGGGGCGCGGCTTTCGGTGATCGAGGCCCTGGCCGCCCTCTACAACGCGGACGTCCTGCCGGTGATCCCGGAGAAGGGATCCGTCGGCGCCTCCGGCGACCTGGCGCCGCTTGCGCACCTGAGCGCGGTGCTGCTCGGCATCGGCGAGGTCTTCGTGCGCGGCAGGCGCTGCAGCGCTTCCGAGGGGCTCGCGGCGGCGGGGGTCGAGCAGATCGCGCTCACGGCGAAGGAGGGCCTCGCGCTCCTGAACGGCACCCAGGCCTCGACCGCGATGGCGCTCGCGAACCTCTTCGCGATCGAGGACCTCTTCCGCACCGCGCTCGTCTCGGGCGCGCTCTGCGTGGACGCAGCCGCGGGTTCGGTGAAGCCCTTCGATGCGCGCATCCACGAGCTGCGCGGCCAGCCCGGGCAGGTCGACGCGGCCGCGGCCTATCGCCAGCTCCTCGAGGGCTCGGGCATCAATCTTTCGCACCGCGACTGCGGCAAGGTGCAGGACCCCTATTCGCTTCGCTGCCAGCCGCAGGTGATGGGCGCCTGCCTGGACCAGATGCGCCATGCGGCGGGCGTTCTCCTGCGGGAAGCCAATGCCGTCTCGGACAACCCGCTCGTCTTTCCCGACACGCTCGAGGTGCTCTCGGGCGGCAATTTCCACGGCGAGCCCGTCGCCTTCGCCGCCGACAACCTGGCCCTTGCCGTGGCCGAGATCGGTGCGCTCGCGGAGCGGCGGATCGCGCTCCTCATCGATTCGACCCTCTCCGGCCTGCCGCCTTTCCTCGTGCGCGACGGCGGGGTCAATTCCGGGTTCATGATCGCCCACGTGACCGCCGCGGCACTCGCCTCCGAGAACAAGACGCTCGCCCATCCCGCCTCGGTCGACTCGCTTCCCACCTCCGCCAACCAGGAGGACCACGTGTCCATGTCCGCCTTCGCCGCGCGCAAGCTGGGCGAGATGGCGGAAAACACCGCCGCCATCCTCGCGATCGAGCTGCTCGCCGCGGCGCAGGGCGTGGACCTGCGCGCGCCGCTGCGCACGAGCCCGGCGCTCCTCGAGGTCCTGGCGGCGATCCGCGCGGTGGTGCCTCACTACGATCTCGACCGCCATTTCGCCCCCGACATCGCGACGATCACGGCCCAGGTGGTCGAAGGCGATTACGCCGCGCACTCGCCGCTGCGCTTCGACTCGCGGACGGCATCGCCGGGTGCCGTGAAGTCCACATGACCGCCCCGGCCTGGCAGAAGATCCACGACCACGTC
The DNA here is from genome assembly GCA_035432885.1 of Usitatibacteraceae bacterium. GTDB lineage: Bacteria > Pseudomonadota > Gammaproteobacteria > Burkholderiales > Usitatibacteraceae > FEB-7. The sequence goes on from DAORTX010000152.1 coordinate 5,314, forward strand.
CTCGCGAAGATCCGCGCGGGGCGCTGGGTCGAGGGCGACCGGGTGCCGTCGGAAGCGCAACTCTGCGAGCGCTTCGGCGTCGCGCGCATGACCGTGGGCCGCGCGATCCGGGAGCTGGCCTTTGCCCGGGTCGTGGTGCGGGTGAAGGGCGCGGGCACGTTCGTGGCGCCGCCGCGCCACCACTCGACGGTGGTCGAGATCCGCAACATCGCCGACGAGATCGCGGCCGAAGGCGGTCGCCACGAGACCGAGGTGCTGGCGCTCGAAACCGCGGCGGCCGATGCGGCGCTCGCCGCGCTGATGGACGTGCGGCGTGGCGCGCGGCTCTTTCACGCCCGCCTGCTGCACCGTGACGACGGCGAGCCGCGGCAGCTCGAGGAGCGGTGGGTGAGTCCCGCGCTCGCCCCGGAATTCCTCGACCAGGATTTCACGCGCACGACGCCGAACGAGTACCTCATGGGGTCGGCGCCGCTCGAGCAGGTCGAATACGGCATCGAGGCGCGGCAGCCCGATGGGGATACGCGCCGGCGCCTGGCCATGGGTCGCGACGAGCCTTGCCTGCTCCTGCGGCGGCGCACCTGGTCCGGCGGGCGCGTGGCTTCCGCCGCGAGGCTCTGGCATCCCGGCAACCGGCATCAGTTCACGGGGCGTTTCTGAAGTGTTGCGTTCGACACTGTTGCGTTCGACGCGGCCGGATGTCCTGCCGGGAATGGCGAAGGCAGGGTGGCCGGCGATGGGGAAATCGTTTCGCCATCCTGGGCACGCAAGCGTGACCGTCGGACGGGTGCCCGGAAATTCGAGGCCAGGCAGAACAAGCCAGGCCTCGAATTTCCACCCATCTGAAGTCGAGTCCGCTTCGCTGCCTCGACCGCGACGGTCGCG
>DAORTX010000153.1:0-4732 GCA_035432885.1 Usitatibacteraceae bacterium
GCACGGTGAGCGCCACGGGTCCGACCACGGTGTCCTTCACGCCGACGGCGGGCTACGTCGGTCCCGCGAGCTTCAGCTACACCGCCACCAATGCCGGCGGCACTTCCGGATCGGCGACCGTGAACGTCACCGTATCGGCGCCGCCTCCCCCCACTGCCGGTCCCATCAACGTGCTGGTGTCGTCGACCGCGACCACGCCCATCGACCTCTCCGTGGCGCTGGGAGGCGTCTACTCGAGCGTGTCGATCGTCACGCCGCCGGCCGCGGGATCGATCTCGATCGCCGGATTCATCGCCACCTACACGCCGTCGCCGGGCGGCACCGGACGCTACACGTTCACGTACCAGGCCACGGGGCTCGGCGGCAGCTCGGCGCCCGCCACGGTCACGCTCAACTACACCAATGCGCCGGTGGCCAACGCCCTGGCCGTCATCGTCCCGTACGAGACGAGCACGCCCATCGACCTCTCCCGCGCCATCTCGGGTTTCGTCACCGGCTTCTCGGTCACCACGCCGCCGACCAACGGCACGGTCGCGGTCACCGCATCGAGCCTGATCTACACCCCGCGCACCGGCTACTTCGGTCCCGACAGCCTGCGCATCACGGCGGTCGGTCCCGGCGGAACGTCGACGCCGGGACTCGTGAGCATCACCGTCAACCCGCCGGCACCGACGGCAACCGACCTCCAGGTGAACGTGCCCTTCCAGACGGCCACGTCGATCACGCTGCCGATCTCGGGGACGTTCTCGCAAGTGGCCATCGTCACCCTGCCCACCCATGGCCTCGTGACGACGCCACCGCCCGGATCCCGGGTCGTCAGCTACACGCCCGCCACGGGGTTCTCGGGCGCGGACAGCTTCACCTTCACGGCGACGAGCGCCGGCGGAACGTCCATGACGGGAACCGTGAACCTCACCGTGGCTTCGTTCAAGCCCACGGCAACCGCGGTCTCGATGACGGTCGCGCTCAACACGCCGGCGTCGATGGACCTGCGGCCCTTCATCACCGGATCGGGCGTCACCGGCGTCTCGATTCCCCAGGGACCCGCGCACGGAACCGTCGCCGTCAATGGCACGACGGTCACCTACACGCCACGGCGCGATTTCTTCGGGTCGGACGCCTTCACCTATGTCGCTTTCGGCAACGTCGGAACCTCGGAGCCGGGCCATGTCGCGGTGACCGTGGTCGGCCGGCCCGATCCCTCCCAGGACAGGGCCGTGGTCGGACTGATCGAAGCCCAGTCCCAGACCGCCCGGCGATTCTCGCGGGCGCAGATGGGCAACTTCCAGCGCCGGATGGAATCCCTCCACGCCGGCCCGGCGGACGACGAAGCGGAGACGGCCGCGCCGACCAAGTCCGCCGCCTCGACTTCGGCCGCGCCCGGTGCGCGGACCCGCGAGCAGGCGGCCGATCCGTTCAACTTCGGTGACGCCAGGTCCCGTTCGGCGTTCAAGCCGGTTTCGTTCAACGCGGGCGAGGCGCAACGCTCGCCGGTGTCGTCGGGCTTCCTGCAAACGATCCTCGCGGGCTCGCTCGTGAGCGCCGCGACCTCGAACGCCATCGACCTGTCCGGCGCCTCGGGTGGATCGGGCAAGGCGGCTATCCGGGCCGGCACCAACGTGTGGCTGGGGGGCCTGGCCCATTTCGGCAGGCGCGGCGCCGGCGAGGAGGGCGCGAACCAGCACTTCAGCACCGACGGACTCAGCGTGGGCGCGGACCGCCGCCTGAGCGACAGGCTGGTGCTCGGCCTGGGCGTCGGCTACGGGCGCGACCGTACCGAGATCGGATCCGACGGCTCGAGGAGCAAGGCGAGCGGGACGTTCGTCGCCGGCTACGGCAGCTACCAGCCGACGCGCGAGACCTTCGTCGACGCGGTCCTCGGATTCGGCAAGCTCGACCTCGACTCGGACCGCTACGTGGAATCCGTCGACGAGTTCGCGACCGGCCGACGGAAGGGCGACCAGTTCTTCGGGTCGGTCGCCGCCGGCTACGAGTTCCGGCGCGAGGGCGTGCTCATCTCGCCCTATGGACGCATCGACTTCTCGGCGGACCGGCTCAAGCGATCCACCGAATCGGGTGCGGGCCCCAACGCCCTCACGTTCCACGAGCAGACGCTTCGCAGCACGCAGGCCGCCGCCGGCCTGAGGCTCGAGTCGCGCCTGGAGACCGACTACGGCTGGGCCGTGCCGCGGCTGCGGGTGGAGTTGCGGCACGAGCTCGACAGCGGCCGCTCGGCATCGCTCAGCTACGCCGACCAGGCGGGCGGCCTCGTCTATTCCGTGACGCCCGCGGGGTCGAGCCGCAATTCCCTGCTCTTCGGGGTGGGCAGCGACTTCGTCTGGAAACGCGGCCTCAAGCTGGGCTTCGACTACCAGGGTGAGCGTTCGTCGGGTCCGGGAACCGCGCAATCGATCCGCCTGCTCCTGTCGCAGGATCTCGACGGCAGGCTGCCGGCATGGCCGGCGTCCTGGTCCTGGGTGGCGTTGACGGATCCCGTCGGCGTCGAGATCGGCTACAGCTTCGACGACAACGTCGGGCGCGGACGCCTGGCGAGCGAGAAGCGCTCGGACCAGGTCTTCAATTTCGGCCTCAACGCGAGCCGCACCTTCCCGATCAACGAGCACACGCGTGCGGTGGCCACCGGGTTCCTCAACGTGGACAAGTACCACGACTACACGGGCCTCGGCCGGACCTCCGGTGGCCTGCAGGGCGAGCTTCAGTACCGCGCCTCGGGGAATTTCGAGTCGGTCACCTACGCGCTCTTTGCTCGTGCCTGGATCGACGGCTACGAATCGCGATTGCGAAGCGGCAGCCGCCTGTCGGCAGGCGCCAGCGCTCGCCGCTCGCTCACCGACCGCATCGACGTCTTCGGCGAGGTGTCGACCAACTGGCGGCGGGCCGAAAGCGCGGTCTTCGAGGGTCGCGACAACACGGCGAAGTTCAACGTCGACTATTCGCTGGGCGCCGCCGGCACGGCCTACCTTGCCGGCGAATACCGCCGCGGCGACACCTTCTCGTCCGGGCTCGGGTCCCTCGCGAACCTGAACAGCGCCGAGGTCCTCGTCCGCGACGACGCCTTCGACAGCGGGGAGTACTTCGCCTACCGCGCCGAAGCCCGGATGCTCATCGGAACGATGGGATACAACCGGCCGCTCGGCCCGCGCGACTCGATCGATTTCTCGGTAAGGCGCGTGCAGACCACGCCGCTGGAGCGCCCGGAGAACTCCGGGACCTCGAGCTACATCGTGAACCAGTATTCCATCCTGTACCTGATGCGTTTCTAGGGGATTCGCGCATGAAATCCAGACTTCCTGCCGCCCTCGGTTGCGCCATCGCGGGCCTCGTCCTGTCCTCCTGCGGCGGGGGTGGCGACAACGCCGGCGACATCCGTCCCGCGAATGCCCCGCCGCCGGTCGCGGCTTCCGGGCCGGACGGCTTCCTGCTGTTCCCCAATCCCCAGAAGCAGGCCGACGGCTCGCTGCAGACCGATACCGCCGCCTACACCCAGGCCTACTACGCGGCCATCGATCCCACGAACGCCAAGGACACGCTCGCCAAGTGGAAGGCCGCCAACGGCTTCGACACCGGCGCGGGCACGCAGGCCGGCGTGGTCTTCGGCGACAAGCGCGACCTGGGCTACGGACGCCGGATGACCGCCAGGCAGAACGCCGACGGAACGCTCGCGTTCCTCGTCGAGAACTACCTCGTCGAGGCGGCGGCGGGGTATACGTACACGAGCTTCAATCTCGATGCCGCGGTGGCCCGGGACTCGCGCCACCTGATCGGCGTGAACGCCATCGAGTTCAGCCCGGGACCCGCAGGCGGCACGAGCTTCGCCAAGTTCTTCAATTTCAACGCGACTACCGGCGCGCGCGAACTCGCCGTCGACCTGGACGGTCGCGGCCCGAAGGCGATGCCCGGGCCCTGCATCAGCTGCCATGGCGGGCGCGCCGATGCGCTGACGCCGCCCGATGGGACGGGAAAGCCGCGTTTCAATCTCGTCCAGAATTCGGTTTCGCAGGCGCGTGGCGACGTGGAGGCGAGACTGCATCCCTTCGAGGTCGACGCCTTCGATTTCTCGGCCGCGGCCGGGTTCACGCGCGCCGAGCAGGAAGCGGCCTTCAAGACGATCAACCGCATGGTGCTCTGCTCCTATCCGCTACCCGCGCCCTCGACCTTGCCGGAGGATTCCTGCCGCCGGCCCGCGGTCGCGCAGGAATGGCAGGGCAGCGCGGCGGCCATGCTCAAGTCGTTCTACGGCGGCGACGGGCTTCCCGGGGCGACCTTCTCCGACACCTACGTCCCGCCCACCTGGCAGGCCGCGGGACAGACCACGCTCTACCAGCAGGTGATCGCGCCCGCCTGCCGCACCTGCCACCTCATGCGGGGAACGGGCGCACAGTCCGACATCGACTTCGCGACCTTCGAGAAATTCCGCCAGTTCGCCGATCGCGCGAAGATCCATGTCCTGGACCGCGGCAACATGCCGCTCGCGAAGATCGTCTACGACGCCTTCTGGCGCACGGCCGCGCCGTCGACGTTCGCGACCTTTCTCGAGGGCGAGGGCTACGCGGTGCGGGACGCGACTGGCGCCGTCCCCCAGCCCGGCAGGCCCGTCGCCGATCCCGGGCCGGACCGCGTCGTCGGCCAGGGCGCCACGAAGCTCTCCGCGGCGGGCAGCCTCTACGCCTCCGCGTTCACCTGGTCCATCGTGTCCGGGCCCCCGGGCGCA
>DAORTX010000153.1:4832-6113 GCA_035432885.1 Usitatibacteraceae bacterium
TGGTTCCACGCGGAGGTGCGCAGCCGGATCAATTTCACGGACATCGCGGCGAGCGCGCTGCTGCGCAAGCCTTCGGGCAAGCACCACGGCGGAAACCTGGTCCCCGGGTTCGACGCGAGCACCGCGCCCGGCAATCCCGCTCGCGCGAAGTACGACCTGTTCCTCAACTGGATCCTCGCCGGCGCGCCGCTCTAGCCGGGGGAGCCGCGCGGCATCGCCCGCAAGGGGGCGGCGTTCAGTAGTTGCGCCGCGGCCCGGTGTAGTCGGCCTTGGGAAAGACGAAGGGCGGGGTGCGCCCGACCAGCGCCTCGATCACCGTCAGCTCCTGGTCCGTGTGGTTGATGAACGGCGCCTCGCGGATGTTCTTGCCGGCGGGGGCGCCCTTCACGATGTAGAGCGGCCTGTCGTGGTGCTGGGCCACGACCGTCTCCTCGCTCTCCGGATCCGTCGTCGAGGCGATCTGCGCCACGCCGTAGCAGGTGCAGAAGTACGTCTGTTCCGGATCGGCCTCCATGTAGACGCCGGTCCCGCGGATGCCGATGGTGGCGGTGGCCGCGCGCAGTTGCATGGGGCGCTTGGCCGCGAAGACGGAGAGAATCCGGCCCGAGAGCAGGCGAAGGCCGGTCAGGATGATGGAATCCGGCTGCGCCGTCTCGAGGACCACGCGGCTTTCGCCGCGCAGCACGAACGCGCTCTGGCCCACGGCGTAGACGATCTCGCTGTTCTTGCCGGTCTCGAGCGTCGAGCGCCCGCCCACCTTCGATTCCAGCGTGGCGCGCTTGCCGTCCACCATCACGTCGCCGGAGAGCCGGTAGATGGAACGGCCCGGCGGAAGCTTCGACGGCGCGCTGCCGAGGAGCTGGGCCAGGGCGTCTCGTCCCGCCAACCCGCCGCCAAAGAATCCCGCCGCCAGCGCCTGCACGAGCAGCCTGCGACGCGGATCGTCCGCTTCCCCCGATCGACTCATGGTTCACGCTCCCAGGTTTGAATCCAGGCCATAGATACGCAGCGGCCGGCTGTTCGGTTGTCCACGCCGTCCGCCGGGATGGCGGGCGGCAGGAGCGAGTTTAACGTCATTCGGCGACCGCCTTGACATATGACCCGAGGTCACTTAACGTGCCGAATTGCTGACCCGGAGTCATTTATGAACGTCAAGCAGCGCGCCATCGCCGCGCAGGACAAGGAAGTGCGACGCCACGCGCTCCTCGATGCCGCGGAGGCGCTCTTCCTCGCGCAGCCCGACCGCATGGCGAACGTGGCGGAGGTCGCCAAGGCCGCCGG
>DAORTX010000154.1:0-6048 GCA_035432885.1 Usitatibacteraceae bacterium
TGCGAGAGCTCGGCCGCGGCGACGATGGCCGGGTCGGTGATGTCCACGCCGTGGTGCAGCTCGTAGCGCTCCTGCAGGCCGCGCAGGATGGCGATGGTCGACTCCACGCTCGGCTCGTCGACCAGCACCTTCTGGAAGCGGCGCTCCAGCGCGGCGTCCTTCTCGATGTACTTGCGGTATTCGTCCAGCGTGGTCGCGCCCACGCAGTGCAGCTCGCCACGCGCCAGAGCGGGCTTGAGCATGTTGCCGGCGTCCATGGCGCCCTCGGCCTTGCCCGCGCCCACCATGGTGTGCAGCTCGTCGATGAAGACGATGATCCGGCCCTCGTCCTGCGCGATCTCCTTGAGGACCGACTTCAACCTTTCCTCGAACTCGCCGCGGTACTTGGCGCCCGCGAGAAGCGAGGCCATGTCGAGCGACAGCACGCGCTTGTCCTTCAACGTCTCGGGCACCTCGCCGTTCACGATCCGCTGGGCAAGGCCCTCGACGATGGCGGTCTTGCCCACGCCGGGCTCGCCGATGAGCACCGGGTTGTTCTTGGTGCGCCGCTGCAGGATCTGGATGGTGCGGCGGATCTCGTCGTCGCGGCCGATGACCGGGTCGAGCTTGCCTTGCCGCGCGCGTTCCGTGAGATCCATCGTGTACTTCTTGAGCGCTTCGCGGCTGCCTTCGGCCTCCGGGCTCTCGACGCCCTGTCCGCCGCGAACGGACTTGATCGCGGATTCGAGGGCGGCGGCCGAGGCGCCATGCTGCCTGAGCAGCCTGCCGGTATCGCCCTTGTCCTGGGTCGCGGCCAGGAGAAAGAGCTCGGAAGCGATGTACTGGTCGCCCCGCCGGGTCGCTTCCTTGTCGGTGAGATTCAGCAGGTTGTTCAGCTCGCGCGAGATCGAGATCTCGCCGCCCTGCCCCTCCACCTTGGGCAACCGGGCGACGGCGTCCCCGAGCGCCGCGCGCAGCGACGCCACGTTCACCCCGGCCCGCTGGAGAATCGAGGCGCTGCCGCCGTCTTCCTGGTTGAGGAGCGCGGCAAGCAGGTGCTGCGGCTCGATGAAGCCGGCGTCGTTCGCGAGCGCCGCGCTCTGGGCGTCGGCCAGCGCCTGCTGGAACTTGGTGGTCAGCCTGTCGATGCGCATCGGTGGTATCCTTTTTCCAACGGATTGCCTCGGGAATTGTCCGGGAAATCGCGGGCTCTCCCCGAAAATGGGGCAAATCCGGTTCGTTTCAAGCCTTTTTCGCCGCTTCCATGCCCGATTCCCTCCACGCCCTCGAAGAAGCGATCACCGCCGATGTCCGCGGCGCGCTCGCCGAGGATGTCGGCACCGGTGATCTCACCGCCTCCCTGCTGCCCGCAGGCAGGATCGTGCGCGCCCGCCTTCTCTGCCGCCAGGACGCGGTGCTCTGCGGCACCGAGTGGTTCGACCGGACGGTGGAGACGCTCGATCCCGATGCCGAGATCTTCTGGCACCACGCCGATGGTGACGACGTCGTGGCCGGCACCTCCCTTTGCGAGGTGGAGTGCGATGCCCGGGGCCTGCTCACCGCGGAGCGCACGGCCATCAACTTCGTCCAGCTCCTGTCGGCGGTGGCCACGCGGACGCGCGCCTACGTGAAGCTGGTGGCGGGCACGCGCGCCAGGATCCTCGACACGCGCAAGACGATTCCCGGGCTTCGCATCGCCCAGAAGTACGCGGTGCGCGCCGGCGGCGGCACGAACCACCGCATGGGTCTCTACGACGGCATCCTCATCAAGGAAAACCACATCGCCGCGGCCGGCGGCGTGACCGCCGCCGTGACCGCCGCCCTCCATGCGGCGACCCCGGGGACCATGGTGCAGGTGGAGGTCGAGACCCTCGACCAGTTGCGCGAAGCGCTCGATGCCGGCGCAAGGCTCATCCTCCTGGACAATTTCACGCTCCCCCGCATGCGCCAGGCGGTGGAGATCGCCGGCGAGCGCGCGGAACTCGAGGCCTCCGGCGGCGTCGAATTCGCCACGGTTCGCGAGATCGCCGAAACCGGCGTGCACCGGATCTCCGTCGGGTCCCTCACGAAGGACGTGAAGGCCGTCGACCTGTCGCTGCGCGTCCTGCATCCCGGAGCCCCATGAAGAAGCTGCTTGCCCTGGCCACGCTGGCCCTAGCCACCGGTTGCGCGAGCGTCTCCCCGTCGGGCAATCCGCGGGATCCCTGGGAAGGCTACAACCGCAGGATGTACGCGGTGAACGATGCGCTCGACCGCGAGGTGCTCAAGCCCGTGGCCCAGACCTACCGGACGGGAGCGCCCGGCTTCGTGCAGGAAGGCGTGGGCAATTTCTTCTCCAACCTCGCCGATGTCGGCACGGGGCTCAACAACCTCCTGCAGGGAAAGCTCGCGCAGGGCGCCTCCGACCTGGGCCGGTTCGCGGTAAACACCGTCGTGGGCGTCGCCGGCCTCTGGGACGTGGCCACGCCGATGGGATTCGACCGGCATGACGAGGACTTCGGCCAGACCCTGGGCTGGTGGGGGGTTCCGCCGGGGCCGTACTTCGTGATGCCCCTCCTCGGGCCGTCGACGCTGCGCGACGCCCCCGCGCGTTTCGTCGACCCGGGCTCCTACTACAGCGGGCGCATCGACGACGTCGCGCTGCGCGCCGGGCTGTTCGTCCTCGAGGCGGTGAACTCCCGGGCCGGGCTCCTCAAGGCCGAGAAGATCCTCGAAGAAGCCGCCCTCGACAAGTACAACTTCACGCGCGACGCCTGGCTGCAACGGCGCAGGAACCACGTCTACGACGGGCGCCCCCCCCGGGTCCCCGAGGACGAATAGCCGGCCTTCCGGCGGCCTTGCCCGCGCCCCGCTCGCGAGACCTCCCGATGGCCTACGAGGAATCCTTTCCGGTCTCCTGGGCGCACCTGGACGGCAACGCCCACATGGCCAACACCGCGTACATGCTGGTGGCCATCGACTGCCGGTTCCACTACTTCGCCTCGCGGGGCGTGACGCCCGCGGAATTCGCCCGGTGGCGCATCGGGCCGGCCGTTCGGCGAGACGAAATCGACTATTTCCGCGAGATGCACCTGATGCAGGTGGCGAGGGTCAATCTCCTCCTGGCGGGACTTGCGGCGGACGCTTCCCGGTTTCGGATCGTGAACGAGATTCACCGCCCCGACGGCGTGCTGGCCGCCCGCGTCACCTCCGTCGGCGGCTGGCTGGATCTCGAGGCCCGGAAGCTCGTCGCCCCGCCCGAGCCGCTCGCAGCCGCCTTGCGGGACCTCGAGCGACTTCCCGACTTCGAGGTGCTTCCCTCCAGCATTCGCTGACGGCGCCTCTCGCGACGACAGGTCCCGTGGCGGGAAGCCCTTCGCCGGCAATCCCGGGCGCTCGACCGGGCGCACCCCCCGGACTCAGGTCCGCGCGGCGATGTAGGCCTTGAGCGCCTCGGCGTCAACGCCCATCACGTCGAATCGCTGCGGAAGGTCCTCGATGCGCTCGAATCCCGCCGGCCGCGGCGGCGCCTCGCCGAGCGCCTCGACGATCGTCGTCTCGAATTTCGCGGGTTGCGCCGTCTCGATCGCGATCATGGGATGGCGCCCTTCCCGGTGACGCTGCGCGATGCGAACGCCATCGGCCGTGTGCGGGTCGATCACGACGTCGTAGTCCTTCTTCACGCGACGGATGGTCTCCAGGCGGTCGGCGTGCAGGCTGCGGCCGGAGACGAATCCCGAGTCCTCCGCGATCTTCTCCCAGGCCCGGTCGGTGGACAGGTCGAAGCCGCCCTTTTCGTCCAGCTGGCGCCACAGCCAGGCAACCTTCTCGCCGTCCTGGTCCACCATGTCCCAGACGAAGCGCTCGAAATTGGACGCCTTCGAGATGTCCATGGACGGGCTCGACGTCGCCTGCGTCTCCGCGGGCTTCCTCGGGCGGTAGCGCCCGGTGCGGAAGAATTCGTCCAGCACGTCGTTCTCGTTCGTGGCCAGCACCAGGCGCCGGATCGGCAGCCCCATGCTGCGCGCCACGTGGCCGGCGAAGATGTTGCCGAAATTTCCCGAGGGCACGGCGAAGGACACCTGCTCCTCGTTGGAGCTCGTGGCCGCGAAGTAGCCCTTGAAGTAGTACACGACCTGCGCCACGACGCGCGCCCAGTTGATGGAGTTCACCGCGCCCAGGCTGCGCCCGGCCTTGAAGTCTCGATCGGCGTTCACGGCCTTCACGAGGTCCTGGCAGTCGTCGAACACGCCCGAGACGGCGACATTGAAGATGTTCGCGTCCGCGAGGCTGTACATCTGGGCGCGCTGGAAGGGGCTCATGCGCCCTTGCGGGGAAAGCATGAAGACCTTCACGCCGCGCTTTCCCTTGAGCGCGTGCTCCGCCGACGACCCCGTGTCGCCGCTCGTGGCGCCCAGGATGTTCAGCGCCCGGCCCTGGCGCGCGAGCACGCTCTCGAAGAGGTTGCCCAGGAGCTGCATCGCGACGTCCTTGAACGCGAGCGTCGGCCCGTTGGCGCAGGCGAGGAGGTGGAAATTCCCCTCGAGCGTCCTGAGCGGCGTGATCTCGGGCGTGCCGAAGACCTCCTTCGTGTAGGTGCGCTCGGTGAGCGCCTTCAGCTCGGCGCCGGGAAAGTCGTCGGCGAAGAAGCGGATCACCTCGAAGGCGAGTTGCGGATAGGCAAGGCCGCGCATGGCCTCGAGCTTCGAGCCCTTGACGCGCGGCCACTGCTCCGGCACCGACAGGCCGCCGTCCGGCGCGAGCCCTTCGAGAAGGATGTCGGTGAAATTCTGGCTCGCGGCATGGCCGCGGGTGCTCAGGTACTTCACAGCAGCTCTTCGAGCCGGATGCGCACGACCGGCGACGGTATCGTCTCGAGCGATTCGATGGCGCCGATGGCGGCGTTCACGTTGCGCTCGAGGGTGCGGTGGGTGAGGATCACGACGTCCACCTGGTCCTCGCCCTCGCCGGCCTCCTTCTGGAAGATGGCGTCGATGGAGATGCCGCGATCGGCGCAGATGCGAGTCACGTCCGCCAGCACGCCGGGCCGGTCCAGCGCCCGAAGCCGCAGATAGCACGCGGTCTGCACGTCCTCCATCGGCAGGATCGGGATGTCGGAGAGCCGGTCGGGCTGGAACGCGAGGTGCGGCACGCGATGCTCGGGGTCGGCCGTGGCCATGCGCGTCACATCGACCAGGTCGGCGACGACGGCGCTCGCCGTGGCTTCCGCGCCGGCGCCGCGCCCGTAGTAGAGCGTCGGCCCCACGGCGTCGCCCTTCACGAGGATCGCGTTCATGACGCCCTCGACGTTCGCGATGAGGCGCCGCGCCGGGATGAGCGTCGGGTGGACGCGAAGCTCGATCCCGTCGGGCGTTCGCCGCGAGATGCCCAGCAGCTTGATGCGGTAGCCCAGCCCCTCGGCGTACTTGATGTCGGCGGCGGTGAGCCGGCCGATGCCCTCGGTGTAGGCCTTGTCGAACTGCATGGGGATGCCGAAGGCGATGGCCGAGAGGATGGTGAGCTTGTGCGCGGCGTCGATGCCGTCGATGTCGAAGGAGGGGTCGGCCTCGGCGTAGCCCAGGCGCTGCGCCTCGGCGAGCACGACGTCGAAGGGCAGCCCCTTGTCGCGCATCTCCGACAGGATGTAGTTGCAGGTGCCGTTGATGATCCCCATCAGGTACTCGATGCGGTTGGCCGAGAGGCCCTCCCGGATCGCCTTGATGATGGGAATGCCGCCGGCCACCGCCGCCTCGAAGGCCACCATCACGCCCTTGGCGAGGGCGGCGGCGAAGATCTCGTTGCCGTGCTTGGCGAGCAGCGCCTTGTTGGCCGTGACCACGTGCTTGCCGTTGGCGATGGCCGCGAGCACCAGCTCCTTGGCGCGGGTCTCGCCGCCGATCAGCTCGACCACGATGTCGATGCCGGGGTCGGCGACGATGCGCGCGGCATCCGCCACCAGCTCGATCCCGGCGAGGTCGACCGGCCGCGGCTTGGCGAGATCGCGCGCGCTCGCCATGGCCACCACGATCTCGCGCCCGGCGCGGCGCGCGATCTCCTCGCGGTTGCGGCGCAGCACCTCGACGGTGCCGC
>DAORTX010000155.1:0-5993 GCA_035432885.1 Usitatibacteraceae bacterium
AAGCGAAGGCCGGGCAGCGTGCACAGCAGGGCGGCGAGGCCGGGGAGGCGGTGGCGGCCGAAGGTCGTGACGCTTCGGGGTTCGTCGTGGTTTTCCAGGAAGCGGGCCATCCGCTGCTGGTGGGAGAGCGGCGCCGCGAGGTGCGCGCGGACTTCCCGGGGCGAGGCGCCATGGAGACGGTCGTAGAGGCGCTTGTCGTAGGTGTAGCTGAACCCGAGTTGCTGCAGCACGCCTTCCATGTCCCAGTACACCTCGGCCATCCAGAGGAAGTCCGCGGGCAACGCCGCGATCGCCTGCGGCCAGAATTCCGTGGGGGGCGCGGGCCGGCCGCGCAGCAGTCCCGCCCAGGTCTTGCCGAAGACCTCGTTCAGCACCAGCATCGCCATGTCGCAGCGCAGGCCGTCGCAGTGCCGCGCGATCGCGCGCAAGGTCTCGACGAGCGCATTCCGCGCTTCGACATTGAAGAAGTCGACCTGCGCGGTATCGGCCCAGGGTGCGAAGCAGGGATCGCGTCCGCGAGCAACGAAATAGGGCGGTGCGTCCTCCGGCTCGATCAGGAGGAAGGCGGAAGGATCGCGGTGGTAATCCTCCTCCGTGCCCCGGACGAAGTAGTCGGGGTGGCTGCGGATCCAGCCGTGGTCGGGCCCCGTGTGGTTCGGCACGAAGTCGAGGATGAGCTTGATGTCCCGCTCGCGCAGTTTGGCGCGGACGGCGTCCACCTCCGCCCAGGTTCCGATGCGTCTGTCGGGCGCGTAATCGCTGATGGAGAAGGGCGACCCCACGACCGAGGAGATCGTCCATTCCGGAGCCGCGTGATCGAAGACCCCGAAAGAGGTCTCGTTGGTGCGAAACAGGTGTCGCCCGGCAACGCTTCGCTGCCAGAGGCCCAGGAGGTAGACGAAGTCGAAGCCGAGATCCCCGATCCGGTCCCACTCGGCGTCGGGCACGTCGGCAAGCGTGAGGCGTCGTCCGGCGGCATCGGAGAGTTCATCGAGCCAGGCCCAGGTGTTCAGCTGGTAGAGATGCGGATTCGCGCGCCAGTGCCGGGCCTCGCTTGTCGGCTCGCCCCTCGTGTGCGAACCTCCCGGCAGGGAATCAGGGTGACGGTCTCGGGACTTCATGGAGGCGCAAGCATGGCACGAATGATCACTTTGGCGGCCGCCGCCTACGCGATCGTTGGCGCGGCGATGGCAGGCCCGATCGAGGATGCGGCTTCCGCGTTCAAGCGCAAGGACTTCGAGACGGCCGCTCGACTTTGGCGAACCCTGGCCGAAGAGGGCAATGCCCTGGCGCGGACCAATCTCGGTTCCCTGTACGAGAACGGCACCGGTGTCGCGCGCGACCCCGCCGAGGCGGTGAAGTGGTACCGGCTAGCCGCAGAGCAGGGGCACGCCCCGGCCGAACTGCAGCTGGCGTTCATGTATCGCAGCGGCAAGGGCGTCCCGAAAAACGACGCCGAGGCCGTGAAATGGATTCGTCGCGCCGCCGACAGGGGCTACCTGCCGGCCGAGGACGTGCTGGGATCCGCGTACGAAAGCGGGGTGGGCATTCCGCGGGACTACACCGAAGCCGCCAGATGGTACCGGATGGCGGCCGATCGCGGCCACGCGCCCGCGGAACTCAACCTGGGCCGCCTCTACGAGAACGGTTTGGGTTTTGTGCAGGACCACGCCGAGGCGGCGAAATGGTATCGCCGGGCTGCCGAGCGCGGACTTCCCGCTGCGCAGAACAGCCTCGGCGTGATGCATGCCACCGGCCGCGGCGTTGCCCAGGACTACGTGCAGGCGCTCAAGTGGTTCAAGCTGGCGGCCTTTCGCGAGCAGCACCCTGCCTCTCGCGACCGGAACGCCCGCAATCGCGACCGCGCCGCCGCGAAGATGACGCCGGCGCAACTCGAAGAGGCGGAGAGGCTCGCGCGCGAATGGAACCCGAAATAGCGGGTCGGCGGGCCCGCGCCGTCGGCCGGCGCGAACCATCCGCGAGGATCCGAAGGCGAAGCCCGGAATGGCGAAGCCCGGATCGCTCCGGGCTTCGGTTCATTGGTGGAGGCGGCGGGAATCGAACCCGCGTCCAAATGCCTTTCCACAAACAGTTCTACATGCGTAGCCGGTTGTTCTGCTTTAGCGAGTCGGCCGCGAACCAGCTCCCGGCCTTTCCCACGAGCCACCTATTGGTTTAGGTCTTCACCAAGTGACGCGATGAATTCCGATTCCATGTTTATGACTCCGCTGCCGGTGAACTGGCCCAACCCATGGAAAAACTGGTGCGGAGCTGGCCGGTATTAAGCGGCCAGGGCGTACGTTTCGTCGTTCGCAGTTAAGTTTGCGATTCCAGCGGTTTTACGAGGCGTTGGCGCTCGGCATGCCCTGCCTGCTTCACTGCACCTGTCGAAACCAGGTCGCCCCCGGAAATCGGGGTGTTGCCAGCGCAAATTCTACGCGCTTGGCCGGTCAACGGCCACTTCACGGACCCAGGTTGGGGCGGGTCGGCCCGGAATCAAGCCCGGCCCAGCGCGCGATTCCCGCGGGAGATTCGACGACGGCGTCGGCGCCCCAGCGCGCGGGCGCCGGTCCGTCGCCGAGGTATCCGTAGCCGGCAGCGAGGACCGGCATCCCGGCGGCGCGGGCCGCCTGCACGTCGCGTTCGTCGTCGCCCACGTAGAGCACCTCGCGCGGCGGCAGGGCGAGTGCCAGTGCCGCGTGGAGCAGCGGATCGGGAAACGGCTTGGCGCGCTCGCAGGTGTCGCCGCCCACCAGCACGGCCAAGCGGGCGCCGAGTCCGAGCCCATCGATGACCGAGCGCGCGAGCCGCTCGAACTTGTTGGTGACGACACCCCAGGCGAGGCCGCGCTCGTCGAGCAGGTCGAGCAACTCGCCCATCTCGGGAAAGAGCCGCGTGTCCACGCACAGGTTCTCGGCGTAGATCGCCAGGAATTCCTCGCGCATCGTGCCGAAGCCCGCGTCCTCGGGGGCTACGCCGAAGGCGGCGCCGATCATGCCCCGCGCTCCCCGGGAGACGTAAGGGCGAATGGCGTCCAGCGTGACCGGCGCCAGGTTTCGCGCCCCGCGCATCGCGTTCACCGTGCGCATCATGTCCGGCGCGGTGTCGGCGAGCGTGCCGTCGAGATCGAAGAGGATGGCGCGAATTCCCGGGGTCATGGCGAGCGTCGAGCGTTTCGATCGTCGCTCACGGGCGGCGGGCCGCGAGAAAGTAGTTCACGCCGGCATCGGACCCGAGCGCGAAGGCGCGGGTGATCGGGTTGTAGGTGAGGCCGGTGATGTCGGCCGTTGCGAGTCCCGCCGCGCGGCAGTGGGCGGCGAGTTCCGAGGGCGTGATGAATTTCGCGTATTCGTGCGTGCCGCGCGGCAGCAGCCGGAGCACGTACTCGGCGCCGACGATCGCGAAGAGGAAGGACTTCGCGTTTCGGTTGATCGTCGAGAACACGACCCAGCCGCCGGGCTTCGCGAGCCTCGCGCAGGCCCTCACCGTGCTCGCGGGGTCGGGCACGTGCTCGAGCATTTCCATGCAGGTCACCACGTCATAGGCCCCGCCCTCCGCCAGCGCCGCGTCCTCGGCCGACACCAGCCGATAGTCAACCTCCGCGCCGCTCTCCAGCCGGTGGAGCATCGCCACCTTGATGGCCTTTTCGCCCAGGTCGATGCCGGTGACGCTTGCGCCCTTTTCGGCCATGGATTCCGAGAAGATGCCGCCGCCGCAACCCACGTCGATCACGCGCCGTCCCGCAAGGCCGCCGACCAGCCGTTCGACGTGCGCGAGGCGATAGGGGTTCAGGCGGTGGAGCGGACCGAACATCTCGCTCTCCGGGTCCCACCAACGGTGTGCAAGGTCGCCGAACTTGGCCAGTTCCGCCGGATCGACGTTGGCCGCCGGGGGGTCCCGGGCTTCGGCGCTCATGACGCGCTCCGGATGCGCTTTCGCCACCACGCGGCCTTCGCGCGGATTTCGTCCTCGTCGAGGCTCGCGAGGCGGCGCTCCGTGAGACGGGCCTCGCCAGCCACCCAGACGTGCGTCACGTGTTCGCGGCCGGCCGCGTAGACGAGGTCGGAGACGGGATCGAAGCAGGGCAGCGTCTCGAACGAGGACAATTCGACAGCCGTGATGTCGGCCATCTTGCCTGGGATCAGGGAGCCGATCGCGGCGTCAAGACCGAGGGCGCGCGCGCCCTCGAGCGTGGCCATTCGAAGCGCCTCGTGCGCATCCACCGCGCGAGCATCGCCGCTCACTCCTTTCGCAAGGAGCGCGGCCGTGCGCATCTCGCCAAGGACGTCCAGGCGATTGTTGCTGGCGGCGCCGTCGGTGCCGAGCCCCACGGTGATGCCCTTCGCGCGGCACGCGGCGATCGGCGCGATGCCGCTGGCGAGCTTCAGGTTGGACGACGGGCAGTGGGCGATCGAGGACCCCTCGCGCGCGAGGAGCTCGATCTCGCGCTCTTCCAGGTGCACGGCGTGGACCGCGATCAGCCGAGGCCCGACGAGACCAAGACGGCGCAGCCGCTCGAGCGGCCTCACGCCGTGCTGGGCCAGCCCCTGGGCGATCTCGTCGGTGGTCTCGTGCAGGTGCGTGTGGACGGGCGCGTCGATCTCCTCGGCAAGCGTGGCGATTCTCGCGAGCGTCTCGTCGCTCACGGTATAGGGCGCATGGGGCGCGAGGCAGAAGGAGAGGAGTTCCTCGCCACGGTAGGAGTCGCGCGTGGCGAGTCCCTTGTGCAGGTAGCTCGCCGCGTCGGTGGCGTAGGCGCTCGGAAATTCCACCGCGATCATGCCGAGGCTCGCGCGGATGCCGGCTCGCAGCGCGGCGCGCGCCGTGGACTCCGGGAAGAAGTACATGTCGTTGAAGCAGGTGATGCCGCCGCGCAGCATCTCGGCGGCCGCGAGAAGGCTTCCGTCGTGGACGAACTCGTCGCCCACGTGCTTCGCTTCCGCGGGCCAGACGTGATCCTTCAGCCACGTCATCAGCGGCAGGTCATCCGCCACGCCGCGCAGCAGCGCCATCGCCGCGTGCCCGTGCAGGTTCACCAGCCCCGGCACGAGGAGGTGCCGGTCGAGGTGCGTTTCCGATTTCGCGCGGTACGCGCCTCGCGCTGCAGCGGTGGGAAGGATCGCTTCGATGCGACCGTTCAGGACGGCGATCGAATGATCCGCGAGGAGCGCGCCCGGCGGCTCGACGGGCGCGATCCAGGCGGGGTGTATCAGGGAATCGATTTCTCGCATGACGGCTCAGGAACAAAAAACCCCGCCGGAGCGGGGTTTTCTGCCGGGTTCCGGAGGGCTTACTGCTTCACGCCCTTGAACTCGATGTCCACGCGACGGTTCTTCTGGCGGCCTTCCTTCGTCTTGTTGGTCGCCACCGGCTGGGACTCGCCCTTGCCGAGCGTGGTGATCTTCGAGGCGGGAATGCCCTTGGAGACCAGGTACTCCTTCACGGCCGCGGCGCGGCGATCCGAGAGCTTCTGGTTGTAGGCTTCCGGGCCCACGGAGTCGGTGTGGCCGGTCGCGATGACCATTTCCACGTCGACGCCTTTCAGCTTGGCGAGCGCTTCGTCGATGCTCTTCTTGCCGTCGGCGCGGACGACCGACTTGTCGAAGTCGAAGAGGGCGTCGGCCTGGATCACCACGGCCTGCTTGACCGAGGCGGGGGCAGGCTTCGCGGCCGGCGCGGCGGGCTTGGCCGGCGAGGCGGGCGCCGAGGGTGCGGCGGGCGCGGCGGGCTTGGGCGCCGGGGCGTCCTTCTTCGCCTGGCAATCGGGGTGCGAAATCCCGGAGCTCAGCACGCAGTTGCCGGAAGCGTCGCGGACCGGGGCGCCCGAGGCGTCGGTCACGTTATGGGTGATTTGAGCGAACGCGGAACCGGAAGCCAGGGCGGCGGCGGCAACCGACCCGAGCAGCAGCTTCCCGATGGAGGAAATCTTCATATTGGTACTCCCAAGAGATTTGGATGATTTTTTGATGCCAGGCATTTTTCTAGGCTCGCGC
>DAORTX010000156.1:0-5958 GCA_035432885.1 Usitatibacteraceae bacterium
TAATAGCGCCGGTTGCCCCTTCGCTTGAGGGGCTTCAGCTGCGTGAACTCCTGCTCCCAGTACCGGAGTACGTGGGGCTTCACCCCGCACAATTCGCTTACTTCGCCGATCGTGAAATAGCGCTTGGCGGGGATCGCCGGCAGGTCATTCGTTGCCAGGGTCTCCGTGGCCATTGAAAGACTTCTCCACCAGGGTCTTCAACTTCTGACTCGCATGGAATGTCACCACGCGACGGGCAGTGATGGGAATCTCTTCCCCGGTCTTGGGATTGCGGCCGGGTCTCTGCGGTTTCTTGCGAAGCTGGAAATTGCCGAAGCCGGAGAGCTTCACCATCTCCCCCCTTTCGAGGGCGATGCGAATCTCCTCGAAGAAGGACTCGACCATGTCCTTGGCCTCGCGTTTGTTGAGCCCGACCTTTTCGAACATGAGGTCGGCCAGCTCGGCCTTGGTGAGAGTGACCTTGTCTTTCACGTGCGCGGCAATGCATTGAATTTTTGTGAGAGAAGCTGGCGGACGGAACCCACGATTTCCTCCACCTCAGCATCTGTCAAAGTTCTGGCAGTATCCTGCATAACTATACGAAACGCAAGGCTTTTTCGCCCGTTTTCGACTCCCTTGCCGCGGTACTGGTCGAACACTTCGACCTCCCGCACGCAGGCCGGGACCCGGGCCCTGACAGCCTCCAGGATCGCGCCTGCCGGCACGCTTTCGTCCACGACCACGGCAAGGTCGCGGCGCACCGTGGGCAGGCGCGAGAGCCCGGAGAACCGCGGCGCGGCACCCACGAGGAGCGCGCTGCAATCCATCTCGAAAATCACCGGTGCCGCGGCGAGCCCGTATTTCAACTGCAACCGCGGATGCAGCTCCCCCACGACACCCACCTCGCGCTCGCCGATCCACACGCGGGCGCAGCGGCCTGGATGGCAGGCGGGGTGCCGGCCCGGACGGAACTCGAGCCCGACTTCCCCCGCGATCGCGACGAGATCGCCTTTCGCATCGTAGAAATCGGCCGCGATCGCCTTCTCGCCCCACTGTTCCGGAACCCGCCCCCCGAAAGTGATTGCCGCGAGGCGCTCGGGCTGATCGCTAGCCTCTGGTCCCTCGCCCAGGAAGCAGCGCCCGATCTCGAAGAGCCGCACACGGCCCTCGTCCCGGTTCAGGTTCGAATTCACCGCCGCCACGAGGCCGCCGATGAGGGTCGAGCGCATCACGTCCATCGTGCTCGCGATGGGATTGGCCAGTCGCACCGGCGCCGCGTTGTCGGCGAAATCGCTCTCCCACTGCGACGACACGAAGCTGTAGTTGATCACCTCCTGGTAGCCGAGGCCGGCCACGGAGCGCTTCAGGTCGAACCGCGTCCGCTCGCCTTCGCGGATCCCGAGCATCGGCACGCTCGAACGCGGCGAGCGCGAAGGCACGTGCTCGAAGCCGTGCAGCCGCGCCACCTCCTCGACGAAATCCTCCTCGATGGCGAGATCGAACCGCCAGCTCGGGGGCGTCACCCCAAGGTCCGCGCCTTCACGCTCCACGGCGCAACCCAGCCGCGCGAAGGCCGGCGCCATGAACTCGTCGGGCACGTCGTAGCCCAGCAAGGCGCGCACGCGCGCCGGCCTGACCCGCGTGGTTGCCCGCGCCGGAAGCGTTCCCCGGGCTTCGCTCACCGGACCGGCCTTGCCGCCGCAGATGGCGAGCGTGAGTTCGGTCGCGCGCTCGAGCGCGCCTCGCGTGCCGGCGAAATCGATGCCGCGCTCGAAACGGTAGGCCGCATCGCTCGTGAGCTCGAGGGCCCTGGCGCGGCCCTGGACCGCCTCGGGCGCGAACCAGGCGGCCTCGAAGAACACGTCGGTCGTCGCCTGCGTCACCATCGTGTCGAATCCGCCCATCACCCCGCCCAGCGCGACGGGGCCGGAGTCGTCGGTGATGAGGAGCAGGTTCGGGATGTACTCCGCCCATTGCTCGGTGAGGAGCTGCAGCTCTTCCCCGGGCCTTGCCAGGCGGACGTCGATGGCGCCCTTCAGCTTCGCATCGTCGAAGGCGTGCATCGGCTGGCCACGCTCGAGCATCACGTAGTTGGTGATGTCCACGAGGGGGCTGCGGGGCCTGAGTCCCGCCCGCTCCAGGCGACGCGACATCCAGTCCGGCGTTTTCGCGGACGGGTCGAGACCGCGAATGACGCGGCCGAAGTAGCGCCCGCAGGCGGCAGGATCCGTGATTCGGACGTCGCGCGAATCGGTGATCGTCGCGGCAACGGTCGCCGGCGCCGGCACCGCCGCCTCCTGACCCGCGAGTGCGGCGACATCCCTCGCGATGCCCACCATCGACAGGCAGTCGCCCCGGTTGGGGGTGAGCTTCAGCGTGAGAACCGTGTCGTCGAGATCCAGGTACTCGCGGATGTTCGCGCCGACCGGCGCATCCGCCGGCAGCACGAGCAGTCCCGCATGATCGTCGGAGAGCCCCAGCTCGCGCGCCGAGCAGAGCATGCCGCTCGACTCCACGCCGCGCAGCTTCGCCCGCTTGATCGCGAGATTCAGCAGCTTCGCGCCCACCAGCGCGCAGGGAACCTTCTGCCCCGCGGCCACGTTGGGCGCGCCGCACACGATCTGGAGCTTCTCGCCGGTGCCCGCGTCGACCATGGCCACGCGAAGCTTGTCCGCATCGGGATGGGGGGCCACGCTCTCCACCTGCGCCACGACGATTCCCTCGAAGGCGGCCGCGACGGGTGTTGTCTCCTCTACCTCGAGCCCGCCCATGGTGAGCACGTGGGCCAGGCGATCGACGGGCAGGTCGACGCCCCCGAGTTCCCGGAGCCAGCTGACGGAGACCTTCATCGGAACTGCCTCAGGAACTTGAGATCGTTTTCGAAAAAGAGGCGCAGGTCGTTCACGCCGTACTTGAGCATGGCGAGCCGGTCGAGGCCCATGCCGAACGCAAAGCCCGAGTAGCGCTCGGGATCGATGCGTCCGTTCCTCAGCACGTCGGGATGGACCACGCCCGCGCCGCCCACCTCGAGATAGCTCGCTTCGCCGTCACGCTTCGCCCACGCCATGTCGATCTCGACACCGGGCTCGACGAACGGGAAGTACGACGGCCGGAACCGGATGTCGATGTCGTCGCGTTCGAAGAACGCGCGGCAGAACTGGGTCAGCGTGCCTTTCAGGTCCGCGAGCGAAATCCCCTCGTCGATCCAGAGACCCTCGATCTGGTGGAACATCGGCGAGTGTGTCGCGTCATGGTCGACGCGGTAGACGCGTCCCGGGCAGATGATGCGGATGGGCGGCTCATGAGACTGCATGTAGCGGATCTGCACCGGCGAGGTGTGGGTGCGCAGCACCTTGTCGGAATCGGCGATGTAGAACGTGTCCTGCATGCTCCGGGACGGATGGTCCGGGAACATGCGCAACGCGGTGAAATTGTAGAAATCGTTCTCGATCTCCGGTCCGTCGGCGGACGAAAATCCCATCGAGGCGAAAAGCCGCTCGATGTGCTCCTGGGCCCGCGAAATCGGGTGCAGCCCGCCGGCGGACTGGCGCCTTCCGGGAAGCGTCACGTCGATCGATTCCGCCGCCAGGCGCAGTTCCAGTTCCGCGGCGACGATCGCCTCGTGCCTTGCCTGCAGCAGCGCCTCCACGCGGACCTTCGCCTCGTTGATGGCGGCGCCGGCCCTGGGACGCTCCTCGGCCGAGAGCTTGCCCAGGCCCTTCAGGAGTTCCGTGAGGGCGCCGGCCTTGCCGAGAAAGCGCGACTTCGCCTGGTCGAGGTCCGCCGTGGTGGCGGCCGCATCGAAGGCGGCACGGGCATCGGAGACGATCTTGTCGATGGCTTGCATGGAGGGGTCCGTCGAAAAAACAAAAAGGGGCTCCCGCGAGAGCCCCCTTTCCCGGTTTAGCGTCGACTCAGGCGCCGAGGCTCGATCTTGCCTGCTCGACGATCCGGCTGAACGCCGGCTTGTCCTGCACGGCGAGGTCGGCGAGCACCTTGCGGTCGATCTCGATGGCGGCCTTCTTGAGGCCCGCCATGAACTTGCTGTAGGTCATCCCGGCTTCGCGCACCGCCGCGTTGATGCGGGCGATCCACAGGCCGCGGAATTCGCGCTTCTTGTTGCGCCGGTCGCGGTAGGCGTACTGGCCCGCCTTCATCACCGCTTCCTTGGCGATGCGGTAGACGTTCTTGCGGCGGCCGCGGAAACCCTTGGCCTGCTCGAGGACCTTCTTGTGGCGCGCGCGCGCCGTTACACCACGTTTTACGCGAGGCATGGTCTCGTCTCCTTAGGCGTAGGGAAGCATCGCCTTGACGGAATCGGCGTTGGTCTTGTGGACCCCCGCCGTGCCCCGGAGCTGGCGCTTCGACTTCGTGGTTTTCTTGGTGAGGATGTGGCGCTTGCCCGCCTGGCCGCGCTTCACGGAGCCGCCTGCGCGGACCTTGAAGCGCTTGGCGGCGCCACTCTTGGTCTTCATCTTGGGCATGGTTGCCCTCCTTTTCGCTACGTTGGCGCAGCAGGTGGCGGAAGCCTTTTCCGCGCTTGTTACCTGAAGTCGCCTTTTCTCGCGTCGTTGAGCGGCGCACTGTGTCCGCTCCAACGACCGCCCCGGTATTCCCCGGGGCACTCAGTGCTTCTTCTTCGGCGCCAGGATCATGATCATCTGGCGCCCTTCCATCTTCGGCCACTGCTCGACCTGCCCGAGCGGGGCCAGGTCGGCCTCGACACGCTTCAGGAGCGCCACACCCAGTTCCTGGTGGGCCATCTCGCGCCCGCGGAAGCGCAGCGTGATCTTTGTCTTGTCGCCCTCGGTCAGGAAGCGCGTGAGGTTTCGCAGCTTGATCTTGTAGTCGCCATCGTCGGTGCCGGGGCGGAATTTCACCTCCTTCACCTGGATCTGCTTCTGCTTGAGCTTGGCCTCATGCGCCTTCTTGCTCTCCCGGTACTTGAACTTGCCGTAGTCCATCAGGCGGCAAACCGGGGGAACGGCGGTAGGAGCGATCTCGACCAGGTCGACTTCGGCCTCTTCCGCCAGCCGCAAGGCTTCCGTCGAGGAAACGATGCCTAGCTGGTCGCCTTCCACGCCGACCAATCGAACCTCGGGGGAATTGATCTCCCCGTTGATGCGAACCGACTTGTTATCGTGAGCGATGCGAAGAATCCTCTTTCAAATCAAAGACATGACGAGGATCTCCATGCGCTGTCCGGTTCCAGTCCTCGCCTCCCTTAAAGCGTTCATTGTCGCCCGGCGATTTCGCCCATCAAGCGCGAAACAAAGGCCTCGAGCGGGATTGGTGCCAGGTTTTCACCTGCCCGAGTCCTTGCCGAGACCGTCCGGGCTGCCACTTCCTTGTCCCCCAGGATCAGCTGGTAAGGAAGCTTTTGAATGCTATGTTCTCGAATTTTATACGTTATTTTCTCGTTCCGCAAATCCGCCTCGGCCCGGATTCCCGCGGCCCTGAGCCCCTCAATCACTTCGCGGACATAGGCCTCCTGGCGGTCCGTGACGTTCATCACGACGACCTGGACGGGGGCGAGCCACGCGGGCATGGCCCCCGCGTGATTCTCGATCAGGATGCCGATGAAGCGCTCCATGGAGCCCACGATGGCGCGATGCAGCATGACGGGCACGCGGCGCGCGTTGTCCTCGGCAACGTATTCCGAGCCCAGGCGGGCGGGCATCATGAAGTCCACCTGCATGGTGCCGACCTGCCACGAGCGCCCCAGCGAGTCCTTGAGGTGGTACTCGATCTTGGGGCCGTAGAAGGCCCCCTCGCCGGGAAGTTCCGTCCATGGCACGCCGCTCGCGCGCAAGGCGCCGCGTAGCGCCTCCTCCGCCTTCGTCCACTGCTCGTCGTCGCCGATGCGGGGCGTCGGCCGCAGGGCGAGCTTCACCGCGATGTCCGAGAAACCGAAGTCGTGATAGACGTCGAAGGCGAGCTTGTGGAAAGCCACGCATTCGGGCTCGACCTGGTCCTCGG
>DAORTX010000157.1:0-5889 GCA_035432885.1 Usitatibacteraceae bacterium
GCCGCGGCAGGCCGGTTCAGGTATCGGTCGGCGTCTCGACCGTGAGCGAGCCGCTCGCCAGCGCGCTCTCGGCGAGCGTGCGCAACCGCGCATCCTGGTTGTGCTCCAGCGCGCGAAGCGCCCGGCGCGTTCGCCGCATGGCCGTGGAAATGAAGATGCGCGCGTTGTCGATGTCCGCGGGCGCCTTCTCCGGCCCGCCGGCCCGCTCGATGGCCCAGCTCGCCCGCGAGAGCGTCGCCGTGGCGAGGAAGATGTCCATGGCCGCGTTGGCGAGGCGCTCCTGGTGGAACTGGCGCTCGATCACCTCCTTGCCGTGGGCGATGAGCAGCTTCTCCACCGCGGAGGCGAGGTTGTGCACGGCCGTGCACACCAGCTCCGCGTCATCGTGCAGCGCGGGATGCACGCGCGTGAAGCAGGGCTTGACGAGCTGGCGCTTCACCTTGCCGCCGATGTAGGAGCCGATGGCGCCCAGGGAGCGCAGCGGATCGCGGAAGGCGCGCCCCAGCTCCTTCAGCTGCTCGCCCGGCTGCTGCAGCCCGGAGAGCGCGATGAGCGCGCGCAGGATCTCGTTCGTGCCCTCGAAGATCAGCATGATCCGGGAGTCGCGCACGGCCTGCTCGTAGGGGTACTCCTTCGAGTAGCCCAGGCCGCCGGCGACCTGCTGCGCGTCGCAGGCGGAGCGGAAGGAGAGCTCCGAGGCGAAGACCTTGCAGGCCGCCGTCTCCAGGGAAAAGTCGATGCCGCCGCGATCCACCATCGAGGCGCACACCATCCAGCCGGCGTCGGCGGCGTAGCAGTCGGCCGCGGCGAGCGCGAACTTGCGCTGGATCATCTCGAAGGAGCCGATGGGGCGGCCGAACTGCTTTCGCTGCGTCGCGTAGGCCAGCGCCTGGTCCAGGATCGCGCGGGTGCCGCGCGAGGATCCCGCGGCGAGCCCCAGCCGCCCGGAGTTGAGGATCTCCAGCGCGATCTTGAAGCCGCCGCCCACCTCGCCCAGGCGGTCCTCCACGGGCACGCGCACGTTCTCGAAGGACACGGTCCGCGTGTCGCTCGCCTTGATGCCCATCTTCTCCTCGATCTTGCCCAGGGAAACCCCGGGCGCCCGCGCGTCGACGATGAAGGCGGTGACGCGCTGCTTGGGCTTGCCGTCGATCTCGACGGGAACCTTCGCGAACACGGTGAAGACGCCCGCGTAGCCCGCGTTCGAGATCCAGATCTTCTCGCCGTTCAGCACGTAGTGCGTGCCGTCCGCGGCGGGAACCGCGGTCGTGCGCATGGCCTGGGCGTCGGAGCCGGAGCCGGCCTCGGTGAGGCAGAAGGCGGCCACCCGCTCGCCGCTCGCGCATGGCACGAGCCAGCGCCGCTTCTGGTCGTCGGTGCCGAAGAGCGTGATGCCCTTGCAGCCGATGGACTGGTGCGCGCCGAAATACACGGCGAGCGCCGCATCGGTGGTGCCCACCTCGGCGAACACGCGGCTGAAGAGGAGCGCCGAGGCGCCGAAGCCGCCGTATTCCTCGGGAATGTTGAGCCCCATCATGCCGAGTCGCGCCATGCCGGCGCGAACCTCGTCGGGGAAGCGCCCCTCTCGGTCGAGGCGGGCGGAGTCCACGGCGTCCGAGGACCACGCGCGGAACGAATCGAGGATGGCGTTGAGGCTTTCCCGGTCGGCGGGACCCAGTTCCGGGAAGGGAAAGACCAGGTCCTCGCGAATCTCCCCCAGGAAAACGCCCCGCGTGAACGAGGGATTGTGTTCGGGATCTGCGAGATGGGCGGTCAACGTCTGTTGCCTGGTGCCGGGGGAACCACGACTTTAATCCGAATCGGGAATCTTCGCCGTGACAACCGGCATTTTCGTGCCGCGCGGGCCGGGAGGCGCCGCTTCGGGGCCCGGTCGCCCGGGGCGACGATCAGGCCGGCTCGGAATGCAATTCGCTGTACTGCACGACCTTGTTCTTGCCCGACGACTTGGCGTGGTACATCGCCCGGTCCGCCCGCGCCACCAGGGAATCGAGCGATTGGCCGTCATCCGGAAAGGTCGCGACGCCGATGCTCAGGGTGCAGGTGACGCGCTGTCCGCCGGCATCGAGCGGGGAGTTCTCCATCATCGCGCGGATGCGTTCCGCGACGATGAGGGCTCCCTTCGGCGGCGTCTCCGGCAGGAGCACGATGAACTCATCGCCTCCGTATCGCGCGAACACGTCGGTCAGGCGCAGCTCCGACTTGGAAATCTGCGCGACCTGGCGCAGCAGGCGGTTGCCGGTGTCGTGGCCATGGGCATCGTTCACGGCCTTGAGATCGTCGGAATCGATCATCAGCAGGGTCGCCGGACGTTTGTAGCGGATCGACTGGCCGATCGCCCGCGTGGCGGCGATCGCGAACCCGCGCGTGTTCAGCACGCCCGTCAGGTCATCCGTCTCCGCGAGCAGTCTTGCGCGGTTCAGGCCGAACTGGATGTCGGAGGAGAACAAGGTCACGATATAGGCGACCAGGATCACCGGCGCCATCTGGGCGGCGGTCGCGCCGGCGAAGGCGAGCGAGAAGAGCGAGCCGGGCGCGGCGGATCCGCCCAGCCAGACCTGGCATGCGGCCACGACGGCCACCTCGAAGAGCGTGACCACCCGGCCCAGGGTCAGCGCGGAGGTGATGATCGGCAGCAGGTAGGAGCTGAGCAGCGGGCTGGAGAGCCCGCCGGAGAATGCGAGCGTCCAGGTGATGAAGGCGAGCATCGCCCAGGTCTCGATGGCGATCTTGGCGCGCGATTCCTGCGTGAAGAAGAACGCGTAGCGAAAGCTCATCACGAACGCGGCGTAGAAGAAGGAGCCCGCGGAAATCGCGGGTTCGACATCCTGCGAGTAGTCGCCGAAGGTCAGGTAGACGAGGACGAGGATGAGCAGGAGCCAGTGGATCTCGGCAACCGTTCGCGAGATGCCGCGAAGCTGCAGTTCCTCGATGCTGGGCGAGGCCAGGGTGACCGCATTGTCGCTGTCGCGCAATCGCATTCCGGAAGCTTTTCGACGGTGTGCAGCGTGGAGTTTGTCCCAACTCGCCGGAAAGCGAAAGGGAACCGGCCCCCGCCAGGGGCATTCTTCGCGGATTTCAGCCCTTGCGAGCCGTTGCGGCCCTTCTTCGGGGCCGCCGGGAGGACCCGGTTTCCCGCGCCGGCCCGCGCAGCACTTTGCGCAATATCGCCTCGCAGTTCCCCTGCGACATGTATTTCGGCACCGGGTAGTTCGTGTCGGCCTCCCAGCAGGCCGCGCTCGCGAGCGAGGGGATGTCCGCCTCGCGCAACGCCTCGACGTGTTCCGGAATGCCCAGCTCCCGATTCATCGCCTCGATCGACGCGATGAAGCGTCTGGCGAGGACCGTGGCCCGCTCGCCGCCTCCGCCCACCTTTGCCGCCACGGCCAGCAACGCGAGCCGCTTCGTGACCGCGGGCGCGAGGAATCGCAGCACATGGGCCAGCATGATCGCGTTGGCCAGCCCGTGCGGCGTGTGGTACCGGGCGCCGAGCTGGTGCGCGATGGCGTGGACGTAGCCGACATTCGCCCGCGTGAAGGCGATGCCCGCATAGGTGGCCGCGAGCGCCATCCGCTCCCGGGCCTCCAGGTTCCGCGGGCTCCGGTGGACCACGGGCAGGTTCTCGTAGATGAGCCCGACCGCGGCGAGCGCCATCCGGTCCGTGTAGTCGTTGGCCCACTGGCCGAGGAAAGCCTCCACCGCATGGGTGAGCGCATCCATCCCCGTGGCGGCGGTGACCTCCCTCGGCAGTCCCACCATCAGCGACGGATCGAGGGCGGCCATCGAGGGCACGAGCCGCGTGTCGGCGATCACCAGCTTCGCGCCGGCGTCGGGATCCGAGATCACCGCGGCAACCGTGACTTCGGATCCCGTTCCGGATGTGGTCGGCACGGCATACACCGGCACGGGCGCTCGAAGGCCCTTGAAATAGCCCACGAGCTTCCTCGGGTGCTTCCGGTTGGCCACCGAATAGGCGATCGCCTTGGCCGCGTCCATGGGCGAGCCGCCGCCGAAGGCCACGATCGCGTCGCAGCCCCGGCGCCGGTAGAAGGCGATCCCGCGCTCGATCACCGGGATGGGCGCATCCGCCGTGACCGCGTCGAAGACGACGAAATCGGCGCCGCCCTTCCTCAGCGCCTGCGTGAAGCCCTTGAGCAGCCCCAGCTTCGCCACCCCCTTGTCGGTCACCACGAGGATCTTGCGGTGTCCGAATCCCGCGAGCGCCTGGGCGAGGCGCTTGCTCGCCCCCGGCCCCACCAGAAGCATCGGCTGCGGGATGGGCAGGAGCCCCGTCACCACTCCCGCCGCCTTCATCGCCGTGGACAGTCCCACGGAGCGAATCACGCTGCTCACGACGCCCGGCATCTCGATCATGTTGAATCCCGCCCGCTGTGCCTCGACCCCCCGAGATTGCGCCAATCCCGGGCGCAAACATCCCGGATTCGTCAAGGAATCTCGACATAAGTCAATGTGCCGGCGCCGATTTCAGGCAAGTTGGGGGATACGCCGGACGCGTTGGATGGATCATGAAGACGGTGGTGGGCATCAGCCTCGGTTCCGGGGCGCAGGACTTCGAGTTGAGGACCCGTTTCCTCGGCAAGCCGATGCAGGTCCGGCGCATCGGCACGAACGGCAGCACGGCCCGCGCGGCGAAGCTCCTCGCCCACTGGGACGACCATGCCGAGTCGATCGGCCTGGGCGTGGTGCGGGATTCCTACAGCATCGGCCGGCGCCAGTACGTGGAGAAGGACAGCGCCCGCCTCGCGGCGATCCCCGTCCGCGCGACCGTTTCCACCGGCGGCCGCCTGGGCGACATCCTCCAGGAGTGGGCGCTGCGCCAGGCGCAGTCGAAGCTGGGCGGCACCTTCACCAACGCGAAGGTGCTCTTCTTCTCCGGGGCCACCAACTACAAGCTCGCGCAGACTTTCGCCGAGTACACGCCCAACCTGGAATTCGCCGACGCGCTCTTCCAGCTGGGCATCCCCAAGATGCTCACCTCCCTCGATGCCCTGGAGCGCTACGCGAGCGGGGCGCACTTCGTGACGGACCGGGTGCCCGAAGCGCTCACCGACAACCTGCTCGCCAAGGAGTGGCGCCACTTCATCCTGCGCCGCGCGATGCAGGATGCGACCGTGGTCGTGGCCCCGGTGCACGAGCTGGACGGCTTCGGCACCGAGGAACTCGCCGGCAAGACCATCATCACCTCCACGGTCAACGACAGGCGCATCGCGCACCTGAAGCGCAAGGGTGTCAGCCTCCTGATCGACGGCGCGCCCGAACTCCACGGCCAGGTGCTCGCCCCGAGCCTGCTCGACGCGATGATCCTCGCCGCGAAGCAGAAGGAACCCGAGGAGATCGGCGAGGACGACTACCTCGAGATCATCCAGGGCCTGCGGCTCGCCCCGCGCATCATCTACCCCAACGGCTTCCGGCGCGTGAACCGCTTCGCGTTCGTGATCCACCCGCTGTCGCAGGAGTACTTCAAGAACATCAAGCCCGTGGAACTGCTCTCCCACGTCTCGCCCCCGGTCTTCATGGACGCGCTGGAAAAGGCGATGGCCTACGCGCCGCCCTTCGTCTACTCGAAGGTCACGGGCATCAAGTCGCCCACGGGCGTGGAGACCGAAGGCTGGCTGATCTCGGTGGGCGGAACGCCCAAGGAGATCATGGCCCACAGCCCGGAGTTCACCTACCGGCGGCTGCTGGATGCGGCCCGCGTGGCGCGCGGTCTCGGCGCGCAGATCATGGGGCTGGGCGCGTTCACGAAGGTGGTGGGTGATGCGGGCCTCACCGTCGCCCGGCGCGCGCCGCTTCCCATCACCACGGGCAACAGCTACAGCGCCTCCGGGGCGCTCTGGGCCGCGCACGACG
>DAORTX010000158.1:0-5877 GCA_035432885.1 Usitatibacteraceae bacterium
GGCAACGCCTTCTTCGACGAGGCGGCGGACCGCCATGGGGAAAGCGAGCCGCCGGGGAGCGCCGACCTCAATCGCCATGGCGGCGCCTTTGCGGCATTCCTCGCCGGTTATGCGCACGCCGCCTCGATGCCGTGGCTCGCCGATGTCGCGCGGCTTGAGTGGGCGTGGCACGAGAGCCTCATGGCTGCCGAGGCGCCGGCGCTCGATTTCGCTGCCCTGGCGCGGGTCGGGCCCGCTGAGCAGGCGACCCTGCGATTTCGTCTCCACCCCAGCGTGCGGCTCGTGCGCTCGCCCTGGCCCGTGCTCGCGATCTGGGAGGCCAACCAGCCGGAGCGGGACGGGACGGCGGAGAGGCAGGAGGGCGCCGACGACGTGCTGGCGTGGCGCGAGTCGCAGCGCGTCCGGCTCGCGCTTCTCACGTCGCCCGAGGCTGGATTCCTGGAAGCGCTCCTCCTCGGGCGGGGGCTCGAGGAGGCGGCCGGCGTGGCCGGCGATCGGGACTGCGCGGAAATGCTCGCGCGCCTCGCGGGACACGGAATGCTGGTTGGCTTCTCGGCCGGGGGCGCCCCGCGGGACTAGCGCTGCGCGCGCGCGTTCACGACGTCGAGCGCGATCCGCCAACCGCCGGCCTCGCGACGCCAGATGCGCAGGTAGTCGCCCGCGACCTCGTCGCCGGACGCGGGGCCATAGCGTCCGATCGCATAGCCGAAATCGCCCGAGGCGCTCGTCTCGTGGGTCTCCAGGGTCCACGAGGTTCCCGCGGTACCGACCGCCCGCGCGGCGATCGATTCCGCGCGTCCGAGGAACGGCGCCTGTCCCTCACGATAGATTCGCAGGGTGGGCGAGGCCGACGCCGCATAGGCCGCCGCGTCACCGGACCGGCTGGATAGCGCCGCGAACCGCGCCTCCGCTGCCGCGATCGTGTCCGGCGTGTCCGGCCCGGGATCCGGCGTCGTGAGCGCTTGCAGGGGTGCCTCGGCCAGCGTCGGATCCGGGTGGGAAATGCCGAGATCGACGTGAACCCGCCAGGGACCCCCGTCCACGCGTTTCCAGACGGAGACGAACTGCCCGTGCCGGGGCGCGGCGCCGGGATCCCGGCGGCTGGCGATCGTCCAGGGCCCGGTGGACAGGCCCATCTCGCCCGAGGCCGCCACTTCCACGTAGGCCGGCCGCCAGTCGAGGACGATGGGCGGGTCCGGATTGGCCGCGATGAACGCGGGACCGTTCACCGGCCCGTCGCGAAAGAGCGTCGCCCCGGGCGCGAGCCAGGCGAGGAACGCCGTACGCATGCCGTCGCGGACCGACCGCGCGGCGAAGGCGGACTCGGCGGCCGCGAGCGAGTCTGGCGGACCCGGGGATGTCGTGGACTCGGTCATGGAAGCGCAGCCGGCGACGAACGCGGCGGCCAGGGCAAGATATCGGTTCATGATGCGGATTCTGGTCGATCGCGCGGGAGCGCGGCGTTACGGCGCGTGGGCTGCCGGTGACCGAATCTTGCCCGGCCTAGAGCACGTAGCGCGACAAGTCCTCGCTCCTGGCGAGATCGGCGAGCTTCGCGTCCACGTAGGCCGCATCGATCCGGGACTCGCGCGCGCCCCGCCCCGCGTCGAAGGAGATCTCCTCGAGCAGCCTCTCCATCACGGTGTGCAGGCGGCGCGCGCCGATGTTCTCGGTGCGCTCGTTCACGGCGTAGGCGATTTCCGCGATCCGCCGCACGGCGTCGTGCGTGAAGGAGAGCGCCACGTCCTCCGTGGCGAGGAGCGCCTCGTATTGCCGCGTGAGGCAGGCATCGGTGGCGGTCAGGATGCGCTCGAAATCCTCCACGGACAGGTTCGAGAGCTCCACGCGGATGGGCAGGCGGCCCTGCAGTTCGGGGATGAGGTCCGAGGGCCGGGCGAGGTGGAAGGCGCCGCTCGCGATGAAGAGAATGTGGTCCGTGCGCAGGACCCCGTACTTGGTCGTGACCGCGGTTCCCTCGACGAGCGGCAGGAGGTCGCGCTGCACGCCCTGCCGGGAAACGTCGGCGCCCGCGAACTCGCTGCGGCTCGCGACCTTGTCGATCTCGTCCAGGAAGACGATGCCGTTCTGCTCCACCGCCCGCATCGCCTGGAGGCGGATCTCCTCCTCGTTCACGAGCTTGCCGGCCTCCTCGTCGGTGATGAGGCGAAGTGCCTCGCGGATGGCGAGCTTGCGCGTCCTGCGCCTCCCGCCGCCCATGTTCGCGAACATGCCCTGGATCTGCTGCGTGAGCTCCTCCATGCCCGGCGGCGCCATGATCTCCATCGAGCCGGCGCCCTGGGCGATCTCGATCTCGATTTCCTTGTCGTCGAGTTTTCCCTCGCGCAGCATCTTGCGGAAGCGCTGGCGCGTGGAGCCGGCTTCCTGGCCTTCCGTGGCGGGCACGCCCGGCAGCAGCGTATCGATGACCCGTTCCTCCGCGGCGTCTTCCGCGCGGGACCGCACCTTGTGCATCGCCTGCTCGCGCGTCGATTTCACGGCCACTTCCGCGAGATCCCGGATGATGGTGTCCACGTCCCGCCCGACGTAGCCGACCTCGGTGAACTTGGTTGCCTCGACCTTCACGAAAGGCGCATTGGCGAGGCGTGCCAGCCGCCGCGCGATCTCGGTCTTGCCCACGCCGGTCGGCCCGATCATCAGGATGTTCTTGGGCGTGATCTCGCTGCGAAGCGGCTCGGCGACCTGCGAGCGCCGCCAGCGATTGCGCAGCGCGATGGCCACCGCCTTCTTGGCCGCGTCCTGGCCGACGATGTGCTTGTCGAGCTCGTGGACGATTTCCTGCGGCGTCATCATCGACGCGACCGGCGGGGTTGGCGGTTCGGCGGGCGGGCTCATGGGTCGGACGATCGGGCCGATCAGAGCGTCTCGATCACGTGGTTCTGGTTGGTGTAGATGCAGATGTCGCCCGCGATCTCGAGCGAGCGCTTGACGATGGCGGCCGGGGCCAGGTCGGTGTGCCCGAGAAGGGCGATCGCGGCCGCCTGCGCGAACGAGCCGCCGCTGCCCATGGCGACGATCCCGTGTTCGGGTTCGAGCACGTCGCCGTTGCCGGTGATCAGGAGGGAGACCTCCCGGTCGGCGACGGCGAGCATGGCCTCGAGTCGGCGCAGCATCCGGTCCGTTCGCCAGTCCTTCGCGAGTTCGACCGCCGAGCGCAGCAGGTTTCCCTGGTGCTTCTCGAGCTTCGCCTCGAAGCGCTCGAAGAGGGTGAAGGCATCGGCCGTGGCGCCGGCGAACCCGGCGAGGATCCGGTCGTTGTAGAGCCTGCGGACCTTTCGCGCCGAGGCCTTGACGACCACGTTCCCGAGCGTCACCTGGCCGTCGCCGCCCATGGACACCTGGGCGCCGCGCCGGACGCAGACGATGGTGGTGCCGTGGAAGGATTCGTCGGCCATGGCGGGCTAGTTCGCCTTGCGGCGGATGAGGATCGCGTTGCGATTGAAGCCGAAGGCCTCGAGGAGCGCTGCATTCAATTCCGAAAGATTCGACAGGATTACCCGCTTGCCTGCGAGCTGGATCGCCTTTATCACGTCGTAGAACTGGCCGGCGGCCGCGAAATCGATGCGAAGCACCTTGCCCATGTCCACGACGATCTCCGGCCCGGACGCCGCATGGGAGGCAAGGTCGGCGAACTGGTTCTGGCTCGCGGTCGAGATCACCCCCTTCAGGACGAACCCGGCCTCGGGCTCGTGGGCGGCGGCGGGCTCGGCGGGCGCGGCGGGCGCTCGCGACGTGGCGGCCGAGACGGTGTTCTCGTAGACCTCCCAGATGGGCGGCGAAATCTCGTAGGCGACGGCGTACTCCAGCCCGAGTTCCTCGAAGGACTCCATCTTGTCCTGCAGCACGAGGAGCTCGAAGAGAAGGAGCCAGAAGCTGCGCGTGGCGTCCGAGGCGCGCTCGTTGAACGCGGCCCGCAGCACGCGTTCCAGGGAGTCCATGCTGTTGAACCACATCGGCAGCGACGCATGGCGCAGGCGGCGCAGGGCCGCGGCGAGAAGCGCCGCCTCCGAGGCGGTGATGGAGGCGATCTTGCCGAAATCGAGGCGGACGGTGCCCATGGACTCGGCGAAAGCCACGAGCTTCTCGATTTCCGGGGCGAGCTCGCCCATCGCATTGGGCTTGAGGGCGAAGAAGTCCTTTCGCTCGCGGCTCTGGGCGCGCCGCGGGTCCGAGGCGGCTTTCTCGCCGCCGGCCCATGCGGGCGGAGACTGCTCGAACTTCACCGTGTAGAGCATCGACAGCGCTTCGTATTCGGTGCGGTTCTGCGTGACCTCGAGGAGATCGAAGAGCATGAGCCAGGGCTGCTTGTTCGAGCGGCTCGCCGGATCCCGCGTGAGCGAGCGCAGCGAGGCCTCCGCGGCGGCGACGAGGTTCGCCGAATAGAGCACGGCCGCCTCCTGGGCGGGCGGCAAGGCGGAGGCGTGGTATTCCTCGCTGCCGAGGCGCCCGGGAGGGCGGGCGGCGCTGCGCGAGCCAGCGGACGAGGGCGAGCCGGCGGCGGGATGGGCCACGTTGCCGTCCTTCCTCAAGGCGCGGCCGGCGCCGTCGCGAGGGCGATGGGGATGCGTCGAGTCGTTCCAGTGTGCGCCATCGTCGGTTTGCTTGTCGTTTCGCGAGGGGACTCGCGGGATCGCGGATGCGGGCCTGCACGGTGGGCGCGATTCATCCGATCGCACCGACCGCCGGAACAGGGGCGACGAAGCCCGGCTACCCATCGACCCGCGTGGGTCCGGCGAAAGGCCGGGATCGGGTTTCGGCGAGCCGCCGTCACGGCCCGTGCGTTGCGCCATGCTCCGGTTGACGTTTCCAGTATAGCGCCCGCCACGGGGAGCGTCACGGCCGCCGGCCCGCGTCAGGCCACGCAGTAGGCCAGGCCTTCCTCGAACAGGCGGCGCGGGATCCGCCGGCCGATGAAGACCATCACCGACTCGCGCGTTTCTCCCGCGGCCCAGGGCTTGCCGGGCGTGCCGCCCATCAGCATGTGCACGCCCTGGAAAATCATGCGCCGCGGCTCGCCCTGGATATTGAGGATGCCCTTGTAGCGAAGGAGGTCCTCGCCGTAGTTCTGCACCATGAGCGAGAGGAAAGTCTCGATCTTCTCCATCTGGAGCGGCCGCGGGTCCCGCCACACGAAACTCTTCACGTCGTCGTCGTGGTGGTGGTGTCCCTCGGCGAGGAAGCCGGGGTCGATCTCGAGCGCCGCGTTCAGGTTGAAGCCGCGGATATCGAGGATCTCGCGGATGTCCGTCTCGCCGAAATTGACCTTCTTCTGCTGGGCCCGCGGATTCATGTCGCGCAGGCGGT
Organism: Usitatibacteraceae bacterium; assembly: GCA_035432885.1. Classification (GTDB taxonomy): domain Bacteria; phylum Pseudomonadota; class Gammaproteobacteria; order Burkholderiales; family Usitatibacteraceae; genus FEB-7. Next base: position 5,323 of record DAORTX010000158.1, read on the forward strand.
CCATGAGATCGGCCACGTCCGCGTCTTCCACCAGGTCCGTCTTGGACAGCAGCAGCCGGTCGGCGAAGCCCACCTGGGCGCGCGCCTCGTCGTGCTCGTCGAGCTGCTTCTGGCCGTGCTTCGCGTCCACCACGGTGATGACGGCGTCGAGCAGGTACTCCTCATGGACGCTCTCGTCCATGAAGAAGGTCTGCGCCACCGGCCCGGGATTGGCGAGCCCGGTGGTCTCGATCACGACCCGGTCGAAGCGAAGCTTGCCCTGGCGGCGCTTCTTGCCGAGTTCGCCCAGGATGCGGACCAGGTCGCCGCGCACAGTGCAGCACAGGCAGCCGTTGTTCATCTCGACGATCGTCTCCTCGCGGTCTTCGACGAGGATCTCGTTGTCGACGCCGGTCTCGCCGAACTCGTTCTCGATCACGGCGATCTTCTCGCCGTGCTTCTCGGTGAGGATGCGGTTCAGGAGCGTCGTCTTGCCGGCGCCGAGGAAGCCGGTGAGGATGGTGACGGGGATGAGGTCCTTGTCGGGGTTCGGGACGGCGGCCATGCGTTACCTCT
>DAORTX010000159.1:0-5853 GCA_035432885.1 Usitatibacteraceae bacterium
CTTGCGGCTCTTGCGGCTCTTGCGGCTCTTGCGGATCCGATTCCCGGGCGGCCGGCTCGCCCATGGGCCAGGCGATCGCGAACCACGCGGCGGCGATCGCGACACAGCAGGCGAGAACGACGACGGGACCGAGGTGCTGCGCGATCGCGCCGCCCGCCGCGCCTCCCACGAAGGTCCCCAGGAACTGGACGCTCGAGTAGACCCCGGACGCCGCCCCCTTCGCGGCGGGCGGCGCCGCCTTCGAGACCAGCGCGGGCAGCTTCGCCTCTAGAACGTTGAAGGCGGTGAAAAAGATGACGAGTCCCGTCGCGAGCGGCCAAAGCCGGTCGGCGGCCGATACCAGCACGCAAAGCCCGGCGGCGAGGACGGCGATCGCCCCGAGGAAGACCGCCTTCTCGTGGCGCGCGATGACCGGGACCGCGACAAAGGGAAGCATGATCAGGAATCCGGCGCCGACCGCGCCGAGGTACATGCCCCAGTGCGAACCCGAGGGAAGGCCCGAGCGCACGAGCGCGAGCGGTACGACGACGAAGAGCGCCATGAGGATCGCGTGAAGGCCGAAGATCCCGGCATTGAGCCTCAGGAGCTCCGGGTCGCGCAGCACCGCCGCAAAGGGCACCGAGGCCCCCTCATGTTGCCTGGCCGGCGGCGAGGGGACCACCCACGCCACGATCGCCACGGCGGCGACGGCGAGCATCGCCGTCATCGCGAAGATGCCGGGCACGTCGATCGCCCGCTGCAGGAAGGGCGCCGCGACGAACGAGAGCGCGAAGGAAAGCCCGATGGTCGCCCCGATGATCGCCATCGACTTGGTGCGCTGGGAGGGGCGCGTGAGGTCGGCAGCCATGGCGATGGCCACGCCGGAAATCGCGCCGGCTCCCTGGATCGTGCGGCCGAGAATCACCATCCAGGGCGACTGCGCGACCGCGCAAACGACGCTTCCGATCGCGAAGACCCCGAGCCCCGCCATCATCACGGGCTTTCGCCCCAGGCGGTCCGACGCCCAGCCGAAGGGCGTCTGCAGGATCGCCTGCGTGAGCCCGTAGGCGCCCAGGGCGATGCCCACGAGCGTGAGGTTCCAGCCCGGCAGGCGCTCGGCATAGAGCGCGAAGACGGGCAGGATGATGAACATCCCGAAGAGGCGCAAGCCGAAGATCGAGGCGAGGGAAAGGCTCGCCCGGAGCTCCCGGGCGCTCATGCGGGCCGGAGAGGGGGTCACAGGGGGGATTCGAACGGAAAAGAACGCTCAGGTATATTAGCAGATTGCCCTTCACGTCCGCGTTCGGCGCGGGGGGCCCCCAAGCCACCACAGGACCCCGACCCAACCTAAACCGGGCATGGACCACATCCGAATCCGCGGCGCCCGCACGCACAACCTCAGGAACGTGCACCTCGACATTCCCCGGGACCGGCTGGTGGTGATCACCGGCCTGTCCGGGTCCGGGAAATCGTCGCTCGCCTTCGACACCCTCTACGCGGAGGGGCAGCGGCGCTACGTGGAATCCCTATCCGCCTACGCCCGGCAGTTCCTGCAGCTCATGGAAAAGCCCGACGTCGACCTGATCGAGGGACTCTCCCCCGCCATCTCGATCGAGCAGAAGGCGACATCGCACAACCCGCGCTCCACGGTGGGGACCGTGACGGAGATCCACGATTACCTGCGCCTGCTGTTCGCGCGAGTCGGCGAGCCGCACTGCCCGGAGCACGCACTCGCGCTGTCCGCCCAGAGCGTGTCGCAGATGGTCGACCACGTGCTCGAGCTTCCCGAGGACACGCGTGTCATGGTCCTTGCCCCGCTCGTGAGCGGACGAAAGGGCGAACAGGCCGAGCTCTTCGAGGAGCTGCGCTCGCAGGGATTCGTGCGGCTTCGGATCAACGGCGAGGTCCACGAGATCGATCGCCTTCCCCGGCTGGAGCGAAACCGAAAGCACACGATCGAGATCGTCGTGGATCGCCTGAAGGTGCACGCCGATATCCGGCAGCGCCTGGCGGAATCGTTCGAGACCGCCTTGCGCCACGCCGACGGGCGGGCGCTGGCGGTCGAGATGGACACGGGAAAGGAGCTGCTCTTTTCCGCGAAGTTCGCCTGCCCGATGTGCAGCTTCTCGCTGCCTGAACTGGAACCGCGCCTCTTCTCCTTCAACAACCCGATGGGGGCCTGCCCGAGATGCGACGGCCTTGGGCAGGTGACCTTCTTCGACCCCAAGCGCGTCGTGGCCTTCCCGCACCTGTCGCTCGCGGGCGGCGCCATTCGCGGCTGGGACCGGCGCAACCAGTTCTACTTCTCGATGCTCGTCTCGCTGGCCCAGCATTTCGGGTTCGACGTGGAAACGCCCTTCGAGAGCCTGCCGGCGCGCTCGCAGGCGATGGTCCTGGAGGGCTCCGGCGAGGAGAAGATCGCCTTTCGCTACCCCGGCGAACGCGGAAAGTCCGCGGTGCGCGAGCACGCCTTCGAGGGAATCCTCCCGAACCTCGAGCGCCGGTTCCGCGAAACGGACTCGGCCGCCGTGAAGGAGGAGCTCGCCAAGTACCTGAACAACCGCTCCTGCCCGGATTGCGGGGGGGCGAGGCTGCGTCCCGAAGCCCGGAACGTGAAGGTGGCGGGGCGCTCGATCGAGGAGGTTTCGGCGATGCCCCTGAAGGACGCCCAGCCCTTCTTCGACACGATGGCGCTCGCCGGGAACCGGCAGGCAATCGCGGAGAAGATCCTGCGAGAGATCGCCAACCGCATCCGCTTCCTGAACGACGTGGGCCTGGACTACCTCTCCCTCACGCGATCGGCGGATACGCTCTCGGGCGGGGAGGCGCAGCGCATCCGCCTCGCGAGCCAGATCGGCTCGGGCCTCACCGGCGTCATGTACGTGCTGGACGAACCCTCCATCGGCCTGCACCAGCGCGACAATGCGCGGTTGATCGGCACTCTCAAGCGCCTGCGCGACCTGGGAAATTCGGTGATCGTCGTGGAACACGACGAGGAGGCGATCCACGCGGCCGACCACGTGATCGACATGGGCCCGGGGGCGGGCGAGCATGGTGGCGAGGTGGTCGCGCAGGGCACGCCCGCGGAGATCGAGCGCAACCCGTCCTCGCTCACCGGCCAGTACCTGTCGGGACGGCGCGCGATCGCGCTGCCGGCGAGGCGACACAGGCGCGATGCGAGGAAATCCCTGCGTGTCGTCGGCGCCCGCGGCAACAACCTGAAGGACGTGACGGTCGACATTCCCGTCGGGTTGCTGGTCTGCGTGACGGGCGTTTCAGGCTCCGGCAAATCGACGCTCATCAACGACACGATCTACGCCTCCGCGGCACGCCACCTCTACGGAGCCTCGACCGAGCCGGCCGAGCACGAGGCGATCGAAGGCCTGGATCATTTCGACAAGGTCATCAACGTCGACCAGAGTCCCATCGGACGCACGCCCCGCTCCAATCCCGCCACCTACACGGGGCTGTTCACGCCCATTCGCGACCTCTTCGCGGGCACCCCGGAATCCCGGGTGCGCGGATACGGACCTGGGCGCTTCTCGTTCAACGTGAAGGGGGGGCGTTGCGAGGCGTGCCAGGGCGACGGTCTCATCAAGGTGGAGATGCACTTCCTCCCCGACGTCTACGTCACGTGCGACGCCTGCCACGGAAAGCGCTACAACCGCGAGACCCTCGAGGTTCGCTACCGCGGACGCAACATCTGCGAGGTGCTCGACATGACGGTCGAGGCGGCGCTGGAGCTGTTCGCCGCCGTGCCCGCCGTCGCGAGGAAGCTGCAGACGCTGATGGAGGTCGGTCTCGGCTATGTGCGTCTCGGCCAGAGCGCCACCACGCTCTCCGGCGGGGAGGCGCAGCGCGTGAAGCTTGCCCTGGAGCTCTCGAAGCGCGATACGGGCAGGACGCTCTTCATCCTGGACGAGCCGACCACGGGGTTGCACTTCCACGATATCGATCTCTTGCTGCGCGTCCTTCACCGCCTTCGCGACCACGGCAATACCGTGGTCGTAATCGAGCACAACCTCGACGTCATCAAGACCGCGGACTGGGTGATCGACCTCGGGCCCGAAGGAGGCGACGGCGGCGGCACCGTCATCGCCCAGGGCACGCCGGAGGACATCGCCAGCGAGCCGTCGAGCTTCACCGGGCGCTTCCTCGCGCGGATGCTCGTGCCGGCCGGAAAGCGCAAGGCCACGGCCTGATGAACCCCCGCGAATTGCTCCTCGGGAGCTTCCGGGCAGCGCTTTCCACCGCCGATCCCCTCGCGATCGTGCCGGCGCACCTTCCTCCCCCGCCGGCGGGAAGGACGCTCGTCGTCGGGGCCGGCAAGGCCGCCGCCGCGATGGCTGCGGCGGTCGAGGCGAATTGGCCCGAAGGCGCCCCGCTCGAGGGTCTCGTCATCACACGCTATGGCCACGGGATGCCGACCGACAGGATCCGCGTGATCGAGGCGGGGCATCCCGTTCCCGACGAGGCCGGCGAAGCGGCCGCGAAGGAGACGCTCGAGCGGGCCGCGGCTCTCGGCGGCGACGATCTGCTTCTCGTCCTGGTTTCCGGCGGCGGCTCCAGCCTGCTGTCGCTTCCCGTCGAGGGGATCGGGATGGCCGACCTCAAGGCCGTCACGCGCGAGCTTCTCGCGAGCGGCGCGCCGATCCAGGACATGAACACGGTTCGCAAGCACCTCTCGGCCATCCAGGGCGGGCGCCTAGCGCTGTCGACGCGCGCGCGCGTCCTCGCGCTGGTGATTTCCGACGTGACCGGTGACGACCCCACGCACATCGGCTCGGGACCGTGCTCGGCAGACCCGACCACCTTCGCGCAGGCAATCGAGATCCTGGCCCGCTATCGCGTGACGGCTCCCGCGTCGATCGCGGCGCACCTGGAGCGGGGCAGGAAGGGGGAGGTCGCCGAAACCCCCAAGCCCGGCGATCGCGCGTTCGACCGAACCGAAGTCCGCGTCATCGCCACGGCGCACGCCTGCCTCATGAGCGCGGCGGCGTTCGTGCAGCACCGCGGAACCACGCCCATGGTTCTGGGAGATTCGGTGACGGGCGAGTCAAGGGAAGTGGCCAAGGTCCACGCGGCCATCGCGCGCCAGTTGCGCCGCCATTCCCATCCGTTCAGGCCGCCCGTGGCCATCATCTCCGGCGGGGAGACGACCGTCACCGTCCGGGGCACGGGGAAAGGGGGCCGCTGCAGCGAGTTCCTGCTCTCCCTCGCCGTCGAGCTGGAGGCGGAAGCGCATGTCTGGGCGCTCGCCGCGGATACGGACGGGATCGATGGCGCCGAATCGAACGCGGGCGCGATCGTGACGCCCGATTCGCTCGCCCGGGCGAGCGCCGCCGGGATCGATGCCAAGGCGAAGCTCGCCAACAACGACGGGTTCGGATTCTTCGAGGCGCTGGGCGACCTGGTGACCACCGGGCCGACCCGGACCAACGTGAACGACTACCGGATCATCCTGGTCCAGTAGCGCGCCATGAAAAAAGCCGGCCCGGGGCCGGCTTTTTCCCAGCGCATGGGGCACAAGGCTTCAGGCCGCCTTCTCTTCCTTCGCGGGCTCTTCCTTCGGCTCCGGGCGGTCCATGAGTTCCACCAGCGCCATCGGCGCATTGTCCCCCTGCCGGAAACCCCACTTGAGGATGCGAAGGTAGCCGCCGTTGCGATTCTTGTAGCGGGGGCCCAGTTCGCCGAAGAGTTTCACGACCGTGTCCCGGTCGCGCAGCCGGTCGAAAGCTAGGCGCTTGTTGGCAAGCGTCGGATTCTTGCCGAGGGTGATGATGGGCTCGGCCACCCTGCGCAGTTCCTTCGCCTTCGGCAGCGTGGTGCGGATCGCCTCGTGCTTCAGGAGCGAGACGGTCATGTTGCGCAGCA
>DAORTX010000160.1:0-5765 GCA_035432885.1 Usitatibacteraceae bacterium
AGGCGAAGCGCGCCCGCGTCGATTTCGCGCGCCAGCGCCACGATGGCGCGGGCGCGCGTGGCGATGATGCCCAGCGCCGCGATGTCGCCGGGAGGCGTGGCGGCGATGATCGCCGCCGGCGGAAAGAGCCGGTCGAGCCCTTCGTGGGGCGTGTCCACGGGATCGCCGAAGGCCGCGGCCAGGCGCCCGGCGATCGTCGTGGCCGCGGCCACCGTCACCTGCTGGCCGAGGATCGCGCGCACCGCGATCTCGAAGCCGTCGACGGCGCCGGGCAGCCGCAGCCCCGGATTCGCCGCCGCGAGCGGGCCCAGCGCCAACGCGATCTCGTCCGGGCGGCAGGCGAGGTCGAGGAGCGGCTTCACGCGGGCGAGCAGCGCGGGCACGGCGCCGGCGAGCGACGCGCTCGCCGTCACGCGCAGCGCCGACTTGCGCGGCGAGGGCGCGACTTCGATCCATCCCGCGTGGATCCTTCCGGCGCGCGCGAGCCGCATCGTCCGCCGGTAGCGACGGCCGTCGACCGACTCCACGCCCGCGACGGCGCGCCGCCCCAGGAAGGCGAGCATCGCCGGCCAGTCGTAGGGCGGGCGGTAGGCCAGGTCGAACGTCATCCGGTCGGCGTTCGCGCGCGCCGGGGCCGACTTCCGCAGCCCGCCCGGCGTCATGCGATAGCGCGTGCGGAACAGGTCGTTGAAGCGGCGCAGGCTGGAAAAGCCGCTTGCCATCGCCACGTCCAGCACCGGCAGCGCGGTGTCGGTGAGCAGCCGCTTGGCGAGCAGGAGCCTTTGCGTCTGCGCGTACTCCACGGGAGAGACGCCGAACTCCTGGCCGAAGACGCGGCGAAGATGGCGGTCGGTGACGCCCAGCGCGGACGCGATCGCGGCGAGGCTCGCGTCCTCCAGGCGCCCGTCCTCGATGAGCCCCGCGGCCGCCTGCGCGATCCTCCTGTTCGCATCGACCGTGGCGTAGCCCGGCGCGAGTTCCGGGCGGCAGCGAAGGCACGGGCGGAAGCCCTGCGTCTCGGCCGCCGCGGCGCTGGGAAAGTAGCGGCAGTTCCTCGCGAGCGGCGTCTTCGCCGTGCACACCGGGCGGCAGTAGATGCGCGTGGTGCCCACGCCCACGAAGAAGCGCCCGTCGAAGCGCGCGTCGTGGGTGCGCAGGGCGCGGTAGCACTGGTCGGGGTCGAGGAACATGGCGGCATTATCCGCCGCCCCCCCGCTCCCCGCTCGCCGTTTTCGGACATGGTATCCGGCGGCCACGGCCTGCGCCGCCGGGGCGTTCGCCTCGCCCTAGGCCTCGACCACCTCCGGCGCGTTCGTGACCGGGAAGTTCACCGAGTTCGAGACGAAGCAGTGCTCGTGCGCCTTCGCGTGCAGGGCGAGCGCCTCGTCGACGCTGGTCCCCTTCGCCACCGTCACGCGCGGTCGCAGCTGCGCCGAGACGATCTTCATCTTCCCGGTGGCCGGGTCCTTGCCGAGCACCGCCGTGGCGCGGTCCTCGTAGGCGAGCACGGCGATCTTCTTCTTCGCCGCGACCGCGAGGTAGGTGAGCATGTGGCAGTGGGCGAGCGCCATCGTGACCAGTTCCTCGGGGTTGTAGCGATCGGCCTCGCCGCCGAAGACGGTCGGCGAAGAGCCGGCGATCGGCGGATGGCCGGGGCTCGCGAGCCGGGCGTTGCGGGAGAACGCCGGGTCGGGCGGGCGTTTCTGCGCGGGGTCCGCGGGCCAGGCCACGGTGGCTTCGAAGCGGTGGGTGTCGCTCATGTCGGTTCCTTTCGTGTCAGGCCGCGGCCGCCGCCGCGCGGCGCCGCAGCAAGAGCCAGAGCGCCGCCGATCCCGCGACCGCGAGGAAGGGCAGCGCCACGTAGTTGAGGGTGTTCCAGCCGGCCGCGCTCACCAGCACGCCGGAGGTGAAGGACGAGGTGGCCGTGGTGCAGAAGACGAGGATCTCGTTCGCGCCCTGCGCCTTCGCCTTTTCCGCCGGGCGGTACGCCTCCGTGAGCAGCGTCGTGCCGCCCACGTACATGAAGTTCCAGCCCACGCCCAGGAGCACGAGCGAGAGCCAGAAGTGCAGGTAGAGCTGTCCGGAGAGCGCGATGGCCACGCAGGCGAACATCGCCGCCACGCCCGCCAGCATCACGTTCAGCACGCCGAAGCGCTGGATGAGGGAGCCGGTGAAGAACGAGGGCCCGAACATCGCGACCACGTGCGCCGCGATGACGCTCGCCGCCGCCGCGTAGGGCAGGCCGCAGAAGCCCATGGCGAGCGGCGTGGAGGTCATGAGGAGATTCATCACGCCGTAGCCCAGCGCGCCGACCACGACGGCGACGACGAAGACCGGCTGCGCCATGATTTCCTTCAGCGGCCGCGTGGGGCCGTGCGCCTCCTCGCCCTTCGGATCCGGGATGCGAAGCCCGGCGAGGATGACCATCGTGACGAGGCAGAATCCGATGAGGGAGGCATAGGAGGCGAGGAAGGTCGGCTGCACGAGCTCCCGGGTGAGCTTGCTCAATTGCGGGCCGACGATGCCGCCCACGAGCCCGCCGGCCATCACCAGCGAGATGGCCCTCGCCTTGCGCTGGATGGGCGCCACGTCGGCGGCCGCGAACCGGTAGTACTGCCCGAAGGCGTTGTAGGCGCCCAGCACGAGCGTGCCCGCGACGAGCGTCCAGAAACTCGAGAGCCAGATGCCCAGGGTGGCGACGGCGCCGCCCGCGATCCCGAAGAGCGTTCCCGTGAGGAAGCCGTTGCGCCGGCCGACCCGCTTCATCCACAGCGACGCGGGAAAGGTCGCGATCGCCGCGCCCACCACGTAGCCCGTCACCGGCAGCGTGGCAAGCGCCTTGTTGTCCGCGAGCGCGAAGCCGGCCAGCCCGTTCAGCGCGATCAGCGTGACGTTGTTGGTGAGGAGCAGCGCCTGGCACGTGGCGAGGAGGAAGATGTTGCGGCGGGCGTGTTCCATCAGCGTATTCTAATGCGAGATAATGCCGGCACCTTCCTGCAAGCGGGCCCCTCCACGATGAACTACAAGCGACTCGGCCGTTCGGGCCTCAAGGTGAGCGAGCTCTCCTTCGGCTCCTGGGTGACCTACGGCAACCAGCTGGACGCGAAGGCCGCGGGCGAGTGCATGGCCGCGGCCTGGGACCTGGGCGTCAACTTCTTCGACAATGCCGAGATCTACGCCGCGGGCGAGAGCGAACGCATCATGGGCGAGGTGCTGAAGAAGCTCGCCTGGCCGCGCCTGAAGTACATCGTGTCCACCAAGTTCTACTGGGGGATCGCCGACGGCCCGAACGCGAAGAACACCTTGAACCGCAAGTACCTGATGCAGGCGATCGACGGGTCCCTGAAGCGCCTGCAGCTCGAGCACGTGGACCTCGTCTACTGCCACCGCCCCGACCCGGACACGCCCATCGAGGAAACGGTGTGGGCGATGCACGACATGATCCGCCAGGGCAAGGCGCTCTACTGGGGCACCTCCGAGTGGAGCGCCTCCGAGATCATGGCCGCCTGGCAGATCGCCGAGCGCCACCACCTCGCCAAGCCCGTCGTCGAGCAGCCGCAGTACAACCTCTTCCACCGGAAGCGCGTGGAATCGGAGTACCGCCACCTCTACGGCGACGTGGGGATCGGGCTGACCACCTGGAGCCCGCTCGCCTCCGGGCTGCTCACCGGCAAGTACCGCGGCGGCGTGCCCGCGGACAGCCGCGGCGCCATCGCCCGCATGTCCTTCCTCGTCGCCGATCTCACCGACGCGAAGAAGAACGCGGCGGTCGGCGAGCTCTCTTTCATCGCGAAGGAGTTGGGCTGCACGCTCCCGCAGCTCGCCATCGCCTGGTGCGCCCGCAACCCGCACGTGTCCTCGGTGATCACCGGCGCCTCGCGGGTGGAGCAGGTGCGGGAGAACCTCAAGGCGTGCGAGTACGTCTCGAAGATCACCGCGCCCATGCTCGAGCGGATCGAGCAGATCGTCGCGGGAAACTGCGACTAGCGGGTTTCGGGCAGGCGGCCGCGAGGCGGCGGCCACGACGCGCGCGAGAACGAACACGACCGACGAGAGCGAGAACACGATGACCCGCTGGATCCGATTCGAACACGAGGGGCGCGTCCAGTTCGGCGCGCTCGAAGGCGACACCATCGGCGTGCACGAGGGCGAGCTGTTCGCCTCGCCGCGGCCCACCGGGGCGCGCGTGCCGCTCGCCGCGGTGTCGCTCCTCACGCCCTGCGTGCCCACGAAGATGGTGGCGCTGTGGAACAACTACCGGGCGCTCGCGGCGAAGCTGGGCCAGGCCGAGCCGCCCGAGCCGCTCTGGTTCATGAAGGCGCCGAGTTCCTTCCACCCGGGCGGCAAGCCCATCCGCGTGCCCGCTTTCCACGCCGGCAAGGTGATCTTCGAGGGCGAGCTGGGCATCGTGATCGGCAAGCGCACGGCCGGCGTCTCGGAAGCCGACGCGCCCGGGCACATCTTCGGCTACACCTGCATCAACGACGTGACGGCGGTGGAGCTGCTCAAGAAGGACGCGAGCTTCGACCAGTGGTCGCGCTCGAAGAGCTTCGACACCTTCGGCGTGTTCGGCCCGGTGATCGCCACGGGCCTCGACCCGGCGACGCTCGTCGTGCGCACGGTGCTGAACGGCCAGGAGCGGCAGAACTACCCGGCCGCCGACATGTTCTTTTCGCCCGCGAAGCTGGTCTCCCTCATTTCCCGGGACCTCACTTTCGAGCCCGGCGACGTGATCGCCTGCGGGACCTCCGTGGGCGTGGGCTCCATGAAGCCGGGGTCCGACGTCGTGGTGTCGATCGAGGGCATCGGCGAGCTCGCCAACCGCTTCGAGTAACGAAGGAACGAAGGGGACGCTTCCCTTCACGCGAAGCGTCCCCTTCGCCTAGCGCAGCTTCCCGCCGGTCTCCTTCACGCGCCGCTCGATCATCGCCCGCGCCGCCGGGGGCAGCTGGGCGAGCGGGATCGTGCTGTAGAGGTCCCGGCCCCAGATGAGGAGCCAGAGGTCGTCGAAGCGCCACACCTCGCGAAGCGCCGTCCAGGCGATCGCGCTCTCGCCGAGGCTGCTCGCCTGGGCGATCGCGTCCTCGGTGAGGGACCAGGTGCTCTCGGGAGGGGCCAGCGCGCGAAGGCCCTGCAGCGCGCGCCGCCAGTGGATGAAGAAGATCGCCGCGCCCAGGACCGCGAAGACGCCCACCGCCACCATGAGCGCCACCTCGAGCCAGCGGTAGGGGCCCTGCGTCGCCAGCACGAGCAGGCCCGTGCCGATCGCGAGCTCCAGGGCGTAGCGCCTGCCGAGGCGCCGCTGCCAGTAGCGCCAGGCGGTGGCGAGGCAATGGTCCCTGGAATAGCGGACGGTGAACGTCACCGCCGCGGCGCCGGGCGCCGGCACCGGCCTAGTCCGTCACCGCGCCCTTGCTCGCGGTCCCCACGAGCTTCGCGTATTTCGCGAGCACCCCGCGCGTGTAGCGCGGCGCGGGCTGCGTCCACGCGGCCTTCCTCATGGCGATCTCGCCCTCGGGGACGTTCAGCTGGATGAGGAGCTTGTGCGCGTCGATGGTGACCGCGTCGCCCTCGCGGATCAGCGCGATCGCGCCGCCCTCGAAGGCTTCCGGCGCCACGTGGCCCACGACCATGCCCCAGGTGCCGCCGGAGAAGCGCCCGTCGGTGATGAGGCCCACGCTCTCGCCCAGCCCCTTGCCGATCAGCGCCGCCGTGGGCGAGAGCATCTCGCGCATGCCGGGGCCGCCCTTGGGGCCCTCGTAGCG
>DAORTX010000161.1:0-5750 GCA_035432885.1 Usitatibacteraceae bacterium
GTCGACATCGAGGCCGCGATGGAATTCGCCCGGAAACAAGCCGCCTGACGCCCCCGCCATGAGCGACCTGCAGCTCGCCCTCATCGCCCTCGGCGCCGTCTTCGTCGCTGCGGTGGCCGGCTATAACGTGCTGCAGGAACGCCGAGCGCGCCGCCGGGCGGAGGCAGCCTTCAGGGGCACGCACCGCGACGCGCTCCTCGACCCCGTCGCCGATCGCCGCGAACCCGTCCTGGGCGATCTCCCCGGGGAGGCGGGCGAGGAAGCGGGGCTCGCCAGCGTGGACGAGGGCCTCGTTCCCGCGGACGCCGCAGGGGAGCCGGCCGAGGTCTCGCCGGCCGCGAGGGTTTCCGGCCGCATCGACACCCTTGCGCTCGTCCTCGCCGACGAGCCGGTCACGCGGGAGCAGCTCGAGCCGCTGCTCGATGCCCTCCAGTCCCACCTCACGCCGGTGCACGTCGAAGGGCTCGTGGACGAGCAGTGGATGGCCGTGGAGGAATCGCCGCGGGACGCCTGGCGGGAACTGCGCGTCGGCCTGCAGCTCGCGAGCCGCGCCGGCCCCGTGGCCGAGGAGGAGATCGCCGCCTTCAACGAGACGGTGGCGAGCTTCGCGGCGTCGATCAACGCGGTGTCGCAGCGCGAAGGCGCCGCCGCGGCCGCCGCGCGCGCCCGGGAGCTCGACCGCTTCTGCGCCGAGGCCGATGTGGAGGTCGCGGTGAACCTCGTCGGCCGCGCGGGGGCGGCCTTCGCGATCGCCCGCGTGAAGCCCCTTGCGCTGGAGCACGGCTTCGCCGAGACGGGGTCCGGCACCTTCGAGCGCCGCGCGCCGGACGGCGGCGTGGCCATGACCCTGAGGACCCACGACCCGCTGGAGCGTCGCGATGCCGCGACCGTGACGGGCCTCACGTTCGCGCTCGACGTGCCCCACGTCGCCGATCCCGTCGCGGTGCTGGACGAGATGGGCAGGGTCGCGGAAGCGTTCGGCCTGGCGCTCGGCGGGGAAATCGTCGACGACGAGCGCCGGCCCATGGGCGCCGCGGGCTTTGCGGCGGTTCGCCGCTCGCTCGAGGCGGTGGCGAGGCGCATGGAAACGCACGCGATCCCCGCGGGCGGGGCGCTCGCGCGGCGGCTCTTTTCCTGACGATGGCGGCACCGCGCGCCGACGCGGAGCGCGTGGCCTGGCTGCGGCGCGAGATCGAGCGCCACAACCGCCTTTACTACGTCGAGGACGCGCCGGAGATCGACGACGCCGCCTTCGACGCGCTCTTTCGCGAACTCGCTTCCCTGGAAGCCGCGCATCCCGGGCTCGCCTCGCCCGATTCGCCCACGCAGCGCGTGGGCGGCCAGCCCGCGGAGGGCTTCCTGCCGGTGCGCCACCGCGTGCCGATGCTCTCGCTCGCCAATGCCTTCACCGACGAGGAAGTCGCGGCGTTCGACCGGCGCTGCCGCGAGGGACTGGACCGCGACGCGGTGGCCTATTCGTGCGAGCTCAAGTTCGACGGGCTCGCGGTGAGCCTCGCCTACGAGGGCGGCGTGTTCGCGCGGGGCGCCACGCGCGGCGACGGCGCCACGGGCGAGGACGTCACGGCGAACCTGCGCACCATCCGGTCGCTGCCGCTCAGGCTCTCCGGGAAAGCTCCCGCCTATCTCGAGGTGCGCGGCGAGGTCCTGATGCTGCGGCGCGACTTCGAGGCGCTCAACCGCCGCCAGGCCGAAGCGGGGGAGAAGAGCTTCGTGAACCCGCGCAACGCGGCCGCCGGGAGCCTTCGCCAGCTCGACTCCCGGCTCACGGCCCGGCGCCGCCTGTCCTTCTTCGCCTACGGCATCGGCGCCCGCGAGGGATTCGAGGTGCCCGCCACGCAAGGCGAGCTCATGCGGAGGCTGGAAGCCCTCGGGCTGCCCGTCTCCCGCGAGCGCCGCACGGTCGAGGGGCTCGACGGGCTGCTCGCCTTTCATCGCGACGTGGGGGCGCGGCGCGGGGCGCTCGCCTGCGACATCGACGGCGTGGTCTACAAGGTCGATCGCGTCGCCGACCAGGACACCCTCGGCTTCGTCGCCCGCGCCCCGCGCTGGGCCGTGGCGCACAAGTTCCCCGCCGAGGAAGCGCAGACGCAGCTGCTCGGCATCGACATCCAGGTGGGGCGAACGGGAGCGCTCACCCCCGTCGCGAGGCTCGCGCCGGTCTTCGTGGGCGGCACGACCGTGTCGAGCGCCACGCTGCACAACGAGGACGAGGTGCGGCGCAAGGACGTGTGGCGCGGCGACACGGTGGTGGTGCGGCGCGCGGGCGACGTGATTCCGGAAGTGGCGAGGGTCGCAAGACCGGGGCCGCGCGGCGAGGACGACCGGTTCGAGATGCCGGTCGCCTGCCCCGAGTGCGGGTCCGCCGTCGCGCGCCTGGAAGGCGAGTCCGCGGCGCGCTGCACGGGGGGCCTCATCTGCCCGGCGCAGCGCAAGGCCTCGCTGCTGCACTTCGCCTCGCGGCGCGCGATGGACATCGAGGGGCTGGGCGACAAGCTGGTCGACCAGCTGGTGGACGCGGGCGCCGTGCGCACGAGCGCCGATCTCTACGGCCTCGCGCTGCCGGAACTCTCGGCGCTCGAGCGCATGGCCGAGAAGTCGGCCGCGAACGTGATCGGGGCCATCGAGCGCAGCAAGGACACGACCCTCGGGCGCTTCGTGTACGCGCTGGGCATCCGGCACGTGGGCGAGGTGACGGCGAAGGACCTCGCGGCGCACTTCGGCGGGCTCGACGCGCTCATGGCCGCGGACGCCCACGCGCTGCAGCAGGCCCCGGACGTGGGCCCGGTGGTCGCCGAGAGCGTGGCGCGCTTCTTCGCCGAGCCCCACAACCGGGACGTGATCGCGCAGTTGCGGGCCGCCGGCCTGCGCTGGACCGAGGGCGAGCCGGCGCGCGCCGCCCCCGGGGGAGCCTTCGCGGGTAAAATCGTCGTGATCACGGGAACGCTCGCGTCGATGACGCGAGACGAAGCCCGGAATCGGGTCGAGGCCGCCGGCGGCAAGGTGACGGGTTCGGTGTCGAAGAAGACCGATTACGTGCTGGCCGGGAAAGAGGCCGGCGCGAAGCTCGACCGCGCCGGCGAGCTGGGCGTTGCCGTGCTGGACGAGGCGCAATTTCGCGCGATGCTCGAAGACCGATGAAGACCATGAAACCCATTCGCAAGGCCGTGTTCCCCGTCGCGGGCATGGGCACGCGCTTCCTGCCGGCGACCAAGGCCTCGCCCAAGGAGATGCTCCCCATCGTCGACAAGCCGCTCATCCAGTACGCGGTGGAGGAGGCGGTGGCCGCGGGCGCGACCGACCTGATCTTCATCACCGGCCGCGGAAAGCGCGCGATCGAGGACCATTTCGACCAGGCCTACGAACTCGAGGCGGAACTGCAGGCCGCGGGCAAGCACAAGATGCTCCGGGAAGTGCGCGGTCTCCTGCCCAAGGGCGTGAACAGCGTCTACATCCGTCAGGGCCAGGCGCTGGGCCTGGGCCACGCGGTGCTCTGCGCGCGCCATCTCGTGGGCGACGAGCCCTTCGCGGTGATCCTCGCCGACGACCTGATCGACGCCGAAGTCCCGGCCCTGAAGCAGATGGTCGACCTGCACGTGAAGAGCGGCGCCAGCGTGATCGCGGTGCAGAACGTGGCGCGGTCCGAGACCGCCTCCTACGGCATCGCCTCGACGGCGACGCCCAAGGGCCGACTCGCGCGGCTCACGGGCATCGTCGAAAAGCCCAAGCCCGCCGAGGCGCCCTCGACCCTGGGCGTCGTCGGGCGCTACATCCTCAGCCCGCGCATCTTCGATTTCCTCGAGGAGACGCGCGCCGGCGCCGGCCGCGAGATCCAGCTGACCGACGCCATCGGCCGGCTCCTCGCCGCGGAGGCCGTCTACGCCTACGAATTCATCGGCCGGCGCTACGACTGCGGCTCGAAGATCGGCTACCTCGAGGCGACGGTCGACTTCGCGCTTCGCCATCCCGAGGTGGCCCGGGATTTCCGCGCCTACCTGGACAAGCTGCCTTCGCGGCGCGGTTCCCGGCCGTGACGCGCGAGGAAGCCGAGCAGATGCTCGCCCGGGCCGACCTCTTGTGCGGGCCGGAAGAAGTGAGCGCCGCGGTCGATCGCCTCGCCGCCGAGGTGACTGCCACCCTCAAGGACGAGTTCCCGATGGTGCTCTCGATCATGGGCGGTGCGGCGGTGTTCACCGGCCAGCTCCTGCCCTTGCTCGCCTTCCCGCTGGAATTCGGCACCATCGAGGTGACGCGCTATGGCAACACGACCTCGGGCCGGGAAGTCCACTGGCGGGTCGCGCCGAAGGACGACGTGCGCGGCCGCACGGTCCTCGTGATCGACGACATCCTGGACGAAGGCGTGACGCTCGCCGCCGTGCGCGAGAGGCTTCTCGGCGTGGGCGCGAAGCGCGTGCTGCTGGCGGTCTTCGCCGACAAGGACATCGGGCGCGAAAAGCCCGCGAAGGCGGATTTCGTGGGCGTGAGCCTTCCCGATCGCTACGTTTTCGGCTACGGCATGGACGCCTATGGCCTGTGGCGAAACCTGCCCGCCGTCTACGCACTCAAGGACTAGCGATGCTCGCCATCATCGGCGGTTCCGGCCTCACCGAACTCGCGAGCCTGGAGGTCGTGAGGAAGCAGATCGTGCGCACGCCCTTCGGCGAGCCCTCGGGCCCGATCACCTACGGACGCGTCGGCGCCGGCGAGGTGATGTTCCTCGCGCGCCACGGTTACGGCCACACGCTGGCGCCCCACGAGATCAACTACCGGGCGAACCTCTGGGCGCTGAAGGAGAAGGGGGCGACAACGATCCTCGCGGTGTGCACCGTGGGCGGCATCGCGCCCGGCCTCGCGGCCGGCGCCATCGTGATTCCCGACCAGATCATCGACTACACCTGGGGGCGGCGGTCGACCTTCTTCGAGGGCGCGGAGCAGCCCGTGGTGCACGTGGACTTCACCCACCCCTATTGCGAGGCGACGCGCGCCATGCTCGCGGAGGCGGCCGCCGGCGCGGGCGTCGAGGTGGCGCCCAAGGGCACCTACGCCGCGGTGCAGGGACCCCGGCTGGAGACGGCCGCGGAGGTGAACCGCCTCGAGCGCGACGGCGCGGATCTCGTGGGCATGACCGGCATGCCCGAGGCCGCGCTCGCCCGCGAGCTGGGGCTCTCCTACGCGGCGCTCGCGGTGGTGGCCAATCCCGCGGCCGGGCGCGGATCGAGCGCGGACGCGATCTCGCTCGAGGAAATCTCCCGGGTTCTCGCCGAGGCCATGGGCCGCGTTCGCCGCGTGGTCGAGAAGGTGGTGGAGCGCCATGGCCGTCCGTGAGGTGCTGCGCATGGGCGCCCCGGCGCTTCGCGAGGTCGCGAAGCCCGTGGAGCAGTTCGGCACGCCGGCGCTCGAGCGCCTCCTCGCGGACCTGAAGGACACGATGGCCCACGAGAACGGCGCGGGGCTCGCCGCGCCGCAGATCGGCGTCGGCCTGCGCGTGGTGATCTTCGGCGTGACGGCCAACCCGCGCTATCCCGACGCCGAGGAAGTGCCGTTCACGGTACTGGTGAACCCGGTCATCACCTTCCTCGGCGAGGAGACGGAGGAAGGCTGGGAGGGCTGCCTCTCGGTGCCGGGACTGCGCGGCGTGGTGCCGCGGCGCACGCGGATCCGCTACGCCGGATTCGACGAGCGCGGCCGCGCGATCGAGCGCCTCGCCGAGGGATTCCACGCGCGCGTGGTGC
>DAORTX010000162.1:0-5732 GCA_035432885.1 Usitatibacteraceae bacterium
GCGGCGCGCCCGGCGCCCGGGCGGGCGGGGCTCATTCGACCTTCCCGATCTTCCTCACGACGTCGGCAAGTTTCTTCGCGTCGGCATCCCAGAAGGCACGGAACTGGGGCTGGTCCAGGTATTGCGGCGGGGTCTCCACCTTGGCGAGGGCGCCGAGGAACGCGGGATCGGCGGCGGTCGCGCGCGCCGCGTCGCGAAGCTTCGCGATCACCGGCTCGGGCGTCCCCGCGGGCACGAAGAGTCCCGTCCATTGCGAGAATTGCGCGTCGTAACCCAGTTCCTTGAGCGTGGGGACATCCGGAAGCGCGGGATGGCGCGCCTCGCCCCAGGTGGCCAGCACGCGCAGCTTGCCGCCCTTCACGTGACCCATGATCGAAGACGGGCCGGTGGAGAGCGCCTGGACGCTGCCGCCGAGCAGGGCGACGACGGCAGGACCCGCGCCGGTGAACGGCACGTGCAGCATCTTCACGCCCGCCGAGACCGCGAGCATTTCCATGGGCACGTGCATCGTGCCGTAGTTGCCCGACGAGCCGTAGGGAATCGAGCCCGGCGCCTTCCTCGCGGCCTCGAGCATCTCGCGCGCGCTCTTCCACGGGCTGTCGGCCCGCACCGCGAGCACCGTGGGGTCCGCGGTGAAGCGGGCGATGGGAACGAGCTGCGACAGCTGGTACATCGGGGCGCGCTCGAGGATCCGGTCGGCTTCCGGAATGATGGAGATGGACGAGAGCGCGAGGAGCACGGTGTAGCCGTCGGGTTTCGCCCGCGAGACGTACTGCATGCCGACGCCGCCGCCCGCGCCGGCCTTGTTCTCGACGATCATCGTCTGCCGGAGGTGGCGCCCCAGGGCCTCGGCCGCGGGGCGGGCGGTGATGTCGGCCACGCCGCCGGGGGGAAACGGCACGATCATCGTGACCGTGCGGGCGGGGTAGTCGGTCTGCGCGAGGGCGGGAAGGGCGAGGGCGAGGGCCGCGCAGGTGCTGGCGGCGAAACGGCGGATCATGGGTTCTCCCGGGTCAGGTGGGCGTCGTGGTCGCGTCATCGTACCGCCAACCGGCGGCGTTCGATTCCGGCACGATCGTCATGAGCGCGTGAACTGGGCGTATCTGCCGGACCCTCCGGCGGCCTCCTGTCGGGGAGATCCCGAGGGACGCCGCGGAACGGGAAGCCATCGGCTTGCCTCGCCCGCCGGGCGGCCCTAGAGCGCGCGAACCGAGCGCGGCGGGCTGCGCGCGGGGGTGAGCTCGAGTTCCTCGCCGATCGGCGAGGCCGGGAAATGGAAGGGCACCGGGCCGTCGGGCTGGGCGTGCAGGAACTGGTGGACGAAGGGATCCTCGGAGACGAGCATTTCCTTCGTGGGCCCGTGGCCGACGATGACGCCGTCGCCCATGAGGTACAGGTAGTCGGCGAGCTTCACCGCCTCGGGCACGTCGTAGGTCACGACGACGGAGGTGCTGCCCAGCGCGTCGTTCAGCGTGCGGATCAGGTTGCAGATCACGTTCAGCGTGATCGGGTCGAGTCCCGCGAAGGGCTCGTCGTAGATGAGGAGGTCGGGATCGAGCGCGATGGCGCGCGCGAGCGCCACGCGCCGCGCCATGCCGCCGGAGAGCTCGGTCGGGAGGAGTCCGCGGGCGCCGCGCAGCCCCACCGCGTGGAGCTTCAGCTTCACCAGGTCGGAGACGATGTCCTCGGGAAGCCGCGTATGCTCGCGGATCGGGAAGGCCACGTTCTCGAACACGGTCAGGTCGCTGAAGAGCCCGCCCTTCTGGAACATCATCCCGATCTGCCGGCGCAGGCGGTAGAGGCCGGCGTGGTCGAGCGCGTGCACCTCCTGGCCGCACACCTTCACGCTTCCGCGCGAGGGGGCGAGCGCGCCGCCGATCAGCTGCAGGAGCGTCGACTTGCCGCAGCCGCTGGCGCCCAGGATGGCGACCACCTTTCCCCTCGGGATGTCCAGTTCGAGTCCCTTCAGCACCTCGCGCTTGCCGTAGGCGAAGTGCAGGTCGCGGATCTCGATCAGGTTGTCGCAGTCGTCGGAGGGCATGGCGGCATTGTAAGCTAGGGGCCAATCTAGGGAGGGATCCATGGCGGAAATCAGGAACCTCGCGGTCTTCTGCGATTTCGAGAACGTCGCGCTGGGCGTGCGGGAGGCGAAGTACGACAAGTTCGACATCCGCAAGGTGCTCGAGCGCCTGCTGGTGAAGGGCAGCATCGTGGTGAAGAAGGCCTATTGCGACTGGGAGCGCTACAAGGAGTTCAAGGCGCCCATGCACCAGGCCTCCTTCGAGCTGATCGAGATCCCGCACGTGCGCCAGTCCGGGAAGAACTCCGCGGACATCCGCATGGTGGTCGACGCGCTGGACCTCTGCTACACGAAGAGCCACGTGGACACCTTCGTGATCGTGAGCGGCGACTCGGACTTCTCGCCGCTCGTCTCGAAGCTGCGCGAGAACGCGAAAGCCGTGATCGGCATCGGGGTGAAGATGAGCACCTCGGACCTGCTCATCGCCAACTGCGACGAATTCATCTACTACGACGACCTCGTGCGCGAGGTGCCCAAGCGGGCGCCCGCCCGGAAGGCGGAGGGCAAGGCGCCTTCTCCCGCCCGCGAGAAGGAGCGCGAGAAGGAGACGGGGCGCGAGAACGGCGCCGGCAAGAAGCAGGAGGCCGTCGAGCTCGTGCTGGAGACCATCGACGACCTGGTCGACGAGCGCGGCGTGGAGGAGACGCTGTGGGGCTCGATGGTGAAGCAGGCCATCAAGCGCAGGAAGCCCGGGTTCAGCGAGAGCTACTATGGCTACCGGTCGTTCAACCAGCTGCTCGAGGAGCTCCAGGAGCGCGGGCTCGTGGAGCTCGAGCGCGACGAGAAGAGCGGCGGCTACACGATCCGCTCGGTGGCGCCGGACGAATAGCTAGCGCGAAGGCGACGGCCGGCCGCGCGCCGCGAGCGAGCGGCCGATGGCGGCATCCACGCGGGACGCCCACGCCGCGTCCACCGCGAATGTCCCGGCGGCTTTCGCCGTCCAGCGTCCGGGCCAGGCGCCTGACGCGGGAAGGTCCTTGCCCTGCGCCGCGGGCGCGACGCGCGCGAAGGCGATCTCGGTTCGATTCGCCAGGTCGCCCGTGGTGCGCGCGAAGAGCGAGACGAACTCGCCGCCCGCGCCCGCAAGGCCCATGTAGTCGCCCAGGAAGAGGCCGTTCGCGTTCGGGGCCGACGACAGGTCGAAGGTCGCGGCGAGCCGTGTCTCCGTCCAGGTCGCGCCGTCGGTGGAGCGGGCCAGCCAGTAGGCCGCCGGCAGCGTCGCCGGGTCGGACGTGTTCTCGCGCAAGTCGAAGTAGCTCACGCCGATCGTGCCGTCGGCGAGCACGTGCACCGCGGGCGTGAAAGCGGCCACCGCGGGATTCGCGTTGACGCGCACGGGCGCGGACCAGGTGAGCCCGCCATCGGCGGATCGCGCGTAGGCGATCGCGTCGCGCTGGCCGGCGGAAAATCGCGAGTCCTGCCAGACCACGTGGAGCGTGCGGCCCGGGCCTGGCGCCGCGCTCAGCAGAATCGCGCCGTCGCGCACGGCGTTGCCCGAATCGGGGTCGAGCGTGCCGACGGCGAGGTGCGAGGCGACCTCGACGGGCGCCGACCACGTGGCGCCGCGGTCGGCCGAGCGCACGGCGACGATCGATGCCGTGCGCGCGGGCATCGTCGACTCGTCGATCCTCGTGGCGACGTTCACCAATGCGCCGTCGGACAGCACCACGACCAGGTTGCCGATGGTCTGCCCGCTCGGACCCGGGTCGAGGATGGACCGCGCGGGCTCCCACGAGGCGCCGCCGTCGACGGTGCGGGCGAACGTCGCCGGCCCCCCGCCCAGCTGGTAGAGGCGATCCCACACCGCGTAGGCGAAACGCGCGTCGCGCGGGTCCGCGGTGATCGCGTTCTTGTCGTTGAAGAAGGGCGCCGTGTCGGTGATCAGGGGCACGGCGCCGCCCCAGGTGCGCCCGCCGTCCGCCGAGCGCGCGACCAGCATCGCATTGGCCGAGCCGCCCGCGAAGGTCGCCCCCGTCGTGGAAAGCGACATCGCCCAGGCGGTGCCGTCGGGCCCGAAGGCCACCCACGGATCCGTGGCGCGCTCGAAGCCGCCGCCGTTGGCCGGCGTTCCGCCGCCGCATTGCGAGAACGCCATCGCCTGCCTGCTCCAGGTGGCCCCGCCGTCGAAGGACACGGCGGAGACGAGCCCGCGCGCGGAGCCGGAGGACCACCGGTCCTGCTGCCACATCGCGAGGAGATGATCGTTGTCGGCAGGGTCGACGGCGAGGCTGGGTTCGACTTCGGCGTTCACGAAAAGCGTGCCGCCGGTTCCGCCGCAGGCGCTCGCGAAGGGCGACGCGCCCGACACGATGCCGCTGGCGGGGCGCGGCGGGGGCACGGGCGGCGCCGGCGCGTTCGACGAGCCGCCGCTGCCGCCCGAGCATGCCGCAAGCGCGAGCACGGCGACCGCGAGCATCGATCCTGTCATTCGCCTGGCCAAGTTTCCCCCTGTGTGCGGCGATCCGAGTCCGGCGATTATGGGGCCCCTCGCGTCCCGCGCGGTGACGCGATGTTGCGGGCGGGGCTCGCGCCGCAGGGGTAAGATCGCCCTATCGCAACGCCAACAGGGAAGCTTCCATGGGCATCGTCGACCGCGTCAAGAACATCCTGCTTTCCCCGAAAACCGAATGGTCCGTGATCGCGGACGAGACCACGTCCACGGGAGACCTCATGGGCGGCTACGTCGCGCCGCTCGCGGGCATCAGCGTGCTCTGCGGCTTCATCGGCAGCACCGTGATCGGCATGAGCCTGCCCTTCGTGGGCACCTTCCGCACGCCCATCGTCGCCGGCATCGGCGTGGCCGTCTTCTCGTTCGTGATGGCCTTCGTCGGCATCTTCATCATCTCCCTCATCATCAACGCCCTGGCGACCACGTTCGGCGGCGAGAAGAACCCGGCCCAGGCGCTGAAGGTGGCCGTCTACTCGTACACGCCGGCCTGGATCGCGGGCGTCCTCGGCATCATTCCCGCGCTGGGGCTGATCGGTGTCCTGGTTTCCCTCTACGGTCTCTACCTCCTCTACCTGGGTCTGCCGCGGCTCATGAAGAACCCCGAGGGGAAGTCGATCGGCTACACGATCGTCGTCGTGATCTGCGCCATCGTGATCGGTTTCGTGGTCTCGCTCCTGGCGGGCGGCGTCGCGGCGCTCACGGGCGGCAGCGCGATGATGGGCGCGATGCACGGCCGCAGCGGCGCGGATGTCACGTTCGACAAGGATTCCCCGATGGGCAAGCTCGAGGGGTTCGGAAAGCAGATGGAGGCGGTCGGCAGGAAGATGGAGGCGGCGCAGAAGAGCGGCGACCCCAACGCGCAGATGAAGGCGGCCATGGAGGGGCTGGGCACGGTCCTCGGCGGCGGCAAGCGCTTCGAGCCCCTCGGCATCGAGCAGTTGAAGTCCCTGGTGCCGGAGAGCTTCGCCGGGCTGCCGCGCACGGGCCAGAGCGCCGAGAAGGGCGGCGCCGTGGGCCTCGCCATGTCCAAGGCGCAAGGGCAGTACGACGACGGCGGGGGCAGGCGGGTCGCGCTCGAAGTGACCGATACCGGCGGCGCCGGCGGACTCCTGGGCCTCGCGGGCTGGATGAACGTCGAGGGCGAGCGCGAACGCAACGGGCGCGTCGAGCGCACGCGACGCGAGGGCGGCCGGATGGTCCACG
>DAORTX010000163.1:0-5718 GCA_035432885.1 Usitatibacteraceae bacterium
TCGCGAAATCGTGAGACTTGTCGGGGCCAGGCTGGCTGCAGGATGAAGGGGACGATTGTTTTGCGAAGAACTGCTAACCCAAAATAGCACTGGGGATGATCGCGGAATTCGATGCGAGCCTCGCGCGCCACGGACCGTGGTTCTACCGCAGGCTTTTCTGGGAGACCGGGCTGATCGGCCAGGTGCTCTACCTCGAGGCGGAGGCGTGCTGCGTGCGCGCGACTGGCATCGGGTGCTTCTTCGATGACCCGGTCCACCGGGCGATCGCAATCCAGGACACGGCATTCCAGTCGCTCTATCACTTCACGGTGGGCGGGCCGGTGGAAGATCCACGCCTCACGACCTTGGCGCCCTACGACAGTCAGGCCTGACTGCCGTCATCCGGGTCGCGCATCGCGGCGTTCATGGCTACATGTGCCCGCGCTTCCGTGAGGTTCTTGCGACTCGGTCAAGAATGTCCGAGAATGTTCCCACGTGAAATCCGGCGAATTTCTTCGCCGCGTTCAAAGACTGGCACGCCGCAAGGGCTGGGCCTTCGCGTGGCACCCCGGGCTGGGAAAGGGAATGGCTGAACGGCGATCCATGAGCACTTACGTCTATCCCGCCCGCATCACCCGCGCCCCGGAAGGCGGCTGGAACATCCGGTTCCGCGATCTCCCGGATGCACTGTCCCAGGCCGGGGCGGACGAGGATGCGGTCGACATTGCGGAAGGCTGCCTGCAAGCCGCCATCGAGGGCCGGCTCTTGTACCACGATGAGATTCCGGAACCCAGCGCGCCTCGGCCTGGTGAAGTGCTGGTCGCGGTGCCCATCGAGACCGCTGCCAAGGCTGCGCTCTTGGCGAGGGTTGCCGCGAGCAGCATGAGCCAGGTGGCGCTCGCCAAGGCGGTGGGCCTGGACGAAAAGGAGATCCGCCGCATGCTCGATCCGAGCCACTCGTCGAAACTGCCCCGCCTTGCCCGCGTACTTCGCGTCCTTGGGCAGGAACTGCAGTTGTCCGTCGTGGACGCAGCGCAGTTGCCTCGGTCCGCCTCGGGGGGCGCGGTCGTCGGCGAGGAACTCGAGGCGATGCAAAGGAAGGCCCGGTATCGGGTTGCCGGCAGGCGGAAAGCGAACGGTTCACGAAAGCGTGGCGCGGCATGACGGCCCGAAGGGCGAGATCGCTGCCGAAGTGGTTTGAAGGGAGTTGGGAACGCCGGCTCCACCAGGGGATTTGCGCATGCCTTTCGGGTTCCCTGTCTCTGGCACCGATCGCCTTCGCCCAGGACGACCCACCTGTTCGCCTCCCCGAAGTGAGTGTCACCGCCACCCGCGCCGAGCGCGAGAACTTCGATCTCCCCGCCTCCATCGATACCGTCGGCCGGCGCGCCATCGGCGAGGGCAATCCGCAGGTCGATCTGTCGGAGGCGCTCAACCGCGTGCCCGGCATCGTGGTCCAGAACCGCCAGAACTACGCGCAGGACCTGCAGGTGTCCTCGCGCGGCTTCGGCGCGCGCACGAGCTTCGGCGTGCGCGGCATGCGCCTCATCGCCGACGGCATCCCCGCGACGATGCCCGACGGCCAGGGGCAGGCGGCGACGTTCAACCTGTCCTCGGCGCAGCGGATCGAGGTGCTGCGCGGGCCCTTCTCCAGCCTCTACGGCAACGCCTCGGGCGGCGTGATCCAGGTCTTCACCGCCGACGGCCCGAAGGAGCCGACCGCGACCGGCCAGGTGAGCGCGGGCAGCAACGGCATGTGGAAGGCCGGCGCGCAGTTGGGCGGCACGCAAGGCCCCTTCAATTACATCCTCGATGCGTCACGCTTCGAGACCGACGGCGTGCGCAGCCACAGCGCCGCGCGCCGCGACCACGTGAACGGCAAGCTCAGGGTCGACACCGGCGCCCTGGGGACGCTCACCTTCGTCGTGAACGCGCTCGACCAGCCCTCCACGCAGGATCCGCTCGGCCTCACCGCGGCCCAGGTCGCGCAGGACCCGCGCCAGCCGGGCGCGAATGCGCTGGCGTTCGACACGCGCAAGAACGTGAACCAGACCCAGTTGGGCGTGACCTGGGACTACGCGCTTTCGCCCACGGACAAGCTCCATGCGCGAGCCTATGGCGGCGACCGTCAGGTGACCCAGTACCTCTCCATCCCGCTCGCCGCGCAGGCGCCGCCCACGTCTTCCGGTGGCCTGGTCGATCTCGACCGCGGCTTCGGCGGGGCAGGGCTGCGCTGGACGCGAACGCTCGGCCTCGAGCACGGCCCGGCCACCCTGAGCCTCGGCGTGGACTACGACCGCATGGCCGAGCGCCGCCGGGGATTCGTGAACGACCTCGGGGTCGCCGGGGCCCTCAAGCGCGACGAGGACGACATCGTCGCCAACCGCGACGTCTACGCCCAGGCCGACTGGCAGCTCGCGCCGCGATGGACGGTGATGGGCGGGGTGCGCCACAGCCGCGTGCGTTTCGAGACGCGCGATTACTTCGTCGCCACCGCCAATCCCGACGACAGCGGCAGCGTCGGGTTCACGCGCACCACGCCCGTGCTCGGCGCCGTCTTCATGGCCGACCCCGCGCTGAACGTCTACGCCAACTACGGCAAGGGTTTCGAGACGCCCACCTTCGCCGAACTCGCGTACCGGCCGGGCGGGGCGACGGGGCTCAACTTCGCGCTCAAGCCCTCGAAGAGCACGCACGGCGAGGTGGGCGTGAAGGCGCGGTTCGGCGCTGCCGGGAAACTCAACGCCGCGCTCTTTCGCGTCGACGTCGAGGACGAGATCGTCGTCAACAGCGCCTCGGGCGGGCGCAGCACGTTCGTGAACGCCGCCCGCACGCGGCGCGAGGGCCTGGAGCTCGCGTGGGAGAACCGCTTCGGGCGCCACGTCGAGGCGGCCGTCTCGTACACGCTGATCGACGCGCGCTTCGACCGCCCCTTCGCGAGCGGAACGCCGGCCGTGACCGTCCCCGCGGGCAACCGCATCCCGGGCGTGCCGCGATCGACGCTCTACGCGGAACTCGTCTGGCGACATGCGGCGAGCGGCTTTCACGCGGGGGTGGAGGTGAAGCGAAGCGACAAGGTGTTCGTGAACGACGCCAACTCCGAAGCCGCCGCGGGCTATACCGTCTGGAACCTGCGGGTGGGTCTCGAGCAGCGAAGCGGCAAGTGGCGGCTGAAGGAGTTCCTGCGCGTGGACAACGTCTCCGACCGGGACTACATCGGCTCCGTGATCGTGGCGGATTCGAACGGGCGCTTCTACGAGCCCGCGCCGGGGCGCCGGATCGTGGCGGGCGTGGAGGCTTCGCTCGGCTTCTAGGCGGGAATCGCCGTCAAGCCAGAAGCTCGAACCCCCCCAGCCTTGATGCGCCCTTGTCGAAGGTCACCACCTTCGCGCATCCCGCCGCGAGGCCGACTTGCCCGATGAGCGCATCGCTCAGGTCGGCCGGGCCGTCCTTCCAGGCCCGCAGCGCGCGCCAGGCAACCTCGGACTGCTCCACGATGAGTTGTCGCGACGACAGCAGGCCCTCGACCACGTCGGCCACCCGCGCGCGATCCGCCCCGTAGCACTCCTCGAGCACCCAGCCGATCTCGGCCAGGGTGATGAGGGACAGGAATCCCGGCTGCTCGACGGTGAGGGTCTTCTCGATCAAGCGGGTCGCGGCGGCCGACTGCTTCGCGTCGTCCTGGACGAGGTAGCGGACGACGACGTTGGAATCCAGGCCGATCACCGCCGTGCCGCCCGCTTGGCCACGGCGCGCTTCATGGCTTCCACGCTCACGGCTCTGGCGGGCTTCGCGATCATCCCCTTGAGCTCGCGAACGTCGCGCGAGACGGCCACGACGGTGTAGACGCCCTTCGAAGCCTCGACGAATTCGATGCGGTCCCCCGCATCGACGCCGAGCCGCTCCCGGACGGACTTGGGGATGGTGATCTGCCCCTTGGTGGTGAGGGTGGCGATGGGCATGAGCCTTACTCCAGCGATTATTCCTTACATCATGGTAAGGCCATCGGCCCGGGTTCGCAAGCCGCGGCGACACATCCCTCCTGCAGGCCGGATCCCCCCGCCGCTGTAACTTTCCCGCGCCCGTCCCCGAACTACCTGATGACCCGGGAGCGAATCCGCTCCCCGCCCGTCGACAGGAACCCCCGCAATGCTCATCCGCACCGACCGTGGCTACACCCATCCCCATTCCTCGGAGATCACGCCGAGGGCCGTCTACGAGCGCCGCCGCGACTTCCTCAAATTGATGGCCGGCGGCGTCGCGGGCGTGGGTCTCGCAGGCTGGGCCACGCGCGAAGCCCTGGCCGCGACCGTCGCCCCCGGCAAGCTCGCCCGCCTCCCCGGTGCCGCCAGCCGCGAGCCCGGCGCGATGGCCGCCGACCCCTTGACGCCCTACAAGGACGTCACGACCTACAACAACTTCTACGAGTTCGGCACCGACAAGGCCTCGCCGGCGCTGAAAGCGGGAACGCTTCGGACGCGGCCGTGGACTGTCAGCGTCGAAGGTGCGATCGCCAAGCCCGGCGTCTTCGGCATCGAGGAGCTGCTGAAGCTCGCCCCCATGGAAGAGCGCATCTATCGCCTGCGATGCGTCGAGGGCTGGTCGATGGTGATCCCGTGGGTCGGCTTTCCGCTTCGCGAGCTGATCAAGCGCGTCCAGCCCACGGGCAACGCGAAGTTCGTGCAGTTCGTCACACTCGCCGATGAGCGCCAGATGCCGGGGATCCGCTCGCGCGTGCTTCCCTGGCCGTACTCGGAAGGGCTTCGCCTGGACGAGGCGATGCACCCGCTCACGCTGCTCACGTTCGGTCTCTACGGCGAAGTGCTGCCCAACCAGAACGGCGCGCCGGTGCGCCTGGTGGTGCCGTGGAAGTACGGCTTCAAGAGTGCCAAGTCGCTCGCGAAGATCCGCTTCGTCGAGTCGAAGCCCGCGACGTCCTGGGAGACCGTGGGGCCGCAGGAATACGGCTTCTATTCCAACGTGAATCCCGACGTCGATCACCCGCGCTGGAGCCAGGCCTCGGAGCGGCGGATCGGCGAGGACGGCCTCTTCCAGCGCAAGCGCCGCACCGAGCTCTTCAACGGCTACGGGCCGCAGGTGGCGAGCCTTTACGCCGGCATGGATCTGAAGAAGAACTTCTAGGGCGGCACCGATGGCACGAATCCGGTTCGCGAAGCTGCTGCAGCATCCCCTGGCGAAACCGCTGGTCTTCGCGGCGGCGTTGTCGCCATTCGCGTACCTCGCCTGGGCCGCGTTCGCCAACGCCCTGGGGGCCAATCCCGCCGAGGCGCTGATCCGCTCCACGGGCGACTGGACGCTTCGCTTTCTCGCCCTGACGCTTGCCGTGACGCCGCTTCGGGTGATCACGGGCCAGAACCAGCTGCTGCGTTTTCGCCGCATGCTGGGCTTGTTCACGTTCTTCTACGGCACGGTCCACGTGCTGTCCTACAGCGGCTTCGACATGGGCTTCTACTGGGGCGACATCGTGCGCGACATCGTGAAGCGCCCGTTCATCCTCGCGGGCTTCAGCGCGCTGCTGTTGATGGCCCCGCTCGCCGCGACGTCATTCAACCGGGCGATCCGGGCGATGGGGGCCAAGCGCTGGCAGTGGCTGCACCGCTTGATCTACGTCGTCGCCCCCGTGGCGCTGCTGCACTTCTGGTGGATGCGAGCCGGCAAGAACGACTTCGCCGAGCCGGCCGTGTACATCGCCATCATCGGCGTCCTGCTTGGCTGGCG
>DAORTX010000164.1:0-5674 GCA_035432885.1 Usitatibacteraceae bacterium
TCGGACACGTAGCGGTAGGCGTCGGCGAAGGCGAGCTTCATCGCCTCGATCTGCACGTGCAGGCTGTCGGCGCCGTCCACGGGCAGCGACGCGAGGTCGACGTTGCGCAGGATCCCCAGCGCCATCAACGCGGCGATGCCCTGCCCGTTGGGCGGGATCTCGTGCAGGCGGTAGCCGCGGTAGTCGATGGAGATCGGCTCCACCCAGTCGCAGCGGTGCGCCGCGAAGTCGGCCATCGTGTGGGCGCCCTCGTCGGCCTGGGAGGCGAGCGCCATGCGCTCGGCGAGCTTGCCGCGGTAGAAGCTCTCGCCCTTGGTGGCGGCGATCTCCTCCAGCGTCTCGGCCTGCTGCGGGCAATAGAAGCGCTCGCCCGGGCGCGGCGCGCGGTCCTTGGGAAGGAAGGTCCACGCGAATTCCGAGAACCCGCGGAAGTTGGGCGCCTGCCGCGCCCAGCTCGCGGCCGTGATCGGCGAGACCATGAAGCCGTCGCGCGCGTAGCGGATCGCCGCCTGGAAGAGATCCGGGAAAGCGAGCTTGCCGTAGCGTTGCGACAGCGCGACCCACGCCGACACGCAGCCGGGAACGGTGACGGAGTCCCACCCATGGACCGGCATCGCGGCGACGGACTTGAAACGCCCCGGCTTCCACCCGGCCGGCGCCCGGCCCGAGGCATTCAGCCCGACGAGCTTCTCGCCATCCCAGATGATCGCGAACGCATCGGAACCGATCCCGTTGGAGGTGGGCTCGACCACGGTGAGCGTGATCGCCGTGGCGAGGGCGGCGTCCACCGCGTTGCCGCCCCTGGCGAGCGCCTGGATCCCCGCCTGCGCCGCCAGGGGCTGCGAGGTGGCGACCACGTTTTTCGCGAGCAGCGGCATGCGCTGCGACGGATACGGGAAATCCCAGGTGAACATGTGCTGGCGGCTGATTGGAGGCGTTCCGAGCAAATGGTAGCACCGTCACCGCGTGGAGCGTATTCTCGCCGCGAGGAGGAAACGCCATGCAAGCCCCGGAAGCCCTCGTCTTCGACGCCTACGGGACGCTCTTCGACGTCCATTCCGTGACCCGGCTGGCCGACTCCTTCTTTACCGGCAAGGGGGCGGCGCTCTCCCAGGCCTGGCGCACGAAGCAGCTCGAATACACGTGGCTGAGAAGCCTCATGAACCGCTACGACGATTTCAACACCGTCACCGCGGAGGCGCTCGACTGGGCGCTGGAATCCCTGGCGCTTCCCGCGAAGCCCGGCGACCGCCGGGCGCTGATGCTGGCCTACCGCAGCCTCGGCCTGTTTCCCGAGGTGAGCGGCGCCCTCGAGCGGCTGGGCAAGGGGCACTCGCTCGCGATCCTCTCCAACGGGCACCCGGACATGCTCGACGCCGTCGTCGACCACAACGAGCTGCGCGTGCATTTCGGGGAACGCGTCTTCAGCGTGCACGAGGCGGGCGTCTTCAAGCCCGATCCCCGAGTCTATGCCATCGCCTCGGCGCAGCTCGCGCTGCCCGCCGAGGCGGTAGGCTTCGTGTCGTCCAACGGTTGGGACGCCGCGGGTGCGAAGTCCTTCGGCTTCCGCGCGTGGTGGGTGAACCGCGGCAAGGCGCCCGTCGAGCGGCTGGGCTCGCCCCCGGACGCCGTGGTCGGCAACCTGGCGGAGCTGGCCACCCTTCTCGCGTGACCGCCCCGCGCCGGGATCAATCCTCGACGAAGGCTTCCTCGCGCTTCTTTCGCACGGTCGGCGCCAGCACGACCGCGACGAGGATCGCCGACAGGATGAGGAGCGTGAGGCTGATGGGGCGCGTCACGAAGACCGTCGCGTCGCCGCGCGAGAGCAGCAGCGCCCGCCTGAGGTTCTCCTCCATCATCGGCCCGAGGACGAAGCCCAAAAGCAACGGCGCGGCCTCGCAGTCGAGCTTGCCGAAGAGATAGCCCACGAAACCGAACCCGGCCGCGAGCAGCACGTCCATCCAGGCGTTTCCGATCGAAAAGACGCCGATGCAGCAGAAGATGAGGATCGCGGGATACAGGAACCGGTATTCCAGCGTGAGGAGCTTCACCCACATCCCGATCAGGGGGAGGTTCAGCACGACCAGCAGGAGGTTTCCCACCCACATGCTCGCGATCATTCCCCAGAAGAGCTGCGGGTTGGCCGTCATGATCTGCGGGCCGGGCTGGATGCCGTGGATGATCATGGCGCCGATCATCAGGGCCATGACGGGATTCGAGGGAATCCCCAGGGTGAGCAGCGGAATGAACGAGGTCTGCGCGGCGGCGTTGTTGGCCGATTCCGGCGCGGCCACGCCCTCGATCGCGCCCTTGCCGAAACGCGACGGATCGTCGGCGAGCTTCTTTTCGAGCGTGTAGGCCGAAAACGACCCCAGCGTGGGGCCGCCGCCGGGCAGGATCCCCAGGAACGACCCCAGCGAGGTGCCGCGCACGATCGGCCAGAACGACACCTTCAGGTCGTGCCAGTCGGGCAGGAGCCCGGTCACGCTCTTCACGAAGACGTCGCGCTTCTGGCCGTGCTCCAGGTTGCGGATGATCTCGCCGAAGCCGAAGACCCCCATCGCGATGGGCCCGATGCCCACGCCGTCGATCAGCTCGGGCATGCCGAAGGTGTAGCGCGCGACGCCGGAGTTCACGTCCGTCCCGACGAGCCCGATGAGCAGCCCCAGCACGATCATCGCCACCGCCTTGATGAGCGAGCCGTGCGCGAGCACCACCGCCGCGATCAGGCCCAGCACCATGAGGGAGAAGTAGTCCGCGGGGCCGAACTTGAGGGCGAGTTCGGCCAGCGGCGGGGCGAATCCCGCGACGAGCAGCGTGGCCACGGTGCCGGCGAAGAACGAGCCGATGGCCGCGATGCCGAGCGCCTTGCCGGCGTTGCCCTGGCGCGCCATCTGGTAGCCATCGAGGCACGTGACCACGGAACTCACCTCGCCGGGCAGGTTCACCAGGATCGCGGTCGTGGAGCCGCCATAGCTCGCGCCGTAGTAGATCCCCGCGAGCATGATGAGCGCCGACACCGGCGGCAGCATGAAGGTGGCGGGCAGCAGCATCGCGATCGTCGCCACCGGCCCGATCCCCGGCAGCACGCCGATCAGGGTGCCCAGCAGCACGCCGACGAAGCAGTACAGGATGTTGGTGCCCGCGAGGGCGACGCCGAATCCGAGCTGGAGGTTCGCGAGAAGTTCCATGGTCACCTCAGACGCGGCAGAGCCGGAACTGCTCGAAGAAATCGAATCCCGGGCACAGGGGGATCGGGAGCTTCAGGCCCCAGACGAAGGCAATGCTGCAGAAGATCACCAGTCCCGCCGCGAGGAGCAGCACGGGGCGCAGCCTGAACTCCCGGCTCCCCAGGCTCGAGAGCACGACCACGATCATGCCGCTCGCCATCATTCCCACGATCTTCAGCAGCACGCCGAAGAGCACGATGGGAAACAGCACCCAGAAGATCGGCTTCCAGTGGAACTTCTCCACCGCCGGCCCCGGGTTCTTCACCCCCATCGCCGAGACCACGATCGCGAGGCCGAGGATCGCGAGGATGAGCCCGAGAAAGAAGGGGAAGTAGCCCGGGCCCATCCGGGCGGCCGTGCCCAGCTTGTAGGTGAAGGCGATGCCGGCGAACCCGGCGCCCAGGACGAGGAACATCACGCCTGCCCAGAAATCGCGCGGGTTGTTGATGCGGTGCCTCATGCGCTTGCTCCACCGGCCGCCAGGCCGGCGCCTCCTCGATGTGTCACGGCATTGTCCGGTCCGGCGCGCCTCCCGTCGTGGGGAGGTGCCGTGGCCTAGACTTCGTGCCGACTGGCCGCCGGCCTTCTCCTGCCATCCCTATACCGATTTTCCGCCGGCATTGCCATGACCACCGGCTAGATCGCCGCCGCGATCGCCTTGCCGATCTCCACGGTGTTCGCCGTGCCGCCCAGGTCGCGGGTGCGCGGGCCGTCGGTGAGCACGCGCTCGATCGCGCCGACGATGGCGTCGGCCGCATCCTTGTGGCCGAGGTGCTCGAGCATCATCGCCCCCGACCAGATCTGGCCGATGGGGTTGGCGATGCCCTTGCCGGCGATGTCGGGGGCGCTGCCGTGCACGGGCTCGAACATCGACGGGTACTCGCGCTCGGGATTGATGTTGCCGCCCGGGGCGATGCCGATGGTGCCGGTGCAGGCCGGCCCCAGGTCCGAGAGGATGTCGCCGAAGAGGTTCGAGCCCACCACGACGTCGAACCAGTCCGGGTGCTGCACGAAGTGCGCCGTGAGGATGTCGATGTGGTACTGCGAGGTCTTCACCTGCGGGTACTCGGCCGAGATCGCCTTGAAGCGCTCGTCCCAGTAGGGCATGGTGATCGCGATGCCGTTCGACTTGGTGGCGGAGGTGACGTGCTTCTTCTTCCTCGATTTCGCCAGCTCGAAGGCGTAGCGCATGATGCGGTCGGTGCCTTTCCGGGAGAACACCGAGAGCTGCGTGACGAACTCCTGCTCGGTGCCGCCGTACATCCGCCCGCCCAGGGACGAGTACTCGCCCTCGTTGTTCTCGCGCACCACCCAGAAGTCGATGTCGCCCGGGTTCCGTCCCGCGAGCGGGCTCTTCACGCCGGGCATGAGCCGCACGGGCCGCAGGTTCACGTACTGCTGGAACTCGCGGCGGATCGGCACGAGGAGCCCCCACAGCGACACGTGGTCCGGCACGCCGGGAAATCCCACGGCGCCCAGGAAGATCGCGTCGTGGCCGCGGATCTGCGCGAGGCCGTCCTCGGGCATCATCCGGCCATGCCTGGCGTGGTATTCGCAGCTCCAGGGCTTCTCGTCCCACGCGAAGGCGATGCCGTGCTTGCGTCCCGCGGCCTCCAGGACGCGGATGCCCTCGGGTACGACTTCCTTGCCGATCCCGTCGCCGGGAATGGTCGCGATGCGATAGGTCTTCATGGTCGTTCAGTCTCCGAAGAAGGATTCGAATTCGGCCGCGACGAGGTCGGGGACCTCCTCGGGCAGGTAGTGTCCCGCGGCAAGCGCGCGGCCGCGCACGTCGCCCGCGACGTCACGCCAGTCCGCGAGCGGCGTGAACAGGCGCTCGATCACGCCGTGGGCGCCCCAGAGCGCCAGGACCGGGCAGGCGATCCGGCGGCCCGCGTCGCGATCGGCGCGGTCGTGCTCCAGGTCGATGGTGGCCGCGGCGCGGTAGTCCTCGCAACTCGCGTGGATGACCTCGGGCGTGAAGCGGCGCTCGTACTCCTCCCAGGCCTCCGGGGCGAAGCGCGCCATGCCGCCCGAGCCGTCGCCCATCTTGCGGGCGAGGTAGTAGCGCGGGTCCGCGCCGATCATCGTCTCCGGGACCGGCGCGGGCTGGATGAGGAAGAACCAGTGCCAGTAGGCGCGCGCGAAGTCCATGTCGGTGCGCTCGTACATCGCGAGCGTGGGAGATATGTCGAGCACCGCGAGCTTCGCCACGGCCTTCGGGTGGTCCACGGCGAGCCGGTGGCCGACGCGCCCACCCCTGTCATGCCCGGCGACGAAGAACGCGTCGAAGCCCAGCGCGCGCATCGCCGCCACGAGGTCGCCCGCCATGGCGCGCTTCGAGTAAGGCGCGTGGCGGTCGTCGGTGGCGGGCTTGCCCGATTCGCCGTAGCCCCGCAGGTCGGCGGCGACGACGGTGAAGCGCTTCGCCAGCCGCGGCGCCA
>DAORTX010000165.1:0-5618 GCA_035432885.1 Usitatibacteraceae bacterium
CGAGGCCCTTCGCCAGGCCCTCGGCTGAACGCGCGGGTTGGCCGCGCCGGGTTCCCCCGGCAGAATAGCGGGATGGATCCCTCTACCCTGGGCCTTCGCGCCCTCCATTCGGCCTTCAAGGAAGCCCGCCTCACGGTGCCGGACTACGTGAGGGCCCTGAACGACCGGATCGCCCGCCTCGAGCCGCGCATCCAGGCCTTCGAATGGTTCGAGCCGGCTCGCGCCATGGCCGAGGCCGAAGAGCGTTCCGGCGGCATCCTGAAGGACCTGCCGCTCTACGGCGTTCCCGTCGGGGTGAAGGACATCATCGCCACCCGCGGCATCCCCACGCGCATGGGTTCGCGGATCTTCGCGACCCACGTGCCGGGGCGCTCGGCCGGGCTGGTGCGCCGCTTCGAGGCCCTGGGCGGCCTGGTGATGGCGAAGACCGTCACCACGGAGTTCGCGTTCCGGCATCCGGGCAAGACGCGCAATCCCTGGAATCCCGCCCATACCCCCGGGGGGTCGTCGAGCGGCTCGGCGGCGGCCGTGGCCGCGGGGTTCGTTCCCGTGGCCATCGGCACGCAAACGCTGGGATCGGTCATCCGGCCGGCGGCCTTTTGCGGCGTCGTGGGCTACAAGCCGAGCTTCGGCGCCATTTCCCGCGACGGCGTGTTCCCCTTCAGCAGGTCGCTCGATCACGTCGGCGTCTTCGCGCGCTCCGTGGAGGACGCCTCCTGGTTCGGCGCCTGCCTCATGGGGCAGGACCCGCGCGACGAGGCCACCGGCATCCGCGCGGGCATGCGCTCGCTTTCCGTGCCGCTCGCCTCGCTGGGACACGCGCCCCGGCTTGCCGTGGTGAAGACGCCGAAGTGGGCGAACGCCACCGAGGGCCAGCGCGCCAACTTCACCGAGGCCGCGGCGACGCTGAAGGATGCGGGGGCGCTGGCGCGCGACGTGCCGCTGCCGCGACCCTTCGCGGAAGCCTGGAGCGTGGTGGGCGCGATCATGGACTACGAGGCCGCGCGCGGATTCGCCTCGCTGGAATCGCGGCACCGGCTGCAACTCTCGGCGCCGCTCGCGCAGCTGCTCGACCGCGGCAAGCGCATCGCGCCGGAGCAGCACGCGAGGAACCTCGCCCGCCGCGACGAATACCGGCGCTGGCTGGACGGTCTCTTCGACGGCTGCGATGCGATCATCACGATCCCCGCGCCGGGCGAGGCGCCGGAGGGGCTTGCGAACACCGGGGACGCGACCTTCTGCTCGCTCTGGTCCCTCGCCGGGCTGCCCGCGATCACGATGCCTTCGGGCCGCGGTTCGCGGGGCCTGCCGCTGGGCATCCAGGTCGTCGGGCGTTACCGGGAGGACGAGCGCGCGCTGCAGGTCGCGGCCTGGTGCGAGTCGGTGCTGGGCGTGAGCCTGGGGCTCGCGGGCGGCTGAGGCCGCGCGCGGCCGACGGTCGTCACCACGAGCAGGTCGAGGGCGGCATAGAAGGCACCGGCCGCGAGCGGCGGATTGCCGGTGACGAGACCGAGCCAGGGCACGTCGCGGCGCCAGGTCCAGTTGCCGAGCCAGGTTCCCCAGAGCTCCATGGCGAGCGAGAGCACGAGCATCGTCGCGTAGAGCTTGCGCGACCGCGACAGGAAGAGGCACGCGAGGAAGAGCGCGAAGAGCAGCGGCCCCAGGGTGTCGCGCCCGGCCAGGGCGAGCGCGGCGACGACGGGCAGGGCGGCCGCGGCGATCCACCACTCGGCGCCGTCCTCGAGGCGCGCCGCGAGCCGCGTGCCGAGATGGAAGAGCAGCACGTGGCCGGGCGGCACGAAGAGCGGGATGCCGCCCAGCCGGTAGTCGTACAGGCCCCACGCGAGGGACAGGAACACTTCGCCGGCGGTGGCATAGGCGAGGCAGACGAGGAGGGCGGGGCGTTGCGCGGAAGCCGACACGAACCAGAGCCGGGCGAGCAGGGCCCACGCGAGGACGTTCACGGCCTGCGGGCCGAGGGGGCCGCCGTGCCGGTCGACGACGAGTCCGAGCGCGATGGTGGCGGCGATGAGGCCGTTCATGGCGCGCATTCTATCGCGCCCCGAAACCGCGCCCCGTCGCGGGTCCACGATTCGCGCGCGGTGCGCATCGTCCTCGTCGCCTCGGGATTCGCCGCCATGGGACTGGGCATCGCCGGACTCGTGCTGCCGGTGCTGCCGACGACGCCTTTCATGCTCGTCGCGGCGGCCTGCTTCGCGCGCTCCTCGCCGCGCTTCCACCGCTGGCTTCTCGAACACCGGGTGTTCGGGCCGATCGTGTCGGAGTGGGAGCGCCACCGCGCGATCGCGTGGAAGACGAAGCTGTGGGCCATCGCGCTCATGTCGGGCACGCTCGCCGCCTCGATCGTCTTCTTCGTGAAGCCGACTTGGCTGCGGCTGGCGCTCGCGCTCTTCGGCCTGTTCCTCGCCGCCTGGCTCTACCGCATCCCTTCCCGGGACCGCCCGCCGCGGCGCTAGCGCCGCGGGATCAGCGGGGCACGCGCCGGCGTTCCACGAAATCGGGGCGCACGACGGTGGCGCCGAATTCCCGGCGCACGAGGTGCAGGGGCGGGCGCTCGACGGCGAACGGCACCTCGAGGGCGTATCCCTGCGCCAGGTCGACGCCGAAACGCCTGAGCATGTCCAGGGTCTGGACGTCCTCGACCGCCTCGGCCACGACTTCCTTGCCGAAGCCGCGCGCGATGTCGAGCATCGCGCGCACGAAGACCTGGTTGTCGCGCTCCCTCGCGAGGTTCCTCACGAAGAGCCCGTCGATCTTGATCACGTCCACCGGAAGCTGCTTGATGTAGGCGAAGGTCGAGAATCCCGCGCCGAAGTCGTCGAGGCAGACCTTGCAGCCGGTGTCGTGCAGGGCAAGGATGAAGCGCTGGGCGTCGCGCATGTCGCGGATCGCCGCGGTCTCGGTGATCTCCACGTAGAGCTGCGAGGGATCGACGCCGCGCTCGCGCAGCTTTCGGGCGATGAAGTCGGGCATCTCCGGCTCGTCGAAGGAGCGTCCGGAGATGTTGACCGCGATGGGACCGAGCGACGGGGACGCGGCGAGCAGGTCGATCACGCGGGTGACCACCCAGCGGTCGATGTCGATGATGAGGTTGGATTTCTCCGCGAAGCCGATGAAGGTGCCTGGCTGGAGGAGCTTGCCGGTGGCCACGTCCGGCATCCGCAGGAGCGCCTCGTGGTAGCGCCGCTCGCCGCTCGCCGTCTCGAACACGCCCTGGAGGTGCAGCTCGAAGGCGTCCGACTTCAGGGCGTTCCGGATGCGGTCGTTCCAGGTGACGAGAGAGCGCTGCCGCAGGGTTGCGGTGTGATCGGGGCGGTAGATGCGCCAGGTGTTCTTGCCGCCGTCCTTCGCCTGGTACATCGCCGCGTCGGCGTGGGCGATGAGCTCCTGGGGCGTGGTGGCGTGGGACGGGTAGAGCGCGATGCCCAGGCTGGACGTGATCGAGAGCCGGACCTCGCCCAGGTTGAAGTTCATCGCGCCGATCGCCCGCATGAGGCGGTCGGCGAGGCTCCTCAGGTGCTCGTCGGTGATGTCGGCCACGAGGAGCGCGAACTCGTCGCCGCCGATGCGCGCGAAGAATTCGTTCTTGCGCAGGTGCGAGCGGATCTCGCCCGCCACCTGGAGGAGCACGGTGTCGCCCATGCGGTGGCCGAAGAGGTCGTTCACGCTCTTGAACTCGTCCAGGTCGAAGAAGAGGAGGGCGAGGCGCTGCTTCTCGCGCGCGGCGTGGTCCATCTTCTCCGCGAGTTCGCGCTCGAAGCGGCGGCGGTTGTAGAGCCCGGTGAGCGGGTCGCGCTCGGCGAGGAAGGCCAGTTGCGACTCGCTTTCGCGCGCGAGGGTGATGTCCTCGTGGATGAGCACGGAACCCAGGCCGGCGCCGGTCTCGTCCTGGACCGGGCACACCTGCAGTCGCAGGATCCGGCCCGAGGCGAGCGCCAGTTCGTGGCTGGCGGAAACGTGCTGGCTGGCGAGCAGTTCCGGGAGCTTCGCCGCGAAGGTGCCCAGGTCGGAGACGACGTCCTCGGCGAGGCCCAGGGCCTCGAAGAGCGTTCGGCCGAGCAGCGCCTCCGCGCGCGGGATCGACCAGATGTCGGAGAAGGCGGGGTTGGAATAGATGACGCGGCTCGCGGGGTCGACGAAGACCACGCCGAAGTTCATCGCCGACAGGAGCGAGACCAGGCGCGAGTGCTCCGCGCGAAGGCTCTGGGAAGTCCGGGCCTGGAGCTCGCCGGCGTCCTCGAGGCGCGAGAGCGTGCTGCGCAGGTCGATCTCCGTGTCCTTGAGCGCCTGGATCGAGTTCAGGCTCGAGCGCAGGCCGAGGAATTCGTCGGCGCGCCCGAAGATCGGCTGCCAGGAATTGGTCACCCACTCCGTCGTGCCGTCCTTCTTCAGGACGCGGAACTCGAAGTTCGATCCCGTCGAGCGCGACGAGAGCTCCGCGATGCTGCGCTCTCGCGCGGCGAACCGGTCGTCGGGGTGGATGAGGGAGAAGGGGAACTCGCGATCGGCGAGGCACTCCTCGACCGTATGTCCGGTAAGCCGCTCCACCGACTTGTTGATCCACAGCAGGCGCCCGTCGGGGCCGAACCAGCACTCGACGTCGTAGGTGTAGTCGGCGATGTTGTGGAAGCGCTGGCGGCTCGACTCGAGCTCGTCCATCCGGGACTGGATCACGCCCGCCATGTGGTTCAGGGCGCGCGCGAGCCGGCCGATCTCGTCGGTGTCCTCCTGCGCAACGCGGATGGCGTAGTCGCCGCCGGCGATCCGCTCCGAGGCAAGGCGAAGCTGCGTGATGCGGCGCGTGAGCGGGTGCACGACCACCAGGAACAGGAGCACCGACATGAGGAACGCGCCGGCGGCCTTGAAGACGTTGTCCGCGAGACGCTCGCCGATCGCCTCGCGCAGGGGATCGACCGCGATCCCGGACCTCACGTTCCCCACGACGCGCCCCTCGTGGGTGAGCGGAAAGATGTTGTCCAGGCGCCCCTCCCGCAGGGAGGATCCCACGTCGAGGTTCAGGGCGGGCAGCGGAGATCGCGGGTCCAGGCCATCGGCGGCGACGATGCGCCCGTCGGTGTCCTTCACGACGAGGTACCGCAGGCCGCGCGCGGTTCGCGCCACGGACAGGATCTCGGACACGCGCGCGCCGTCGCCCAGCGCGGTGGCCGGCGCGAGCGCGACGTTGAGCAAGGGCTGGAGCCGGGCCACGGAATCGTGGAGTTCGCGCTCGCTGTGCGCCAGATCCATCTCGTGGCCCTGCCAGACGAGGAACGCGAGCGCCGCGGCCTCGACGAAGAGCAGGAGGATGACCAGCTTCGCGCGTATCGACAGCGAGCGGAGTGCGCGGCGGGTCTGCGTCATGGGCGAGGCCGATCGTCGGAAATTGGCGCGCCCGGATCGGGGATGTTTCCCCCCGGACCCGGGCGATCGCCCAAGGTGCGCGCTTGCGGGGTTGTTTACTGCTTGTGCCGCCACTATCGGCCGGCGCGCGCAACGCCGTTGTGACCTGGTTCACAGCGGCGATTTCACCTGAAATATTCGGCTATAGTCGCCTCACCCATGGACCACATCGGCATCGACTTGGGCGGCAGCAAGAT
>DAORTX010000166.1:0-5555 GCA_035432885.1 Usitatibacteraceae bacterium
GAGATGGCCACCGAGAACGAGCGAATCCGCATGCTGCGCGACCGCCTGCTCGCCGGCGTCCGGGACATGGAGGAGGTCTACGTGAACGGCGACCTCGAGCACCGCGTCCCGCACAACCTGAACGTGAGCTTCAATTTCGTCGAGGGCGAGTCGCTCATCATGGGAATGAAGGAGCTGGCCGTCTCCTCGGGATCGGCGTGCACGTCCGCGAGCCTCGAGCCCTCCTACGTGCTGCGCGCGCTGGGCAGGAACGACGAGCTCGCGCACAGCTCGATCCGCTTCACGATCGGCCGCTACACGACGGAGGCCGAAATCGATTTCTCGGTGAAGCTGATCCGCGAACGCATCGGGAAGCTGCGCGAGATGAGCCCGCTGTGGGAAATGTACAAGGACGGCATCGATCTCAGCACCGTCCAGTGGGCCGCGCATTGAGCGCGGCGGCCCTTCACGGTCACCACGAATAGCGTCGAGAGGAAGACACCATGGCATACAGCGAGAAGGTCATCGACCACTACGAGCACCCCCGGAACGTGGGCTCCTTCACGAAGGACGAGGAGGGCGTGGCCACCGGCATGGTGGGCGCCCCGGCCTGCGGCGACGTGATGAAGCTCCAGATCAAGGTGGGCGCCAACGGCGTGATCGAGGACGCGAAGTTCAAGACCTACGGCTGCGGCTCCGCCATCGCTTCCTCGTCGCTCGTCACCGAGTGGGTGAAGGGCAAGACGCTCGAGGAGGCCGCCGGCATCAGGAACACGCAGATCGCCGAGGAGCTTGCGCTCCCCCCGGTGAAGATCCACTGCTCGATCCTCGCCGAGGACGCGATCAAGGCCGCGGTGGCCGACTATCGCAAGAAGTACGGCGAGGGCGAGGCCGATCCGGCGAAGAAGGCGGCGGACTGATGGCCGTCACGCTCACCGACCGCGCGGCCGATCACGTCCAGCGCTACATCGCCAAGCGGGGCAAGGGCATCGGCCTGCGCCTCGGCGTGCGCACGACGGGCTGCTCGGGACTCGCCTACAAGATCGAGTTCGCCGACGAGGCCCACGAAGGGGACCTGCAGTTCGACTCGAACGGCGTGCACGTGCTGATCGACCCGAAGAGCCTCGCCTACTTGGACGGCACCGAGCTCGACTTCGTCCGCGAGGGCCTCAACGAGGGATTCAAGTTCCACAACCCCAACGAGAAGGATCGCTGCGGTTGCGGGGAGTCGTTCAACGTCTGAGCGCCGTCCGCGGCCGCGCGAGACAGGGGGCGGCCACGCCCCCTTTGCGCATCCATGAACCCCGAATTCTCCCGAAATCATTTCGAGCTGCTGGGCCTGCCGGTCGCCTACTCGATCGACGCCATCGCGCTGGACAACGCCTACCGCGAGCTCCAGGGCCGCGTGCACCCGGACAAGTTCGCCTCGGCGGGCGAGGCCGAGCGGCGCGTGGCGATGCAATGGGCCACGCGCGCGAACGAGGCGTACCGGACGCTGCGAAACCCGGTCGACCGCGCGCGCTACCTGCTCGGGCTGCGGGGCTTCGATACGCAGGAGGAATCGAACACCTCGATGCCGCCGGACTTCCTGATGCAGCAGATGGAATGGCGCGAAAGCGTCGATGACGGCCGCTCGCGGCGCGACCGCGCCGCGCTCGAGTCGCTTCGGGGGGAGATCGAGGCCTCCCGGGCGGAAATGCATGCCCTGCTCGCCCGCGCCCTTGGCGGCGACCGGAACTACGATGCCGGGTGCTCGCTGGTGCGCAAACTGCGCTTCCTGGACACGATCGAGGCCGAAATCGACGAGGCGCTCGAGGCCATGGCCGAGGGCGCGCGATGACTCCCGGAGCGGTCTTCCGGCCGAAAGGAAATCCCTAGATGGCATTGCTGCAGATCTCCGAACCCGGCGAAACGCCCGAGCCGCACGAGCGCCGGCTCGCGGTCGGCATCGATCTGGGCACGACGCACTCCCTCGTGGCCACGGTGCGCAGCGGCTCCGCGGAATGCCTGGCCGACGCGCAGGGCCGCGTGCTGCTGCCGTCGGTCGTTCGCTACGGGCCCGGCGGCGCCGTCGCGGTGGGACACGACGCCCATGCGATGGCGGCCGACGACCCGGCGAACACCATCGCCTCGGTCAAGCGCTTCATGGGCCGGGGCGTGGCAGACGTCGCGAAGTACGGCGCGCTCCCCTACCGCTTCGTCGACGCGCCGGGCATGGTCGGCATCGAGACGGCAGCCGGACTGCGCTCGCCGGTGCAGGTGTCGGCGGAGATCCTCAAGGCACTGCGCGCGCGCGCGGAGGATAGCCTCGGCGGCGAGCTGTTCGGCGCCGTGGTGACCGTGCCTGCCTATTTCGACGACTCGCAGCGCCAGGCCACGAAGGACGCGGCCCGGATCGCCGGGCTGAAGGTCCTTCGGCTCCTGAACGAGCCCACCGCCGCCGCCATCGCGTACGGCCTCGACAATGCCTCCGAGGGAATCTTCGCCGTCTTCGATCTCGGCGGCGGCACCTTCGACCTGTCCATCCTCAAGCTCACGCGCGGCGTATTCGAGGTGCTCTCCACCAGCGGCGACTCGGCGCTGGGCGGGGACGATTTCGACCAGGCCATCGCGAGGCACTGGCGCAAGGCCCATGGCCTGGCGGATGCATCCGGCCGGGACACGACGCGCCTGCTCGCGGCGGCCCGGGCCGTGAAGGAAAGGCTGTCCGGGGCCGAGAGCGCGGACGCGAAGGTGACGCTCACCTGGGGTCAGCAGCTGCACCTGCACCTCGCCCGCCGGGAATTCGAGGAGATCACCGCGCCGCTCGTCCAGAAGACGCTCGCGCCGACCCGCAAGGCGCTGCGCGACGCCGGACTCGCCGCGACGCAACTCGACGGCGTCGTCCTCGTCGGCGGCGCGACGCGGATGCCGCACCTGCAGCGCGCGGTGGAAAAGTACTTCGGTCGCAAGCCGCTGGTGAACCTCGATCCGGAGCAGGTGGTCGCGCTCGGCGCCGCGATCCAGGCGAACGCGCTCGCGGGGAACCGGGCGGCGGGCGACGACTGGCTGCTTCTCGACGTGATTCCGCTTTCGCTCGGGCTGGAAACGATGGGCGGTCTGGTCGAGAAGGTGATACCGCGGAACTCGACGATCCCGGTGGCGCGCGCCCAGGAATTCACCACCTTCAAGGACGGACAGACGGCGATGGCGATCCACGTCGTGCAGGGCGAGCGCGAACTCGTGGCCGACTGCCGGTCGCTCGCGCGCTTCGAGCTTCGCGGC
Organism: Usitatibacteraceae bacterium; assembly: GCA_035432885.1. Taxonomy (GTDB): domain Bacteria; phylum Pseudomonadota; class Gammaproteobacteria; order Burkholderiales; family Usitatibacteraceae; genus FEB-7. The sequence continues at coordinate 3,244 of DAORTX010000166.1, forward strand.
ATCCCGCCGATGGTCGCCGGCGCGGCGCGGATCGCGGTGACCTTCCAGGTCGACGCCGACGGCCTGTTGTCCGTGTCGGCGCGCGAGAAGACCACGGGCGTTGGCTCCTCCGTGGTGGTGAAGCCGTCCTACGGCCTCACGGACGATGAGGTCGCCGCGATGCTGCGCGAAGGATTCGACCACGCGCAATCGGACCGCGACGCCCGCGCCCTGGCCGAGCAGCGCGTCGATGCGGAGGCCCTCATCACGGCGATCCGCAGCGCGATGGCCACGGACGGCGAGCTGCTGGACGACGAGGAACGCGCCGCGCTCGATGCGGGGATCGCGTCGCTGGAGGCCGCACGGCGCGCGACGGATCACCGATCGCTCAAGGCGGCCGTCGAATCGCTCAATCGGGCGAGCGAGCCGTTCGCCGCGCGGCGCATGGACCGCTCGGTATCGAAGGCGCTCGCCGGGCGGCGGCTGGACGAGGTGCCGACGAAATGACCCTGGTTACCGTCCTGCCGCACGAAGCCCTGTGCCCCGAGGGCGCCCAGTTCGACGCCGAACCGGGCACGACCCTGTGCGACAACCTCCTCGCCCACGGCATCGACGTCGAGCACGCCTGCGAGAAGTCCTGCGCCTGCACCACCTGCCACGTCATCGTGCGCGAAGGATTCGATTCACTCGATCCCGCCACCGACAAGGAAGACGACCTCCTCGACAAGGCGTGGGGCCTCGAGTTCACCTCGAGGCTGTCGTGCCAGGCGAAGGTGGGCACCGCGCCGCTCAAGGTGGAGATCCCCAAGTACACGATCAACCAGGTTTCGGAGGCCAAGCGATGAAATGGACCGACACGCGCGACATCGCGATCGCGCTCGCCGACCGCTATCCCGACGTCGATCCGAAGACGATCCGGTTCACGGACCTGCGCGAGCGGGTGATGGGGCTCGAAGGGTTCTCGGATGCGCCGGAACGCTCCGGCGAGAAGATCCTCGAGGCGATCCAGATGGCGTGGATCGAGGAAGCGGACTGAGGCGCCCGAAAGGAAAAGGGGCGGGTTTCCCCGCCCCCAAAGCCCGTGGGCCCCGCGATCAGTTCGCGGTCACCTTGACCTTGCCGGCCTTGTCGATGTCGATCTCGGCATTCACGAAAGCCGCGTTGTAGCCCTTGTCCTTCAGCTTGTGGAACGCCATCTCGGCACGCACGCCCGTCGAGCAGTGCGCGACGATCCGCTTGTCCTTCGGGACCTCCGCCAGTCGCGCGAGGAGATCCTCGTCGGGAATGAGCTTCGCGCCCTTGATCATGCCGGCGTTCGCCTCGTCGGTGTTGCGCACGTCGAGGATCAGGGTGTCGGCAGGCGTGCTCGCGACGAGCTTCCTGAAAGCCTCGACGCCGATGTCACCCGCCCGCGGACGGGGCGCGTAGGCGACCTTCGTGGCGGGCGCGCCGGCTTCGACCGGATAGCCCGAGGCCTTCCAGCCGTTGAAGCCGCCGGGGATCACGGTGACGTTCAGGTACCCGGCCTTGGTGAGGGCGGAGGCCACGTCCATCGCCGCCTTCCCGTTGTCGGCGTCGTAGACCATGATCGGGGGCTTCAGTTCCTTGTTGGGAAACTTGGCGATCGCGGCCTTCACCTGTGCCGGCGAGATCGCGACGGCGCCCTTGATGAATCCCGCCTTCACTTCCGCGGCGGGACGCGCGTCGATCAGGACGTGCGGAATGTCCTTTCCGATCCACGCTTCCTTCAGGTGGGTGCTCGCGAGGATGCCGACGCTCTTCTGCGTCCACTCCGGCCATCCTTCGCGGTAGACCCGCGCGTTCGTGTAGCCCAGCGCCTCGGCCCGCAGCAGCGAGTTGGGGCTCAGCATGCAGGTGATGCCCTGGCAGAAGAAGATGACCCGCTTCGCCTTGTCGGCGGGCAGCTTCTCGGCGGCGAGCGCGTCGAAGCCCTTGGTCGTGAAGGGCAGGTTGATCGCGGTGGGAATCGTGCCTTCCTGGACGCGCGGCAGCGGGCGCGAGTCCACGAGCACGTAGTTGCCCGCTTCCGGTCCCTTTGCCACGAGTGCCGCGACGTCTTCGTAGTGCACCAGCTTCTCGGGCGCGATCTTGATCGGGCCCTTGAACCAGATCTTCGTGGCCGTCTTGACCCCGTCGCGCTCGACGTAGGCGATCTTCGCCTCGTGGCCCTTGCGCAGGTCGCGCATCGCCTCGGCGGGCTTGGGATCGCCCCCCTCGACCACCTGGATGGCCTTCGGGTCGAACTTGACGATCTCGGTCGCGGCATCGATCTTCAACTGGATCGACTGCGACTTGAAGGCGACGTTCTCGAA